>JAJZPE010000011.1 GCA_021811325.1 Bacillota bacterium
GTCGAACTCGGGGTTACTGGATACTATGATTGGCTTGTCCTTTTTGGCAATGACCGTCGCCGTGCTTTCTCCTACTTTGTTTCCCGCCTTGGTCACGATGGTCAGACGCACGACGTAGGTGCCCTCACGGTTACCGATGGCCTTGACGAAAGGGGCCGCGGTAAGTGTCGTCTCGGTCGACATCAACACGCCTCCCAGGCTCCACTGCGCCGTATAGATTTTAGTGTCGATTGCCTGACTATTAGCATTTGCGCGCAGCAACAGACTGGGTCTGTCAAGATCGACAGTCGCCTGCAGAGGGAAAACCGAGACAATTGGGAATTTAGCGGGCCCCCCACTAAAAGGAACAGGGTCGTCGCTTTTCGCGGGCGTCTGCTTAGATGTGGCGGACCCCGTACAGCCCGTGGCTGATAGGGCAACAACGATTAGAGCAATGAACAGCCTCTTTTTGGACCCGAGCCCATCCATCCAGATATCACTCCCTTGGATACCTATGCCTCAGAGTCAACTGTATGTTACCTTTGCCCCATTGCGCAGTGTTTGCTTACACCCGCAAGTATCATGGCGCGAATCATCTGTCGCTCGGGGTGTATGGGTTCGTTGTGGGGCGGCATACGACCTTTGGGAACTGCTGGAATCGTTCGACGCCAAATGACAAGACTGATCAGGGGCTAGGGGATGTTCAGCCGTGGAACCAGCTCTTAGCACGGGCTCAAGCCTGGAAGGCAACACGGGTTGAATGCACCCGGCCGGGTCGGTGGACGGGACCACCGGCCTGTGCTATAATTCAGGACGGCAACGATCCAGGACCTGTCGAGGGAGGAAGACGAGCATGATCGAGCCCAACAAGAACGAAGCCCAGAAGCACATCCGGACGGTCGTCAAGCCCTTCAAGCGGGTGACCCCCGACGAGCGGTGCGCCAGTTGCCAGACCTCGTGCCAGTCGGCCTGCAAGACCTCCTGCACCGTCGGCAACCAGGTCTGCCCTCGCTGACCGAACCCAGTCATCAGTCAGGCCCGTCCGCCAGCGGGACGGGCTTGTTCATTTTCCGCCGGTCCGGTTTCGCCGCGTGAGCGGTGGCCGGACGGCGCGCCCCGGAGGACGGCGACGACCGATGAGTGACAAGACGAGGCCCGGGCTTGAAGCCTGCCGGGCCGCACCAACTCCCCCGCGAGCGGGTCAGGGCCAGGTCCACCGCTTCGAATGTCAGGGCGAGCGCCTCGTCCTCGACGTCAACAGCGGGGCCCTGCATGTGGCCGACGCCGTCGCCTGGGACATCCTCGGCCTCGACGAGGCCGGCCTGGTCGACCTGGCGACGGCCGGCGAACGGCTGGCCGGGCGCCACACCGCCGTCGCCGTCGAGGCGGCCTGGCACGACCTGGCCGACCTGGTCCAAGACGGCACCCTCTGGTCGCCCGACCCTTCCGCCGAGGAGCTTGCCGCCCTCAAAGCGCCGGACTCTCCGGTGGTCCATGCCCTCTGCCTCAACCTGGCCCACGACTGCAACCTGGCTTGCCGCTACTGCTTCGCGGGCCAGGGGCCGTTCGGCGGGGAACGCGGGCTCATGCCGCGGGAGACGGCCAGGCAGGCCATCGACTTCCTCATCGCCGCCTCTGGGGACCGCCGCCGGCTCGAGATTGATTTCTTCGGCGGGGAGCCGCTCCTCGACCGCGAGGTCCTCTTCGACGTCGTCCCCTACGCCGAGGAGCGGGCGACCGCGTCCGGCAAAGCTTTCCGCTTCACCCTGACCACCAACGCCACCCCGCTCACCGACGACGTCATCGACTTCCTTGACCGCCACCACGTCGCCCTGGTCCTCAGCATCGACGGACGGCCGTCCGTCCACGACACGATGCGGCCGATGCGCAACGGGCGCGGGAGCTACGATGTCGTCCTCGAGCGGATAAAGAAGGCCGTCGCCGCCCGCGGCGGCCAGGACTACTACCTTCGTGGCACCTACACCCACCACAACCTCGATTTCACCGAGGACGTCAGGCACCTCGCCGACCTCGGGTTCGGGCGTCTCTCCCTGGAGCCGGTCGTCGGCCTGGCCGGCGACGACTATGCCCTCACCCAGGACGACCTGGCCCGGGCGGAGGCCGAGTACGAGCGGCTCACGGCTTACTACCTCGAGCGCTTCGAAGCCGGGCGGCCGCTGGTCTTCTTCCACTTCGAGCTGGAGGACCAGGGTGGCCCGTGCCTGAAGAAGCGGGCCACGGGCTGCGGGGCGGGCCACGAGTATCTGGCCGTCACGCCCGACGGAGACCTCTTCCCATGTCACCAGTTCGTCGGCCGCGACGGCTTCAAGCTCGGCGACGTCTGGCGCGGCGTCGAGCGCCACGACCTTGTCCGGACCTTTGCCTCCACAAACGTCTTCACCAAAGACGAGTGCCGCCGCTGCTGGGCCCGCTTCCATTGCGGCGGCGGGTGCAACGCCAACGCCCACCTGGCCGCCGGCGACATCACCAAGCCCTACGCGCCCGGGTGCCGACTGCAGAAGAAGAGACTGGAGTGCGCCCTCTATCTGCAATACCGAAAAGCCGAAAGCATCCCGCGGTGATGGTCTGACGGGCGACGACGTCCCGGCCCTTATGCCCTTCGCGGGGCGCCTACGGACAGAAGAAAGCCGGATGGCTCAGAGCCATCCGGCTTTTGTGTCGGCGTCTCGGATCATCAATCCAGGCGGGCCAGAGGGTTGACCGGTTGCCCGTTGAGGCGAATCTCGAAATGGACGTGGGGGCCGGTCGAGTGACCGCTGGACCCGGAGTAGGCGATGACGTCCCCCTGGGAGACCTCCTGGCCCTCTTTCACGAGGAGCCTGGAGTTGTGCGCATAGAGGCTCGACACCCCGCCGCCGTGGTCGATGATCACGGCGTAGCCGTATCCGCTGATCCAACCGGCCCGGCTGATGGTCCCCGAACGGGAGGCGTGCACCGGTGATCCGTAGCCGACGGCGATGTCGATGCCGGTATGGATCCGTCCGTTGCGGGGTCCGAAGTACGACGTGATGCTCCCGCGCACCGGCCAGATGAAACCGGACCCCGACGACCCGCTGGTCATCGGGCTGCGGCCGGTGCCCCGCGAGGCGACGACAACCGGCTGGGCCTTGGCGCCGGGGAGGAACAGCTCGGTCCCCACCGCTAGCGCGGCGTTGGCGTCAAGGTTGTTGGCCTTGGCGATGTCTTCGACCTTGAGCCCGTATCCCTTGGCCAGGTCCCACAGAGTCTGCCCGGACCTGACGGTGACCGCGAGGCCCGGCGCGGTCGGTATCTTTATCGTTTGACCTGGGCCGATGCGCCCCGACGAGGACAAATTGTTCGAACCGATGATCGAGTCAACCGTCGTCCCGAACTTGGCGGCGAGGTCCCAGACGGTATCGCCGGACTGGATGGTGTAGGTGACCATGGCCGGCTTCCCGGCTGGGGTCGAGACCTCCGATGCCGCGAACTGGCCGCCCGCGACCAACAGCCCCTCGGGGTCGGCCAGCGAAGTCGGGTCGGTGAAACCCGGGACACCCTTCGCGCCGGCCTCGGCCGCGGTCCTTCCGCCCAGCGTCTGCCGGGCCGGACGGCCCAGGGCGAAACCGGCGACGCCGACCACGACGACGATCAACCCCACCAAGAGGATTCTCGTTAACCCGTGTGCTCTCAGGTGTTGCACCTCTCTCTCTGGCGCCGGGGCCGCACGACTGTTCGCCGCCGCCCAGGCGGGCGGGGTTTCCCGCCGCGGAGTTGGGCAAAGCTTTCCTCAGTTAGCAACCTGACCTGATATAGCTTTTACTCCCATTCGAAATCACCTTGGTGTAAATCATGGAAAGAGGCCAGCGCCGAGGGCACTTTTGGGGGCTTGTATGATTGTGACCGTTTTCAGCATAAAATACCACCGGGCTACACAATTTTCCTTAACTCTGATGGCAATGGTCAGGGAGGAAATAATCTGAAGCCGGTCGAAATGTCAGGCACAAGACTCGTCGTCGGGTGGTTACCATGTCCATGATCAATCTGCTCAAGAAACCTCAAGCCAAGATTATCGCGGCGGTGGTCGCGGCCTTCCTCGTGGTGGGCTGGACGGCCTATACAGTCATGGCCGGCAGAGCCACCTACGTTTTGGAGGTCAACGGGCAGGCCCTTGGCGTGGTCCAGGGGAAGGCCATTGTCCGCGCGGCCCTAGCAGAACTGAAGGCCGAAGCGTCCAAGGACCTCGGCCGACCGGTTCGAGCCGGGCGCCAAGTGGCCCTGGTCCGCTACACCTCGTCCGCGGCCGAGACGGAAGCCACCGCCCCAGGGACCGGCGCCGGCCAGACGGGTGGGAAGCCGGGTCAGACCAGCGCTGCGCAGGGACAGGCGAACGGCGCGGCGACCGCTCCGCAGGGACTGGCCGAGTTGAGCAACTCGGCGGCGGTGCGGGAGGCCCTGCGCACCCTGTCGCCGCTGGCCACCGATGGGTTCATGATCAAGATCGAGGGACAAGACGTGGTCGGACTCCTGAACAAGGACGAAGCCCAGGCGGTCGTCGATGAGCTCAAAGCCGAGGAAGCTATGCGCATCAAGCAGCGCGGTGGCTCCGTGGCCAGCCTGGAGATCGAGCAGAGGGTGACCGTCGAGGCGGCCCCGATCCCCCTCGACAAGCTGCGGGCCAAAGACGAGGCCAAGCGCATCCTGGCCCGCGGCACCGACAAGATCGAGACCTACGTGGTCTCCCGCGGCGACTCCCTCTGGACCATCGCCAACAGGCACGGAATGACCGTCGACACGCTGCTCAAGGCGAACCCGGAGATCCGCAATTCTGCAACCATCAGCCCCGGGCAGAAACTGAACCTCATCGCGGCCTCACCATACATCAGCATCGTCAGCGTCGAGGTCAAAACGGTCAAGGAATGGATACCCTTCCCCGTCCAGGTCGTCGAGGACGCCACCCTGTGGCCCTGGCAGGTCGTCGTCCAGCAGCCTGGTGTCGGCGGGCAGAAAGAGGTCACCTACCGCATCGAGCGGCGGACCTCCGACCGCCAGCAGAAGACGAGCGTCCTGAGCGAGCGGATACTCTCCGAGCCCAAGGTCCAGGTCGAGGTCCACGGCACCAAGCGGGCGCCGGACCTCGGCACCGGCACCCTCTATTGGCCCGTCCCCACGGGCCGGCTGACCTCCGGCTTCGGCTGGCGGCGGCTTAACTACCATACCGGCATTGACCTGGGCGCCCCGCGCGGCACCGAGGTCTCCGCGGCCGACGGCGGGACCATTGTCTTCCTCGGCACGAAGGGCCGCTACGGCCGCACGATCATGATCGACCACGGCGGCGGCCATATCGTGACCCTTTACGGACACCTCAACGGGTTCGCCGCCGGCCTGACCGAGGGCAGCACGGTCCAAAAGGGACAACTCATCGGGTACGTCGGCAGCTCCGGCAACAGCACCGGCCCGCACCTCCACTTCGAGGTCCGAATCGACGGCAAGCCGGTCAACCCACTGACCTATTACCCAGCCAGGTGAACGCCAAGAGAACACAGAAGGCCGGGGCTGAAGCTCCGGCCTTCTCTCGTCGACGGGGGTGATTCCAGGTGAGCGGGGAAGAGCGGCGACGGGCGAGGACCGCGGCGGCGGCCGCCCTCGCTCTGGCGGTCTTGCTGGCGGCGGCCTTCTTCTGGTGGCGCGCGGCCGGGCGAGTCGCTCTGGGCTATCGCCCCTCGTCGCCGGCGGCCGCTCCCGACCTTGCCACGGCCTACTACTACCCGGCCGGCACGGCGGGTGAGCCGGTCATCGGCGGCCTGTTGGTGCCCATCAGCCGGCCATCGGCGCCGGTCAAGGCGCGGGCTTTCGAGGCCCTGTCCTCATTGCTTCAGTCACCCGCCCCCGAGCCCGGTCTGGTCTCGGCCCTTGAGCCCTCCCTGGCCCTGAAGAAGGTCGCCTGGCGCGGCGACCACGGGGTGGTCGAACTGGCCGGGAAGGACCTGGCCGCGCCGTCTGCCGGCGCTGCCGGCCGCGAAGCCGCCCTCATCCAGCTCGGTGAGACGTTCCGTGACGCTGTCCCCGGCCTGGCCCGCTGGACGGTGACCGAAGATGGGCAGCCGTGGGGCACGGCCCAGGCGACCGTCTCGGGGCGACGCCTGTACCTCCCGGTGTGGAGCGGCAATCGCGCCTATCTCGCCTGCAAAGCGATGGACCTGCCGAGCGGGGGCGATCAGGTCTCGCGCGGCAAGTCCGTCCTTGCCGCCCTGGCGGTCGAGCGGGAGGGGACGCGGACGACCGGCCTCCGTTCCGGGCAAGCCCGGGTCCGCGGCCTGCTGCCGAGGTCCGGGGAAGCCGTCCCGACGGCTTTCCGCCAGGGCACGCTGGCCGTCGAGCTGTCCCCCGAATACCTGGCACGGGTGACCGACCCGGCGGCCCGCGCGATGGTCCTCGACATCATCGGGTTCAACCTGGCCCAGGGGTCGGAGGTCCAGGCGGTCCGTTTCGAAAGCCGCGGTCAACCGCTCGACCGGGTCTGGTCGGGGTCCCCGGCCACGCTCGCCTTCCCCCGCCGGCCCAACCCGCGGGAGGTGGATAAGGGCGCGGCCAAGACCGCGGCGCGGAGCTCCCCGCGGGCGGCGGCCCTCACCGTCATCGGCGACATCAGCTTGGCCCGCAAGGTCGACACCCTCATCCAGCAGCACGGCGTGGACTACCCATTGGGTTCGACCGCGGCCATCCTCAAAGCGGGCGACATCACCGTGGCCAACCTCGAGGCGGCCCTCTCAGACCGCGGACGCCCGCTCCCGAACAAGCTCATTTGGCTTCGCGGAAAGCCGTCGAGCGCGGCGGCCCTGACCAGGGCCGGCATCGACGTGGTCAACCTGGCCAACAACCACATCCTCGACTACGACACCGAGTCCCTCCTGCAGACCTTCGACGTCCTCGGGCAGAACGGCGTGGCCTATTTCGGCGCCGGTGAGGACCTGTCCCGGGCCCGCCGTCCCGCCTTCGTCGAGGCCAAGGGCGTGCGCGTGGCCTTCCTCGGCTACAACGAGTTCGCCCCCCTCTTCTTCAGCCGCGACTACCCGCGGAGTTTCGAAGCCACGGCCACCCAGTCGGGGACGCCGCCGCTGAAGCCGGCGATGGTCGAGGCCGATGTCCGCGAAGCCAAGAAGGTCAGCGATGCCGTGGTCGTCTACTTCCATTGGGGCGTCGAGGAGACCGACTTCCCTCTACCGACCCAGCGGACCATGGCCCGCGGGTTCATCGACGCCGGAGCCGATCTCGTCGCCGGCACGCACCCGCACGTGCTGCAAGGGGTCGAGTTCTACCGCGGCCGGCCGGTGTTCTACAGTCTCGGCAACTACGTCTACGACCAGCGCAAGCCGAAACAGGTGGAGAGCCTCATCTTCACCGCCACCGTGACCCCCGAGGGCCTGACCGACCCACGGATCATTCCGGTGCGCATCGAAGAGGCTCAGCCGCGGCCGGTCACCGGCTCCGTCGCCGCCGCGCAACTCAAGCGTTTCGCCGACCTCTCGTCGCCGCTCGGCTCGGCCGTCGGCGAACCCGCCGCCCGCGACGGTTACCTGTCCGTGCCCGTGACTCCGCAGAACTAGCGGCCGCACGCCGTCGGCCGACCGACGGCGAACGGCGACGACCCGATGACCAGACCAATTCCGAAGCACGGTCCAAACCAGCGCCACGAGGCGCTTTTCTCTTTCTCACTTTGTCGAAAGACCGCATAAAGATGGAAGGAGATGCATGTAGCTGGGCGAATAACATAAGGAACAACACTGGCGGTCCGGGACGAGCACGTCTTCGGACTGACCCACCGAGGGTCCATTGAAATGAAAAGGGTCCTGGCCGCAGCAATCCTTCTCAGCATCGTCGTCGCCGGGTGCGCGGCCCACAACGCCGGCGGCTTCACAGTCTCGTGGCCCTGGCATCGCCACCCCGGGCAAGTGGCCGTCACGCCTCCGCCGTCGCCTCCGCCTCCGCCTCCGCCGTCGCCTCCGCCGTCGCCGAAGACCCCCGTTCACGTGCGTGGCCTGTACCTCACCGGATACACCGCCGGGTCCAGGGAGCGCATCGACGACCTGTTGGGTTTCGTCAAGAAGGCAGGGCTCAACGCGATGGTCATCGACGCCAAGGATGACGACGGTCGCGTCTCCTTCCGGACCGACATCCCTCTGGCCGCCGAGATCGGGGCCAACTCGGAGAAGATCAAGGACCCGGTCGCGCTGATGCAAGAGCTGTCCGACAACGGCATCTACACCATCGCCCGCATCGTCGTCTTCTGCGACCCGCTCTTGGCCAAGAAGCGGCCGGACCTTGCCATCCTCAACGGCAAATGGCACGACCCGCGCGGCCTCGGCTGGAGCGACCCGCTCAAGGAAGAAGTCTGGAAGTACAACGTGGACATCGCCAAGGCCGCGGCCAAAGCCGGGTTCAAGGAGATCCAGTTCGACTACGTCCGCTTTCCCGAACGCAAGCTGGCCGCGACCACCCTCGGGTTGTCACGAGAGAAGCGGGTCGAGGCCATCACCGGCTTCTTGGACTACGCGGTCAAGGAACTCCGACCGTACAACGTCTTCGTCTCCGCCGACGTCTTCGGCCTGACCACGACGGTTGAGGACGACATGATGATCGGCCAGGATTACGCGGAGATCGCCAGGTCCGTCGACTACATCTCGCCGATGGTCTACCCGTCGCACTACTCCCCCGGGAACTACGGGCTCGCGAACCCCGATGCCGCTCCGTATGAAACGGTATTGGCCTCCATCGAGAAGGGCAAGGCCAAGACCCCCGACCTGTCCGCCGACCACGTCCGCCCGTGGATCCAGGACTTCACCCTCCGCCACCACTACGGCAAGACCGAGGTCGAGGCTCAGTTGAAGGCCCTGGCCAAGGTGGGCGTCCATCAGTTCATCCTCTGGGACCCGAAGAACCGCTACACGCGCGACGTCGACTTCAGCGTCCTCGAGGCCGAGGCCAAGTAAAGGCCAATAGAGACGGCCGCCCGGTCAATCCGGGCGGCCGTTTGGGTTCTCTGTACGGCGTCAAAGCCGCAGCTAAAGCAGGAATTACCACTTTTTCACCGCGGTTCAATCAGCTATAATTGAAGCCGCAGTCGCGTTATGTCGCTTGTCGTCGCCCGCTCCGCTCAAAGGAGGTGGGCCAATTTGATCAGTAAGAGCATTTTTTCAATCCATCTGCGGCAGGTGGCCTGGGCCCTCCTGGTCATCTTGCCGTTGACCGCGGCGGTCTACACCATCGCGACGCACCTCGAAGCCGCCAGGGCCTTCGCCTACGACCAGCTCCGCGAGCGGGGCAAGGCTGTGGCCCTATCGCGCGCACGGGGCTTCATGAAGCTCGAGAGCCAACACTTCACCCTAGAGTACGAGGCCCCCGATAGCGACGTGGCCCCGATGGTGCTTCGGGCGGCCGAGTCCTTCTATGGACCGGTCACCGGCGACCTTGGTTACACCCCGCCCGGGAAGGTCACGCTCATCCTCTACCCCGACCGGGAGGAGCTTCGCAACAGCTTCGGCTGGCCTTCGAACAATGACGCCATGGGCGTTTACTGGACCGGAGTCATCCGCGTCCTGTCGCCGAAGGCCTGGACGGGCACTGACGACCCGGTCAAGATGGAGAAGCTCTTCCGGAAGAACGGGCCGGTCGCCCACGAACTCACCCACTACGTCCTCGACTACAAGACCAGCGGCAACTATCCGCGTTGGTTCACCGAGGGCCTCGCCCAGTACGAGGAGCACCGTCTGACAGGCTTCCTGTGGATCGAACCCGAGTCGTCCTTCGACCAGAGCTTGTACACCCTGACTGATCTGGACACCCGCTTCGACAGCCTGGACAATCAGGCCCTGGCCTACCGGGAGGCCTTCACTCTTGTCAGCTTCATCTCCGAGCGCTTCGGGCCGGACCAGCTGAGCGCCATCCTCGGTGACCTGGCTTCCGGGGTCAGCTTCGACCAATCCCTGCAACACCGGATCGGTCTGGCCGGTGACAATCTCCAAAAGGCTTGGCTGACGTGGATTTACGACCGCCCAGATAGGTGGAATCAATGACTGGCGCTGAAGGAAAAGCTAACCGGGCGACGAATAAGACCGCAGCAGCCGCTTCGTGGACGGCTCCAGAACGAATGGAGCCGTTTCGGTGTGAACCGACAGTGAGCGGCGAGCAGGCGGGAGGACAAGACTTGGCCAAAGTCATCATCACCGGCGGCCGGCGGCTGCGCGGCCAGGTGCGCGTCGCGGGCCGGAAGAACTCGGTGGTGGCCCTCATTCCGGCGACCTTGCTGGCCGAAGGCCCGAGCCACATCGAGAACCTTCCGGCCATCGCCGACGTCGCGGTCTACGCCGACATCCTACGCCACATGGGCATAGCGGTCCGGCAGGACAGGGAGTCGATGAGCATCGACCCCTCGGGGCTCGGCCCCGGGGTCGTCCCACCCCAGGACCTCGTCCAGCGCCTCAGGGCCTCCTACTACCTTCTCGGCGTGCTGCTGGCCAAGTACGGGCGGGCCGAGGTGGCCCTGCCCGGGGGGTGCGATATCGGGCTACGCCCCATCGACCAGCACTTGAAAGGCTTCCGCGCCCTCGGGGCCGAGACGTCCATCGAGCACGGCATGGTCAAGGTGTGGGCGCCCCACGGCCTTACCGGTGCACAGGTCTACCTCGACGTCGTCAGTGTCGGAGCGACCATCAACATCATGCTCGCGGCGACCCTGGCCGAGGGCACGACAAATATCGAGAACGCAGCCAAGGAGCCGCACATCGTCGACCTCGCCGACTACCTGAACTCGTGCGGGGCCAAAATCCAGGGCGCCGGCACGGACGTCATCCGTGTCCGCGGGATCAAGACCCTCACCGGATGCGTTCACGCGGTCATTCCCGACGAGATCGAGGCGGCCACGTTCATGATCGCCGCCGCCGCCACCGGCGGGGACATCCTGGTCGACAACGTCATCCCCAAGCACCTCGATCCAATCACGGCCAAGCTCGTCGAGGCCGGGGCCGAGGTCACCAAGAACGGCGATTCCCTCCGGGTCACCATGGCTCGCCCGCGGCCGAGGGCGGTCAACGTCAAGACCCTACCGTACCCCGGTTTTCCGACCGACGCCCAGCAACCGATGACCGTCCTCCTGTCGGTCGGCGAAGGCACGAGCTACGTCACGGAGAGCATCTGGGAGGGCCGTTTCAAGCACGTCGACGAGTTGAAGAGGATGGGCACGAGCATCCGGGTCGAGGGACGCACGGCGATCATCGAAGGGGTCCCCCACCTGACCGGGGCCCCCGTAAGGGCGACCGACCTGCGGGCCGGCGCCGCTCTGGTCATCGCCGGCCTGATGGCCGAAGGACAGACCGAAATCAGCGGGGTCGAGCACGTCGACCGAGGCTACGAGCGGTTGGCGGACAAGCTCCGCGCCCTCGGCGCGAAGATCGTCAGGGTCAAAGAGTAGGCCTGTGGACCGCCTGCTCGGGTTCTCCCCGGCCCTCCTTGACCAGCGCACGAAGCGCAACTTCACCCTCGACGCCTTATCGGCCCTGCTCATCGGGGTCTTTGCGGCTATCATCAACCCGTTCGTCCAGGTGGTCGCGATTCGCCTGGGCGCGTCCAACACGGCCATCGGAGTCATCGCCGCGGCCCCGTTTCTCGGGGCCCTCGCCTCCTTTTTCTGGGGACGGGTCAGTCACGACCGCCGGAAGCTGCCCTTCGTCTTCTGGCCGAACCTGCTTGGTCGCCTCTCCCTCATTATGGTGGCATTTACCCGCGCCCCTTGGGTTTACGCAATCATCATCTTGCTTTATAATCTCATTGTCGCCGTGCCCGGCCCGGCCTACAGCGGCCTGATGCAGAAGGTCTACCCGGCCGCGTACAGAGGCCGGCTGCTGGCGGCCATCCGGGTCCTCATGGGCATCAGTTTCGCCGCCGTCAGCTACTTCGCCGGGCGGGCCCTCGACCATTACGGCCACAGCGTCCTCTTTCCCATCGGCGTGCTTTTCGGCGTCGCCTCGATCCTCATCTTCGGGCGGGTCGACGAGCCGGCTGCGCCGCTCGAGGAGGCGGCCGAACGCACTGGCCAGGCCCCGCGCGGGTTCCTGGCCGTCGTCAAGACAGACCGTCTCTTCCTGACCTACCTTATCGGCATGATGATCTTCGGCTCGGCCAACCTCTTCGTCTTCCCGCTCTACCCGGTCTTTCAGGTCCGCGTGCTGTACCTGAGCTACAGCCAAGTGGCTCTGGTCTCGGTGGCCTGGGCGCTCGCCTGGCTGACCGGATACCGCGTCTGGGGCTGGGTCGCCGACCGCGTTCGGCCGTCGGTCGTCCTCATCGCCACGGTCATCGGGTACGCGCTGGCTGCGCTCATCTACAGCCGGGCGACCTCTATCGCCCCGCTGCTCCTGGCGGCCGTCCTCATCGGCCAGGCCGACGCTGGGGTCGACGTCGGGTGGCTGGCCGAAGTGATGCGCCTCGCCGGCGACCAGACCTCGACCTACTTCGGCATCCACCTGACCCTGATGGGCCTGCGGGGGACGTTGGCGCCCTTCCTCGCGACCTCCCTCTTGGCGGTGGTCCCTATCCGGACCCTGCTGGCCGCGGGCGGCGGGGTGATGTTCCTCGGGCTCATCCCATTCATCGTCGCCGACCGGCTATCCACCGCCGCGACGGGGCGAGGGCCAGCATTGAGCGGCCCCGGACGGAAAAATATTGGCCTTGTCTGAGCAGGATTCCAAACTCTTTAATGGAATAATGTTGTCTCGGTTGTGATTGTCTTAACAAGGCCATCCCTTTTCGGTGGCCTGACGAGAACCCGCGCCACGCCTGAATTTCCGCCGCGACCGGGACAGCCTGGCGGGGTGAAAGGCATCAACAGAATGGATGACGAGCAAGGCCGGCGGAGGCTGACGGTTGGGGAGTACTTCTCGACCGCCTTCACCGCGGCAGCGACCCTGGCGGTAGCCTTTGCCATCGGCTTTTACGGCGGGCAATGGCTGGACCGGCGCCTGAGTACCTACCCCTGGCTGACCCTCCTCGGCCTCGGGCTCGGCGTCACCGCCGGGTTCCGCACCGTCCTGCGTGAGTTGGCCCCGGACCTCTTCCGGCGGCGGGACAAGCCCGGCAAGGACAAGCCATGACCGGAGTCATCATCGGGGCCGTCCTCGGCCTGGCCGTGGGGGCCCTGAACTACTGGCTGCTCCGTGTGGACATGACCGGCGGTCCGGTCACCGGCTCGGGTCCGGTCACCGGCTCCCGCCCGCCCAGCGCCCGGGGCCTGGTCCGGCGGATGCTCATCCGGACGCTGACCAACCTGGGCGCCCTGTTCGCGGCCTTCGTTCTCTTCCGCGACCAGTGGGTCATCCTTGGTACCCTTTTCGGCCTCTTGGTCTTTCCCACCGTTACCGTCCTGCAGCTCTACTACGAAGGGAGGGCTCGGCGAAAATGAATCCGCTCTTCCTGGCCGCTGAAGGCGCGGCTGAGCACTCCGACATCATCTTTGTCATCCCCGGCATCAACCTCCCGGTGACCAGCGCGGTCACCACCATGTGGGGGGTCATGCTGCTTCTCTTTGCCATCGCCTTCATCGGGACCCGACACCTCCAGATTGTCCCCCGGCGCCGCTCGCAGGCCCTGGTCGAGTTCATCGTCGACGGCCTGATGTCGTTTCTGGGGACGGTCATCGGGAAGAAGCGCGCCCGCCAGTTCCTGCCCATCCTGGCCAGCTTCTTCTTGTTCATCCTCTTCAGCAATTATAGCGGTCTCCTGCCCGGCGCGGGCCACGTCCGGGGACTGCGCCAGCCGACCAGCAACTGGGGCGTGACCGCCGGTCTCGCCGGCATCGTCTTCACCCTCGTCCTTTTTTACGGGATCAAGGAGCGCGGCTTCAGTTACTTCGCCCACATGTTCCAGCCCATTTACCTGGCCCCGCTCCTGGTGCCACTGGGGCTCATCGAAGAGCTCGTCCGGCCCTTCGCCCTCTCCCTCCGTCTCGTGGCCAACATGTTCGGCGGCGAGACCGTCGTCCTGGCCCTTTTGATGGCCGTACCGTACTTCCTACCCATCATCCCCATGGCTCTCGAGATCATCTTCGGGGCCATTCAGGCTTTCATCTTCACCTTCCTCACCGCCATCTATCTCAGCACGGCGGTGGAGGAGGCGCACCACTGAGCTCCGCTTCAAGCCAGCCTTTCCTCCCCGGCTCGGGCCGGGCGGTCAGGGGAAAGCGGTCGTTTCGGAAGGGTCTTGGGGGTTTCAAGCCACATTGAGTCCGCACTTCGATTGACGGAAAGGGGGTTGAGTAGCTTGACTGCCGCTGTTGCTGTCGCGATCTTCGGTGCCGCTGCTTCTATCGCTATCGCCGCCGCCGCCATCGGCTCGGCCAGCGCTCAGGGCAAGGCTGCCGCTGCGGCCATGGACGCCACCTGGCGTCAGCCGGAGGCCGCCAACGACGTTCGTACGTCGATGATGCTGGCCCTCGTCTTTATGGAAGCGTTGACCCTGTTCGTGTTCGCTCTGATCTTCGTCCTCAACGGTACCGTCGCTGGGGCCGCCCGCTAAGGCGCGTCCTCACCGACCGACCGTCGGGCTCCGTTTCGTGGAGACATAAGGGGGCGGCCGGGCAACCCCTCCGGCCGCCCCTGCAAGGAAGACCCTTCGACCACCGATCGCAGCCCGCTGTGGGAGGCAATTTTCTTCCCGACAAAGGGGGGAGACCCTTTGGAATTCGGCAGAAATGAACTCATCTGGGCGATCATCAACTTCATCATCTTCGCCACGCTCATGACCTGGCTGCTCTACAAGCCCGTCCTGAAGCTGCTCGACAGCCGGGCCGACGAGGTCGAAGGCCGCCTTTCCAGGGCCGAGAAGGCTCAGGCCGAGGCTGAGACCAACCGCCAGAAGCTCGAGGCCCAGTTGGCCCAGGCCGAAGCGCAGGCCCGCGACATCCTGGCCAAGGCCGCCCAGCAGGCCGACGCCAGCCGCGAGCAAGCCGTGGGCCAGGCCCGCCAAGAGGCCGAACGCCTCATCCAGAAAGCCCAGGAGACCATCACCCGCGAGAAGGACCGGGCAGTCGCCGAGCTGCGCGAGGAGATTGCCGGGCTGGCCACCATGGCCGCCGGCAAGATCATCGGCAAGACCCTCTCGGCCGACGACCACAGGCACCTCGTGGACCAGGTGGTCGCGGAGATAGGGGAGCACAAGTCATGACCGGCTCGGTGGCCAGGCGCTGGGCCGAGGCTCTCTTCGACCTTGCCCGCGAGAAGGGCCTCATCGAGCAGTTCCAGCGCCAGCTGATGCAAGTCGGCGCGCTCCTCGAGGGGCATCCGGAAGTCGTGGCGGTCCTCAATGACCGCCTGGTCTCCTCCCGCGACAAGAAGGACCTCGTTGACCGGGGCTTCCCGAAGCCCTTGCATGAGCTGGTCGACAACCTGCTGCATCTCCTGATCGACAAACGCCGCGAGGAATACCTCCCGGAGATAATCGCTTTATTCGGGCGCCTTGTCGACGCCCACAACAACACCATCGAGGTCGAGGTGACGTCAGCCGTCGCCCTCGACCAGGGTGAGCAGAACCGCCTCGGGCGGGCCCTCGAACGGGCTACCGGCCGGACGGTCAGGCTTCGGGCCAGCGTGGATAAGGACATCATCGGCGGGCTCGTGGCCCGGATCGACGACCGGCTCTACGACGGCAGCGTCCGCACCCAGTTGACCCAGTTGCGGCGCGAGATGGCCAGGGGTTAAACCAAGCTAGGGGTGAAGACATGAGCTCCGCACTCCGACCTGAGGAAATCAGCTCGATCCTTAAACAACAGATCGAGAAGTATAAAGGGACCATTGAGATCAACGAGGTCGGCCGGGTCATCCAGGTGGGCGACGGCATCGCCCGCATCTACGGTTTGAAGTCGGCCATGTCCTCAGAACTCCTCCAGTTCAAAGACGGCGTCTACGGCATGGCCCTCAACCTCGAAGAGGACAACGTCGGTTGCGCCATCCTGGGCGACTACGAGAGCATCCAGGAAGGCGACGAAGTCCGCCGGACCGGCCGCGTCATGGACGTCCCCGTCGGCGACTCCCTCCTCGGCCGGGTGGTCAACCCGCTCGGCCTGCCCCTCGACGGCCTCGGCCCGATGGAGACCAAAGAGCGGCGCCCCATCGAGGTCATCGCCCCGGGCGTCGTCTCCCGGAAGAACGTTCACGAGCCGCTCCAGACGGGCATCAAGGCCATCGACGCGATGACGCCCATCGGGCGCGGCCAGCGCGAGTTGATCATCGGCGACCGACAGACGGGCAAGACGGCCATCGCCGTCGACACCATCATCAATCAGAAGGGCCAGGGCGTCCACTGCTTCTATGTGGGCATCGGCCAGAAGGTGTCGACCGTCGCCAACGTTGTCCAGAAGCTCCGCGAGCACGGCGCGATGGAGTACACCACCGTGGTCCTCGCCGCCGCCTCCGACCCGGCGCCGCTGCTCTTCATCGCCCCATACTCCGGCTGCGCCATGGCCGAGCACTACCTCTACCACGGTAAGCACTCCCTCGTCGTCTACGACGACCTCTCCAAGCACGCCGTGGCCTACCGCGAGCTGTCGCTGCTGCTCCGCCGGCCGCCCGGGCGCGAGGCCTTCCCCGGCGACGTCTTCTACCTCCATTCCCGCCTCCTGGAGCGCGCCGTCAAGCTCAACGACCAACTCGGGGCCGGCTCCCTGACCGCCCTCCCGATCATCGAGACCCAGCTCGGCGACATCTCTAGCTACATCCCGACCAACGTCATCTCGATCACCGACGGGCAGATCATCCTCGAGTCCGACCTCTTCTTCGCCGGTATCCGCCCGGCCATCAACGCCGGCGTCTCGGTGTCGCGCGTCGGCGGCAGCGCTCAGATCAAGGCCATCAGGCAGGTTGTCCCCTCGCTCCGCATGGACCTTGCCCAGTACCGCGAACTGGCGGCCTTCGCCCAGTTCGGTTCGGACCTGGACAAGATCACCGAGGCCCGCCTGAACCGCGGCAAGCGCCTGACCGAACTGCTCAAGCAGGGCCAGTATGAACCGATGCCCGCTGAGGAGCAGGTCGTATCATTCTACATGGCCACCAAGGGCTACGTCGACGACCTCGAGGTCGAGCAGGTCCTGCCGTTCGAGAAGGAATACCTCCAGTACATGCGCACCGCGCACCCCGAGATCCTCAAGGAGATCCGGGAGCAGAAGATAATCAGCGAAGACCTGTTCAAGCGGCTCAAGGAGGTCACCGACAGCTTCAAGGCCGGCCACTCCAGGGCGGCCAAAGCCGGTGACAACGCCGGCCCGGCCCAGGCCGCCAGCCGGACGGCTTGAGCGAGGCTGGTCCAAAGGAGGTGAGGGACCTTGGCAGCCGGTGTCCGTGAACTTCGCAGGCGCATTCGCGGCTTCAAGAACACCCAGCAGATAACCAAGGCCATGAAGATGGTGGCGGCGGCCAAGCTCCTCAAGGCTCAGGAACGGGCGACCACCGCGCGGCCCTACGCCGAGAAGATCGACGCCATGCTCCGCCGGGTCCTGGCCGCCCACGGCGCGGCCGGTGGGAAGCTGGACGGCACCGGCGCGGTCGAGGCCCTGATGGTTGAGAGGCCCGTCAATAAGGTCATCTATGTCGTCCTGACCAGCGACCGGGGTCTCTCCGGGAGCTACAACGCCAACATCATCCGCTTGGCCGAGGCCCAAGTCAAAGAGCGCCAGGGCACGCCGACCGCGTCCATCGTCCCGGTCGGCCGGAAGGCCTTCGACTACTTCGCCAAGCGTCACTACGACATCGTCGCCAAGCATGTCCCCGTCGGCGACGAGGCCACGTTCGCCCAGGCCAAGCAGATTTCCAGCGAGCTGACCGCCCTCTATGCGAGCGGGACGGCCGACGAGGTCAACCTGGTCTACAGCGAGTTCGTCAACGCCATGACCTACCGGCCCACGGTCTCCCGCCTGTTCCCCATCGGTCGTCCCGAGGGGGAGGCCGGCGAGAGGGCGGCTGCCCCGGCCGGGGCTGAAGTCGACTACATCTACGAGCCTTCGGGGCCCGAGGTCCTCAACGCCCTCTTGCCGCGTTACGTCCAGGTCCGCGTGTTCCGGGCGCTTCTCGAGGCCCGGGCCAGCGAGCACGGGGCCCGGATGACGGCCATGGGGATGGCCACCGACAACGCTTCAGAGATGATCGAACGTCTCACTCTTGACATGAACCGCGCGCGCCAGGCGGCGATCACCCGGGAAATCGCGGAGATCGTCGGCGGGGCGGAAGCGCTCAAGTAGGAGGTGGGGGCCTTGGCAGGCACCAAGCTCGGAAAGGTCCTTCAAGTCATCAGCGCCGTCGTCGACGTCGAGTTCCCCGAGGGCCAGCTGCCCGAACTCTACAACGCCCTCGTCATCCGCAGCGAGGACCAGCCCGACTACAACCCGAACGACCGGATCAAGATCAACCTGGTCCTCGAGGTAGCCCAGCACTTGGGCAACAACGTGGTCAAGTGCGTGGCCATGTCCTCGACCGACGGCCTGCGCCGCGGGATGACGGTGGTCGACAGCGGCGGCCCCATCACCGTCCCGGTCGGCTCGGCCACCCTGGGGCGCATCTTCAACGTCCTCGGCGAGCCCGTGGACGGCCAGGGGCCGGTCAAGACGGACAAACGGTTGCCCATCCACCGGGAGCCGCCGAGCTTCAAGGAACAGGAGCCGTCCCGCTCGGTCCTGGAGACCGGGATCAAGGTCATCGACCTCCTGACCCCCTTCGCCAAGGGCGGCAAGATCGGCCTCTTCGGCGGGGCCGGTCTGGGCAAGACCTTCATCCTCATGGAACTGATCTACAATATCGGCTTCCAGCACGGCGGCTACTCCGTATTCTGTGGCGTCGGTGAGCGCACCCGCGAGGGTACGCAGCTCTGGAACGAGATGAAGGAAGCCGGGGTCTTCGATAAGACCGCCCTCGTCTTCGGCCAGATGAACGAGCCGCCGGGGGCCCGCCTCCGCGTCGGCCTCACCGGTCTGACCATGGCCGAGCACTTCCGCGACGAGGAGGGCCAGGACCTCCTGGTGTTCATCGACAACATCTTCCGTTTCACCCAGGCCGGTTCGGAAGTGTCCGCCCTCCTCGGCCGCATGCCGTCGGCCGTCGGTTACCAGCCCACGCTGGCCACCGAGATGGGCAACCTGCAAGAGCGGATTACCTCGACCAAGAAGGGCTCGATCACGTCGGTGCAGGCCATCTACGTTCCCGCCGACGACCCGACCGACCCCGCTCCGGCCACGACCTTCGCCCACCTCGATGCCTTCATCTACCTTTCCCGCGCCGTCTTCGAGCTGGGCCTCTACCCGGCCGTCGACCCGCTGGCCTCGTTCTCGCGAATCCTCGAGCCCGGCGTTGTCGGGATGGAGCAGTACCAGGTGGCCCGTGGCGTCCAGCAGATCCTACAACGCTACGTCGAGCTCCAGGACATCATCGCCATCCTCGGCATGGACGAACTCTCCGACGCCGACAAGGTGACCGTCGCCCGGGCCCGCCGCGTGCAGAAGTTCCTCACCCAGCCGTTCCAGGTGGCCCGCGAGTTCACCGGCCGTGAGGGCGAGTACGTCAAGATTGCCGACACCGTCCGCGGCTTCAAGGAGATCCTCGAGGGCCGCTACGACGACCTGCCGGAGGACGCCTTCTACAACGTCGGCCCCATCGAGCAGGCCATCGAGAAGGCCAAGCAGCTGACCGGGGGGAAGGTGTAAGGCATGGCCCCTGCCGGGTCGGGCAAGATCCGCCTGGAGGTCATCACCCCGGAACGGGTGGTCCTCGGCGAAGATACGGAGTCCATCATCGTGCCCGGCGCGCGGGGGTACATGGGGGTCCTGCCGGGACACGCCCCGATGGTCGTCAACCTGAAGATCGGGGTGGTCAAGTTCAAGCAGGGCGGGTCCTATCGCCGGCTGTCCGTCAGCGGTGGCTTCTTCGAAGTCGCCGAGGACAAGGCGGTCATCCTGGCGGAGACCGCCGAACGCGGCGAGGAGATCGACGTGAACCGCGCCAAGGCGGCCCTCGAGCGGGCCCGGAAGCGTCTCGCGGCCCGGCGTGACGCGACCGTCGACGCGGCCCGGGCGGAAGCCTCGCTGCAGCGGGCAGTGACCAGGTTGCGGGCGGCCGGCGCCGCGCCGGAGAAGGTCTTTGGTCAGGCCGAGCGGGAGCGCCCAGAGCAGGAATAGACTCGACCGAGAACGGCCAAGTGAGGCAGAACAAAGTGCTTGCGCCCCGCCGCCACCCATTGGCGACGGGGCGTCGTTTTGCCGGGCCTGGCCGCGGGGCCGTCAAGCCCGCAAACCCGCGCTGTTAAAGGAAAGTTAACTTGCCCGAAGGCCGGTGGCGGCCTAGAATATAGCTAGAGAGAAGCGAGCCCGCAAATGATCGGCCAGGGCATCCTACAGGGAAGGAAGGGGAGCTGACAGATGAGCTACTTTTACGACGGCGCTCCGGACCTTCGCCGGAACCGGTGGTCGCCACTCGGCAAGACCATCGCCGTTGCGGTCGTCGCCGCCCTCTTGGGAGGCGTGGCCGGCGGCGTTTTCGCCTTGCGCTTCTCCGGCTGGTTCGGCCCGGCGCCGCGGCTAGGAGTGGCGGCCGGCGTCAATCCCAGGACGGTGAGCACCGTCCCGGGCACGGCTTCGCCGGTCGTCCAGATCGCCGACCAGGTCGGCCCGGCGGTGGTCAGCATCACCAACCGGGCCCAGGTGACCGACTGGTTTCGCCGCACCTACATGGCGGACCAGGGGCGAGGCTCCGGCGTCATCTTCGACCCGCGAGGCTACATCGTGACCAACAACCACGTCGTCGCAGGGGCCGATGAGGTCTGGGTGTCCCTGGCCGACGGCCAGCACCCCGTCAAGGCCAAGCTCATCGGGGCCGACGCATGGAGCGACATCGCCGTCGTCAAGATCGACGCCCAGAACCTCCCGGCGGCCACCTTCGGCGACTCGGATCAGCTCAAGGTGGGTGAACTGGCGGTGGCCATCGGCAACGCCGTCGGTGAGTTCGAGCGGACGGTCACCGCCGGCATCATCAGCGGCCTCAACCGGAAAGTCTCGGTGCAGGACGACCGTTACGGGGAGAAGGAGCTGACGGTCATCCAGACCGACGCGGCCATCAACCTGGGCAACAGCGGCGGCCCTCTGGTCAACGGCGAGGGACAGGTCATCGGGATAAACACCGTCAAGATCAACGCCACCGGCGTTGAGGGGCTCGGTTTCGCCATCCCGAGCAACACCGTCCGCCAGATCGTCAACGAACTGGTCGAGAAGGGCCGCGTGGTCTGGCCCTGGCTTGGCGCTCAGCTGGTCGACAAGGAACAGGCGGCTGTGCAGTTGCGGATGAACTTCGACCACGGGGTGCTGGTTTACCGGGCCGCGCCCGGCGGCCCCGCCGCCAAGGCCGGGATCCAGGACGGGGACATCATCCTCTCCATGGATGGAAAGGCCGTCGAGGCCGGCTCCGACATCAGGACCCTGATCCACACCTACAAGGTGGGCCAGAAGGTCGAGGTGACGGTCCTCCGGAACAACGCCAGGAAGACCTTCACCGTCACCCTGGAAGAGGCCCCGAACAACTAGCCAGTCCTTAAGAAGGGTTCTCCGGCCGCAAAAATGAGCCCCCCAAGACCCCGGTTAGGGAAACCGGGGTCATTTTTTTGGGCTCAGGAGGAATTCCATGGGCGTCGTAGAAATACAATGGGCACGGCAATGTGATAGTTGTCACATGAACAAACATCAAGTCTAGCTGGGGAAATAACGGACCCCCGCCGAGCCACGGGGCAGCGCAATTGGAGCCATAAAGTGAAAGACCACACAACCGATTGTGAAAAGCAGAGCAGCGGAAAGGATAACCGCTGCTATCGTGGCGTGCGGGAGAAGAGTTAGAAAAGCCGTCAACGCAAAAAGGGGCCCTACAGGCTCTTTCCCAAGTGTCCTGAAACCTTTGGGGCAAAGGAGGTGAAACAACACAGTGACCCACAACAGGTTGGACAACCACCAGACCATGACGAAAGGAGGCGAGAAAGTGAAGAGAACAGTCCTCTTCCTCAGCATCCTGGTCCTCTCGGTGCTGGTCGTTTCGGGGGTCGCCCTGGCGAAGTCTGAATACCAGGGGTCCTTCACGGCCAAGTATCCGGCGGCCAAAGGGAGCACACTCGACAGCTGCAACCTTTGCCACAAGTCCGATTTCAGCCAGAACCAGTACGCAAAGGACTTCGCAGCGGCCGGCCACGATTTTGCGGCCATCGAGGCGAAGGACTCAGACGGGGACGGCGCTAGCAATATCGCCGAGATCAACGCCAAGACGTTGCCCGGCGATGCCACGAGCAAGCCCGCCAGCTCCGGTGGCGGCAGCAGCTCGACCCCGCCCGCCCCTCCGACTCCCCCCAAGACCGTCGACAAGTCCGTAAAGTTCTGGGACCTCGACGGGCATTGGGCTCAGGGGGTCGCGAAGAAGGCGGCCACCCTGGGCATTTTCAAGGGGCGTCCCGACAACTCGTTCGGCCCGGAAGCTAACATCACCCGCGCTGAACTGGCGGCCATAATCCTCCGCACCTTCAACCTGCCTGAAGGCGGAGGCGCCTCCTTCAAGGATGTCTCGGCCAACGACTGGTTCGCTTCGAGCGTCGCCGGCGCGGCTCAGTTCGTGCCCGGCCTGCCCGATGGGACCTTCCGGCCGAACACCGCCGCGGACCGTCAGACCACCGTCGTCGCCCTCCTCCGGGCCTCCGGCCTAGAGGGCAGCGCGGTCGCGATGGATCCGAGCGAAGTGGCGGCCATCCTCGCCGGCTACAGCGATGCGAAGAGCGTCGCCGCCGACAAGGCTCCGTACTTCGCCTACGCGGTCCGTTCCGGGATCATGAGCGGCAACTCCAACAAGACGCTCACCCCGGCGGGCACCCTGACCCGGGCTCAGCTGGCTCAGATCTTCGTCAATCTCTACACCACCAAGGTCTCTCTCACTACCCTCGCCAACAACTACGTCGGGTCTGAGACCTGCAAGACTTGCCATTCCCAGAACTACGCCGATTGGAAGACCACGGCCCACTCCAAGATGATCCAGGATCCCAAGACGCCGGGCGCCATCATCGGTGACTTCTCCACCAACACGAAGTTCACCGTGGACAAGGTGGCCATGGTCGTTGCCGGCCAGATGACCAGCCAGCGCTACCTCGAAAAGAGGGGCGATGAGTACTGGTACCTGCCGGCGGCCTGGAACATCGAAACCAAGACGTGGTCCAATCTGAACCCGTCCAAGTGGAGCGGCTCCTGCACGGGCTGCCACGTCGTGGGCTACAACGCCAAGACCAAGACCTGGTTCGAGAACGGCGTAACCTGCGAGGCCTGCCACGGCGCCGGCGCTCAGCACGTCGCGTTCGGCGACAAGAGCGCGATCAAGAAGTCCGTCGGCGACCAGATGTGCTCTCGGTGCCACGGCGGCCAAGTGGCTGATCTCGAGAAGACCGGGCATGCCAGCTTCTTCAAGAGCCAAGTTGACGCGGTTGGCGGCCACTACGGCGACGGCTGCATCAAGTGCCACTCGGCGACGGTCATCGTTGCTAAGTACAACGGTAAGACCGCTCCGAAGCTCGCCGACTTTAAGACCGGAGCCCTCCAGAACGACCGCAACGGCATCACCTGCGTCGTCTGCCACGACCCGCATAAGCGGACCAACGAGGCTCAGCTCCGGAACACGGTCGCCGATACCTGCACGGTCTGCCATACCAGCGACAAGGGTGGCGCGACCTATACCGCCGGCAGCGCGGTGCACCATCCGACCAAGGAGATGTTCCAGGGCGTCGGCGCCATCGACGTCCCGAACATGCCCGCTCCGAAGGTCATCGCCTGCGCGGATTGCCATATGGCCGGTGGTAGCCATGCCTTCGTGCCCGGAACCCCGACCGTCACCATCGCCACCAAGCATGGTCCGGTCGAGGAAAACCCCTGCGCGAAGTGCCATACCAGCATGACCAAGGAGAAGGTTGAGGAGTTCCAGAAGGACATCGAGGCTCAGATGGCTGAGGTCAAGGGTCTGCTCGACCAGGCCAAGGCCAAGCTCGATGCGGCCAAGACAGCCGGCACCACGATCGACTCCAGCGTGGAGCTGCTCTACAAGCAGGCCTTCACGAACTACAGCTTCCTCGAAGCCGACAAGTCCAAGGGTATCCATAACCCGCCGTATTACCGCGAGATCCTCAAGGTCTCCAAGACCAAGCTCGAGGACTTCCTGAGCAAGGTCAAGTAATCACCGAGTAACTGGGTAAGTGGACAAAACCCCTTACATTCGGGCACCCGCGAGGGTGCCCGCTTTTTTTGCGTTGGAGGGCGTGCAGGAGGACGGCCCGGGGGCGGGAATGATGGTGGGCGGGGAGGGAGAGCATGCAGTTCAAAATCGTTGCCGTGGGCAAGGCGCGGGAACCCTTCATCCAGGCCGGGGCCGAGGAGTACCTCAAGCGATTGCGGCCATACGGCCGGTTCGCGGTGGCCGAGCTGGCCGATGAACCCCTCCCCGCCAGGCTGACCCCCGGGCACGAAAAGAAAATCCTCGCCGCTGAGGGGGCGAGGATAAGGGAAGCCTTGCGCGACGGCGATTTCGTGGTCTGCCTCGACCGCCAGGGGAAGGCCCTGTCGTCAGAGGAGTTCGCCGCTTTCCTGGATGAACTGGCCGGGCGCGGACGCAGCAGTGTGGCCTTCGTCATCGGCGGGACCATCGGCCTCGACCCGGCCCTTCTAAAGGAAGCAGGCATGAGCCTGTCTCTATCCAAGATGACCCTGCCCCACCAGCTCGCCCGCCTCTTCCTGCTCGAGCAGCTCTACCGGGCGTTCAAGATCAGGCGGGGAGAGCCATATCATCACTGACGGCGAAATGGTTCCGGGAGCTTGTCGGCCGGCTCTACCGCGGCAACCGGCCCAGGTGACGCCACCAGGGCAAGGTCGCCCACGACGGCGATCATCGTGCTGATGATGGTGATCAGGGAAGCCGATGGTCCACGGGTTGATGCCGGCGGCGCCGACCAGGCGTCGATGAGCCAGCTGAGGACGATGATTCCTCAATGGCCCGGCCGGGCGGGCTCGGCGTGAATCCCGCGACCCTGGATGGACGCGTGCTCCATGGCGTCCAACACCGCCCGCGCCACCTCCTTGGGCACTTCGACGAAGGTGAAGTCGTCATAGATGTCGATGGCCCCGATCAATCCCCCGGAGATGTCCGCCTTGCGGGCGATGGTCCGGACGAAGTCGGCCGGTGTCACCCGGTGCCGCGCCCCGATGTTCATGAAAAGCCGCACATAACCTGGTTCGGCGCCGGTGTTCGGGAAGTCGTGCCCCTCAGGGACGGGCCCTGAGCCGAGCCGACCCGTCTCCGGCCCCGCGGCCCCCCGGTTCTCCGCCATGGCCGCCACCAGCGCGGCCACCAGACGGTCGGGCTCATGCTCTTCCAACAGACGCGCGGCCAAATCCATGAACCTCGATTCCTGCCCCGCTCCGCCGGTAACCAGGGAGTCGATGCGCTCCCCAAGCAAGTCCAGCGCCCGCTCGGCCACGTCGGTGGCCGTAGGCACGCTACGACGCTGGATTCGGGCCTGGGTCGCCCGTTCGATCAGCTTCAGATGCCGGAACTCACGGGGGTGGATCAAGGTGAAGGCCATTCCCTCCCGCCCGATGCGCCCGGTGCGCCCGATGCGGTGGACGTGCGACTCAGGTGATTGGGCGATGTCATAGTTGATCACATGGGTGACGTTCTCGACGTCCAGCCCGCGGGCGGCCACGTCCGTGGCAATCAGCAGCTCGACCTGTCCCTCCTTGAAGCGGGCCAGGACGCGGTTGCGTTGGACCTGGTTCAGGTCCCCGTGAATGGCCTCCGCCAGATACCCCCGCGCCTGGAGAGCCGTGGCCAGTTCGTCACATTCCCGCTTGGTCCGGCAGAAGACGATGGCGCGGGAGATGGCCTCGTGGTCGACGATCCGGGTCAGGGCCTCCACCTTGTCCCTCTCCCGAATCTCGAAATAGGCCTGATCGATTGCCGGCGGGGCGGCGATTCCCCGACCGCCGAGGCTGATCCGCGCCGGGGTCCTGGTGTACCGCTCGGTGATCCGGAGGATGGGCTCGGGCATGGTCGCCGAGAAGCAGATTGTCTGCCGTTCCGCCGGCAGATGGCCGATTATCTCTTCGATGTCTTCGATGAAGCCCATGCTGAGCATCTCATCGGCCTCGTCCAGCACGAAGGCTCTGATCTGATCCAGCTTGAGCGTCCGCCGTTCGAGATGGTCCATGATGCGCCCCGGGGTCCCGATGACGACCGAGACACCGGCCCGCAGAGCCTTGATCTGTCGCTCGATGGGCTGCCCACCATAGACGGCCAGTTCCCGCACCCGTAGGCGTTTCCCGATCTTGCCAAACTCGTCGGCCACCTGCAGAGCCAGTTCGCGGGTCGGGGCCAGGACGAGGACCTGAGGCCGCGGCTCCTCCGGATCCAGGCGCTGCAGGAGGGGTATGGCGAAGGCGGCCGTCTTGCCCGTGCCTGTCTGCGCCTGCCCGACCAGGTCCTTGCCTTCTAACAGAAGGGGAATGGCGGCCGCCTGGATCGGCGAAGGCTCCTCGAAACCCATTTCATCCAGGGCCTCGATGATCAGCGGATTGACCCCCAGGGCCGCGAAACCTTGCGTCAGCTCTGTCATTGATTTACTCGCCTCCAAAGTTGATTCAGGGTCTAGTTTCCCAGACCCAGGGCCATCTCAACCAGACCCACTCCGACGGTTGACGGCGACGGACACTCTCCGTTCACCTTTCGGAAGGATGGGAGGAAGTTCTTTCTGCGCTTCAACCACCTCGACGAACGGAACCCGGCCCAGGTGGCGGATGAGGTCGGGCTCCTGAACCACCTCCTGGGGAAGGGCTTCCCCGTCACCCGGCCGATTCCCTCCGACAACGGTCAGTGCGTGCCGCCCTGCCAACCACCCGCGACAACTATGGCCTGATCCACTTCGACTTCGAGTCCGACAACCTGTCCTGGAACGGCAATGAGGTCTCGGCCCTGGACTTCGCCATGACCGCTCCCGAACCGTCCAAGCCCCTCGGACCCAAGCGAGTCTCGCCAGCCTGGTCTAACAGACTGGGGTGGACCGCCGTAGCCCTGGCGACCTTGGCCACTTCTTTCATGGCCATGTTCGCCGGTGGGGAGACCGTGGCTTGGGGGTGGGAGGCCATCGGCCACTATGGCCAAGTGCTGGTCCTCGTGGGCGTATCTCTGCTGGCGCTGACCGTGCCCTGGGGCGGGGTCGTCTTCGCCCTGCCGGGGTTGTTCTCGCTGGCACGCCTCCGGGGGTCGTTTGGCGTCATCTTGGGGCTGCTGCTCATCCTGACCGGGGTCCTGTTCGTCTTCGGCAACCCCCGCCCGCGGAGGGCCCGTTCCAGCAGACGGCGATGAGCTTCGTCGAAGGGCTCATCATCTCGCTTCTCTCCACGCTGTTCATGACCCGCGTCCAGACTCAGGCCCCGGCGGCCATGACCGGCCGGGTCTGGGGCCTCGCGTCGACCATCACCAGCGGCGGCGCGGTGACCGGCATCCTCCTCGCCGGCGCCATCGCCGGGCACAGCGGACCGCCGGCGGCCTAGCGCGCGTTTGGGGTCATCGGGCTGGTCCTCGTCCTCGGTATCGAGCTCGCCAGGAGGTCGAACACGCGTCCGGCCGGTTGACTTCTCAGGCGGTTACCCTGACCCAGGGAGGGCAGGGGGATGCGCGACACGACGGGACAACAAGACCCCTGCAGTCCAACAGGACTGCAGGGGTCGTCGCATAATCCGGTGCTGCCGCGCGCGCCTAGAAGCTCTTCACGACCTCGTCCACCAGCGACCCGACGTAGGCCACGGCCTTCCTGATCGGGTCGGGCTTGGTCATGTCGACGCCGGCCAGCTTGGCCAGGTCGAGCGGCTTCAGCGTCCCGCCGGCCTCCAGGACCGACAGCCAGCGGTCCACCGCCGGCTGGCCTTCCTCGCGGATGGCCTGGGCCACCGAGGTGCCGACGGTCAGGCCGGCCGAGTAGGTGTAGGGGTAGAGGCCGCGATAATAGTGAGGCTGGCGCATCCAGGTCAGGCGGGCGCCGTCGTCGACTTCCACCGTGTCGCCCCAGAACTCGGCCAGGACGTCGCCCTGGACCTGGCTCAGGGTGGTCGCCGTAATAGGCTCGCCCTTCTCGGCCCGGGCGAAGATGCGCCGCTGCAACTCGCCTTCGATGAGGTGGCGGACAAAGTTGTGGTGGTAGGTGGCCAAGAACTGCATGATGACCCAACGCCGCATCCGCGTGTCGGCGCTCTTGGCCAGGATGTCCTGACCGACGATGAGCTCGTTGATGGTCGACGGGGCCTCGACGAAGAACATCGAGGTGCGGGTGTTGGTCAGGCGCTGGTGGCGCTGGGCGGTGACCCCGTGGCCGGCGTGGCCGAGCTCATGCGCCAGGGTGAGGACGTTGCGCATGTTGTTGGTCCAGGTGATGAGGATGTAGGGATGGACCCCGTAGAGGGAGTTGCAGAAGGCCCCGGTGGACTTGCCGATGTTGTCGGCCCGGTCGATCCAGCGGTTCTTGAGGCCGTTGGCGATGATCTCCACGTACTCCGGGCCGAGCACCGCCAGACCCTTCAGGAGGATGTCCGACGCGGCCTCGAAGGTCGTCGGCGGGCTGAAGTCCGGGTCGAGCGGGGCTTCGATATCGCAGTAGAGCAGCTTGTCGAGGCCCAGCACGCGCTTCCGCAGCTCGGCGTAGCGCCGCATGTGCGGGGCAAGTTCCTTGAGGATGATGTCATGCAGGTTGTTGTAGACCTCGAGGGTCACTTCTTGCTGGGCCAGGATCATGTGGACCGCCGACTTGTAGCCGCGGAGGCGGGCCGTGACCACGCTCTTCTTGACCTCGGTGCCCCAGGTGGCGCCGTAGGTGTTCTTGTAGGCGTTGAGGCCCTTGGTGAAGGACGCGTAGGCATTGCGCCGCAGGGTCGTGTCGGCCGAGCGCTCGTAGCGCCCCTCGTACCCGGCGAAGGACATCGGATGCTGGTTGCCCTGACTGTCCGTGATCGGTTCGAAGGTCATGTCCGAACTCTTCGAGCGGTTGTAGATGAGCGACGGCGCGTCGAGGACCTCGCCCAGGGCGGCCAGGGCCATTTCGGTCTGGGCGTTGAGGACGTGCGGCTTCTCCTCCAGCATCCGCTCGATGGTCCGGCGGAACGAGGCCAGACCCGGCTCGGTCGCCAGGTAACGCTCGAGGGTGCCGTCGGGCAAGGCCAGGGACTCGGTCCGGATGAACGACGTCGCGGCCTGCATCTTCGCGGCCAGGGCGGCCACCCGTCCGGCCGCCACCTGATTCGCTGGCGAGGTGCCGTCGGACGAAAGGTTCAAAGAGGCATATGACATTACCTTGATGAACTGCTTTTGCAGGTCCTCCAGGGCGGTCAGACACGCCAAGAGGACGCCGGGACCCTCGCTCAGCTTCCCCTGGTGCTTGGTGACGTTGGCGATGTTCTTCTCGACCGCGGCCAGCTCGGCTTCCCAAGCCCCGGTCGTCGGGAAGATGTCGGCCAGGTTCCAGGTCTCTTCGACCGGCACCTCGGCCCGAGTCAGACGCTTTTGCATGTTCATTCCTCCCGTCTGCGGCGTGTTCCCACGTTACCGCTGCGGGAATATTTCTGCGCCCGAAGGGTTAGTCCTGCCACCGTCGAAAAAGCAAGTGCGGCGCCGAACGGTCACCGCCGCTGACGGTCTTGGTCCCGCCGCGACGCCACCGCGGCCATGGGGCCGCCCCTACTCCGGTTTCCCCTCGACGATCACCCGCTGTCCGTCAACGTGCTTCCGTCCCATATCCTTCATCAGCTTGCGCTCGGGCCAGGAGTTGAGGGCCACGCGCAGGTCGTAGTCCTCGGGATACAGGTGCTCCGCCGCGACGAGCAGCGTGACCCGCTTGTGGTTGACGGTGACGCGCTTGCCGCGGGTGAAGATGACCATCTCGCCCTTCTCGTTGGGCAGCTCGGCCACCACGCCACGCTGCCCTATCGTTTGCAGGATGACAGAATCACCGACCTGCCACTGGCGCGGCTTGGGGCGGCCGTCGCCGTCCGGGCGCGGGGCCGAAGCCGTTCCCGCGTCCGATGCTTCCACGGCGTTTTGCTCCTCCGGCTCGAGTCCGGCGGCCGCCGGGGCCGGGTCTGACTTGACTCGCACCACGGGCTTCTCAGGCTCCCTGCCCGCTCGCGCCCCCAGATGCTCCCGCGCCCGGGCCAGGACGCGCGGCCCGATGCCCAGCCGCTCGGCGATCCAGAAGGCGTTGCTGCTCCCGGCCTCGCCCATGACCAGGCGGTAGAGGGGCCCCAAAGTCTCGCGGTCGAAGTCCATCCGCCCGTTGATGAAGCCCGGGTTCAGGTCGGCCAGGCGCTTGACGTCGCTGTAGTGGGTCGTCGCCAGGGTCACCGCGCCGGCCTCGTGCAACTGCTCGAGGATGGCCATGGCCAGGGCCGCGCCCTCGGCCGGGTCGGTCCCCGTGCCGACCTCGTCCAACAGGACCAGGGTGGAACGGCCGGCCTCACGGAGGACGCCGGCGATCTGCCCGATGTGCGAAGAAAACGTGCTGAGGGACTGCTCGATGCTCTGAGCGTCGCCGATGTCCGCCAGGACGCCCTCGAAGACGGCGAGATCGGTCCCCTCGCCGGCCGGCACGTGCAGGCCGGACTGGGCCATCAGGGTCAGCAGACCGACGGTCTTCAGGGCGACCGTCTTGCCTCCGGTGTTCGGGCCGGTGATGACCAGCGTCCGGTAACGCCGCCCGATGACCAGGTCGAGCGGGACCGCGCCCTCCCGGATGAGCGGGTGGCGGGCGCCGGAGATTTGGATGAAGCCCTCGTCGTTGACGTCCACCGGCCGGGCCCGCATGGCCAGGCTCAGGCGCCCCTTGGCGAAGGCGAAGTCATAGGCCGCCATGACCTCAAGGTCGGCCAGGATGGCCCGGGCTTCGGCGCCGACCAATCCAGATAGGGTGACCAGGACCTGGTACTCCTCGGCCTCTTCGACGCCCCTGAGGACGGCCAGTTCATCCGCCAACTTGCGGACGGCCGCCGGTTCGATGAAGACGGTCATCCCGCTCCCCGAGGTGTCCACGACGACGCCCTGGACCTTGTGCCGCTGGCCGGCCTTGACGGGCAGGGCGTAGCGGCCGCCCTTGACGCTGACGAAGCTCTCCTGGAGGACGTCGCGGTTGCCCGCGGCCGCCAGGAAGGACTGCAGCTTCGACTGGATGCGCTCCTCGGTGAGCTGTATCTCCCGGCGGATCTTGGACAGCTTGGGGCTGGCCGCGCTGGCCACGCGCGAGCCCTCGACGCACTGATAGATCTCGTCCTCGAGGGCCTTGAAGGTCACGATGGCCTCGGCATAGCGGCTCAGGGTCGGTGCGACCAGCCGCTTGCCTTCCATGTAACGCTTTAGTTCGCGACAGCCTCGCAGGCAGTCGGCCACCCGAAGGAGGTCGACCGGGGCGATGACCCCGCCGCGCTCGGCCTTGCCGGCCAGCTCGCGGATGTCCGACAGCCCCTGCGACGGGACCTGGGCGCCGCGCTCCAGGATGGCCCGAGCCTCGGTGGTCTCCTGCAGGGCCGCCTCGACCGCCGCTCGCTGGGTGAGCGGGCGCAAGCGGTCCACCAGCTCGCGCCCCAGGTTGCTCTGGGCCGTCTCGGCGAGCATCACCTTTATCTTGTCGTACTCAAGAGTCGTCAGGGTCTTCGGGTTCAACCGGTCCACCCCCCTCGGGAAATGAAAAAGCCGTGGACACTCCACGGCTAAACCATCACGGTCTGGCGGTGTTTTTGCCCTCATCGAGTAGCGCGAAGCAGGGGGGTCATCAGATAAGCCTCATGCCCGGCGCCCTGTCCCAGCGACGCCACCCCGCTTACGCGCCCATTTGATTCCCTCAGATGAGGACCGACACCGACATGAAAAATCCCCCTAGAACGAACCGTCCATAATTCTAAAGCCTGACCGCAGTTCCTGTCAAGCGAAGCTCTGACGGACTTGCGAAGCTCTGACGGACGAGTCGGGGTCTCATCAGTCGTGGGACCAGGTTATTTCTTGCCTTCGGGGAAGGCGGCGTTTCCGGTCAGGAGGGCGTTCATCCCGGTGATGAGGTGGGCCAGGCGCAGGGTCTGGGCGATCTCGGCGTCGGAGGCGCCTAGGCCGCGGGCCTGGTTGGCCAGGGAGGTCACGCCCCCGGCGGCGCCGTGGGAGCAGTCGAGGGCCATCGTGATGAGGGTCCGCGTCTTGGCGTCCAGGGGACCGGAGTTGGCCGTCTGCCACAGGTGGTCGACCGCCTCGGCCAGCGCGGGGTCGCGCGAGGTCAGGCTTTTCAGGAACGGGGGAAGGGTCACAGTCCCAACACCTCCTTGGAGTCAAGGGAGAACGGACCGACCGCGATCGGGCCACCGGTCCGTGACCGGGGGCCAAGCCCTCGATGGCATACCGGTCCCAGAGCTCCCGGGCCAGTTCGAGGGACTTCCGGCAATCAGGCACCTTGTCCAGCCGCCACGGTTGCTTGCGGACTCGGAACGTGATCCAGTTCCCGTCCGCCGACACGGTCCCGCCGAGGTAAGCGAAGCCTGCCGTGGGATGTCCCGGAGGTCGGTCAGGTCGGCGAGGCGGGCTTCCGCCGACCGCCCGAATCGCGCCAAGCGGGCCCGCGCCTTTGACACCGCCGACTCGGCGATGTCCAACCCGGTGTACCGGAAGCCCCGCTCGGCCAGGAGGACGCCGGCAAACCCCTCGCCACACCCGAACTCGGCCACATGCGCCGCCGGCGCGCCAGGTGCCAAGGCCGGCGGGGTCAGCCCCAAATCGGTCAGGAAGGAGTCGACGTCTCCGCGAACCGCGGCCAGTTCCTCGGGGTAGGCGCTCCAGTAGGTGACACCCTGCCCGTAGACCGAGCGGTAGCGCTCCTCATAGGCGGTGTAGTATGGCTTTCCCGGCCGTGGTCGCACCGATGACGCAACTCCTCTCCGCTTATTCAGCTTCAGCCCGTTACCCGCACTCTTCCTCAGCCCGGGGCGCGTTTCCTTCCGCTCGCTGAAGGAGTTGAGCGCGGCGCCGCGAAAGGAGAGCGGCATGCGCCAAAACGACGACAGCGCCATCGATGGCCCCATCAAAGCACCAACCGTTGCGGCGGCCCCGCCCCCCCGGTCGTCCTCGGTCTTCTGGGTGGCGAGCGGGCATTTCCTGTCCGATTTCTACACCAACCTGTTGCCGCCGCTCATCCCGCTCATCGCGCCCGACCTCGGGTTTTCTTTGACGGCGGGTTCGGCCATCGTTTCGGCTTCCACGGTCGCGTCATCACTGTCGCAACCGGTCTTCGGGTACTTCATCGACCGCATCGCCGGGGGCGCCCTGCTCATCCCGGCGGTCCTCTGGACGACCCTCTGGATCTCGGCCGTCGGCCTGACCCACAACTACTGGGCCATCATGGTCCTGGCCGTCCTGGGCGGCCTCGGGTCGGCCCTTTACCACCCCCTCGGTTCGGTGACCATCGCCGGCCTCAGCGCCCGGCGTCGCGGGTGGCATATGTCACTCTACTCGACCGGCGGGAGCTTCGGCTACGCCCTGGCCCCGCTCATCGCCATCCCTCTCGAGGCGCGGTTCGGCCTCGGTGTCCTGGCCTGGATGTTCCCCCTCGGTCTCGTGGTCGCGGGGTTCATGCGCCTGGCCGGCATCAGCCGACTGCGGGCCAAGCCCCCCAACCTGGACACGGCGGGCTTCGCCGGGATCTGGAGGGCCGTCCGCGAAAGGTTCTCCACCCTCATCTGGCTGAACCTCATCGTCGGGGTCAGGGCCTGGGCCAGCTACTCCCTGACCTTCCTGGTCCCGCTCTACTATCTTCGCCTCGGGTACACCAAGGCGATGGTCAGCCTCCCACTCTTCATCTACCTCCTGGTCAGCACGGCCGGGGCGATGGCCGGCGGGTTCCTGTCCGACCGCTATGGGCGCCGGCGGACCATCGTCGGCTCGTCGCTGCTGACCGCGACGTTGTTCCTCCTCTTCCTGCGGTCGGGTTCCGGCTATCTCTCATGGGCCATCCTCGCCCTGGGCGGCGCCGCCTTCCAGGCGGCCTTCCCGGTCAGCATCGTCTTCGCCCAGGAACTCTTCCCGAGGAGCGCCGGCATGGCCTCGGGGATGATGATGGGCCTCGCCTGGGGCGTCGGTGGTCTCGGGCTCTCGGTCACCGGGTTCTTCAGCGAGCGGTTCGGACTGCTGCCGGCGTTGGTCGGGAGCCCGGTCCTGCTGGTCGTGGCGGCGGCCCTGTGCTACTTCCTGCCCGGCGAAGCGAGCCGCGCCGGGACCAGCCGGGGCAAGGGAGGTCAGGCTCATGGCTAAAGGGCCCGCTTCCGGCGACGCGACCGGCGTCCTCCTGGCGGCAACCGCCACCGTCTTTTTCGCTTCAGCGGCCGTCCTCGTGCGCTCCGCGACCGGGCTGCCTCCCGCGGGCCTGGCCGCGGGCCGCTTGTTCATCGGCGCGGCCTTCGTCGGACTCCTCGGGGTCCTGACCCGCACCCCCATGGGCGTGGACCGCCGCGGCCTCCCGGTCCTCGCGGGCATCGCCGCCGTGGCCGCGCTGCACTTCCTCTTCTACATCCTGGCCCTCGGCCGGACGAGCATCGCCCACACCCTGGTCCTGGTCAACCTGTCGCCGGTCTTCGTCGCCCTCCTCAGCCCTTGGTGGCTCGGGGAGCGGCTCGGTCGCGGCCAGTCTATCGGCATCGCGCTGGCCATCGCCGGGTTGGCGGTGATGGTCGGCTACGAACCGCGGGTCACCCTGACCTCCATCGGCGGCGATGCCTTCGCCCTCGGTTCCGGCTTGGCGTACGCGGTCTATTCGTTGGCCGGCCGGTCGGAGCGGGAGAGGCAGCCGCTCTTCCGCTATACGTTCTGGGTCTACTGCCTGGCCGCCTTGTTCCTGTTGCCGTTCGCCCGGCCGCCGGCGACCGTCGCCGCTCTCAAGGCGCCCAACCTCATCGCCCTGCTGCTCCTCGGACTGCTGCCGACCGGCCTCGGGCACACCCTCTACAACGCGGCGCTTCGTCGGACCCCGGCGACCACGGCCAACCTCATCGCCACCCAAGAAGTCACCGGCGGGGTGCTCCTCGGATACCTGGTCTTTCGTGAGGGCCTCACTGCCTCGGGCGCCCTCGGCGGAGCTCTTGCCCTGCTTGGAGTGGCACTGGTGACATCTTCGCGTTCCGGTGTCCGTGATTCGACATGAGGGAGGAAACGCCGCCGGACCGTCGAATACCAAGTGGACAAAATCTGGATGGAGCCTCGGGGTGTGGTATTGGATGAAAGAACCCCCTTCCGCCAAGGTCTATCAGGCGTCCATCGGAGCCATCGGCAGCCTGCTGATGCTCTTTTTGACCCCGACGATTCCGTCTGGGTCGGGATGGTCCATCCTTTTCCTGACTCTGCTTTATGTCTTCTTCAGTCAACTCGTCGTCGCTCTGCCCTCGGGCGTCAGGATTTCGGCCGCTTTCCCCATCGCCCTGGCCGCCGTAATCGCCCACGGACCGGCCGCGGCCATGTGGGTCACCTTCCCGGCCATCATCCTCTTCACGTGGACCCAGAAGTTCTCGCCCTTGCACACGTTCTTCAACGTCGGCCATGTCGCGTTGTCCCTCACCGCGGCCGGCATCCTGTTCCGGGTCACCGCCGGGGGGTACGGTCAGCTGACCTTGCCGTTTGGCTTCGTCCCTCTCTTCCTGGCCGCCATCGGTTTCGACCTTGTCAACATCCTGCTGGTCGGCGCGCGGCTGGCCCTCATCGAGCGGCAGCGCGTGCTCCCCGTGGTCTACCGGACGCTGCGCGAACGCAAGAGCGCGACGCTCCTCTATTACGTCCTGGGGACGACCACGGCGCTGCTCTACGTCGACCGCGGTCCTTACGGTGCGCTCCTCGCCTCCGCCTCGCTGGTCGGCCTCAACCAGTTCTTCCGGGTCATCAGCGAGGTCGAGGAGGTCCGCCTACAGGCCGTCACCGACTGCCTGACCCACGTCTACAACTACCGCTACTTCGCGGACTGGCTGGAGAACCGATTCCCGGCCCTGACCAAGTTTGGCGACCCGGTCTCGGTCCTCTTCGTCGACATCAACGACCTCAAGCTTTTCAACGACACTTATGGGCACCATGCTGGAGACCTCGCCCTGCAGACCGTAGCCCGGGTCATTCAGGGCTATACGCGCAACACCGACAAGGTCGTCCGCTACGGCGGTGACGAGTTCGTCGTCATCCTTCCCAAGACCGACTCCGAACTGGCCGAGAAGATCGCCGAGCGGATCCGCGATGTCCTCGTCGAGTCCCGGGTGGTCCTCGGAGACAACGAAATCCCCGTGGCCGTGAGCATCGGCGTCAGCAGTTACCCGACGAACACCGCCGTGCCCGAGGAACTCGTCAAGGTCGCGGACCAGGCCATGTACCTGGCCAAGGCCAGGGGCGCCAACGTCATCTGCAACGCGGGGCAACTCTCGCTCAAGTGTTGACGCCCCACTGAAAGAACGAAAGCCCGGCCGGCGGCCGGGCTTTCTTGTCGCCTGGAAGTCCTTGCGGGAGCGGGGTCGTGGGGCAACGAGCCGGTCGTCGGCGGGATGTTGGTGGGCGGGACCGGCACTGTCGCCCCCTGGCCCGTGTCGAACTGGGTCGGTTCGGTCCCGGCGATGAAGACCTCAGACAGCGTCGGGCAATCATAACCGGGCAAGAGCCCCGAGTCCGCGCACACTTGCACGTCGATGATACCTGGCGGGCGGGCGAAGTCGTGGGGCGGGACATCGGCCAGGGCCACCCGGAAGAAGTTGGCCCAGATCGGCCCGGCCAGCCAGCCGCCCGGCGCGGCGACGGGCACGCTCGGGTCGTCGTGCCCGACATAGACCACGGCCACGAGGTCGGGGGTATACCCGGCGAACCAGGCATCGCGGTAGTCCTCGGTCGTCCCAGTCTTGCCCGCCGCCGGCCGGTTGACGATCGGCGCCAGGTGCGACGCGGTCCCGCCCGGGCCGAGGACGCTCTGGAGGACGTTAGTCACCAGATAGGCGACGCGCGTGTCGATCACCTGGCGGATGGCCGGCCGGTTGTCCTCGATGATGCGCCCGGAACGGTCCTTTATCCGCAGGATGGAGAGCGGGGTCACCAGTTGCCCGCCGTTGGCCAGGGTCGAATAGCCGATGGCCATCTCCAAGGGCGTCACCTCGTAGGCGCCGAGGGCGATGGACAGATTGGCCTCGAGCGGGCTCTGGATGCCCATCAGGTGGGCGTAGCGGACCACCTGGTCCGGCCCGATGGTCTTGGCCCAGCGCACGGCGACGACGTTGTCCGAGATCCGCACCGCCTGACGGACAGTCAGGGGTGCGTAGTGATAAGGCTGGTGGCCGTAGTCCGCGGGCTCGTAGGGCACACCGCCGGCGCCCGGGAAACTCACGGGCTCGCACACTTGCTGGCTAACGACGGTGTAGCCGTGGTCGAAGACGGCCGTGTACAGGTAGGCCTTGAAGGACGAGCCGGGCTGGCGCTTGGCCTGATAGGCCCGGTTGAACTGGCTCTCGGCGAAGTCGCGCCCGCCGATGAGGGCCTTGATATAGCCGTTGGTCGGGTCGATGGCCACCAGCGCCCCCTGCGGCTGGGTGATGCCGTTCCGGTCCTTGCGTCCGCCGCCGAGGCCGGCCTTGAAGGCCGCCTCCGCCGCGTTCTGCAGGTTCAGGTCGAGGGTGGTCTCGATGGTGTAGCCCCCGACGGGAAGGTCCTTGACCAGGTCCGGATGGCGCGCGCTGATCTGCCTCGTGACGTACTCGACGAAATATGGCGCGGCCTTCGGGGCCGCCTTGGTCGGGTTGAGGACCACTCGCTCGGCCTTGGCCTCGTCCGCCTGTTTCTTGGTGATGTAGCCCTGCACCACCAGCTTATCGAGGACCAGGTTGCGACGGCTGGTCGAGGCGGACAGGTTGTTGAAGGGGTTATAGGTCGACGGGTTACGAATGATCCCGGCCAGCATGGCGCTCTGGGCCAGGGTCAGCGAGCGGGCGGATTTGCCGTAATACGTCTCCGCGGCCACCTCGACCCCATAGGCGTTCTGCCCATAGTAAATCGTGTTCAGGTACATACCGAGGATTTCTTTCTTGGTGTAGACCGATTCAAACTTGAGGGTCAGGAGGACCTCGTTGATCTTCCGTGTGAAGGTCCGGGTCTGGCTCAGGTAGAGGTTCCTGACGAGCTGTTGGGTGATGGTGCTGCCGCCCTCGACGATGCGGCGGGCGAGCAGGTCGCGGTAGGCGGCCCGGAGGATGGCCCGGAGGTCGATGCCGTGGTGGTAGTAGAAACGGTCGTCCTCAATGGCCACCACCGCGTTCTGCATATAAGGCGAGACCTCCGAGAGCGGGACCTCCTGCCGGTTCTCCACGGCCAGGCTGGCGATGAGGTTGCCGTTGACGTCCAGGAGCCGGGTGGCCAGCGAGGACTGCGGTTGCGGCAGGCGGACGAGGAAGATGAGGGACAAGAAGGCGATGAAGATACCCGTGGCCGCGACGAGCAAGAGCGTCGGGATGACTCCGTTCGCCAGCCCACTCCAGCGCCAGTTGAAGCCCCGGCCGTGGCCGCCTTGACCGTCTGTCTGACCGATATGTTTCCGTGCTCGCCGCGGTCTCAAGACGTCACCACCCATCCCCGTTCGCGCTCGCATCCCAGCGTCAGGCGGTAAGTCTAGTATGCCCGGCGGCGGCGCGACTCAAGACGCACGCCGCGACACGCACGCCACGACACGCACGCCGCCCGCGGCTTGACAGCGCAGGTTTGGCGGTATAGAATGGCGGCAAAGCTCTTCGGCCGATGACGGGGAGAGTAGCCCGCAAGCGAGGCACAGAGAGCCGGGGTTCGCTGAGACCCGGCCCGGCGCGGCGCGGTGAACGACAACCCATGAGGCTCGACGGTCGCCGGCTTCCGATACCTGGCCGGAAAGGTCGCCGCGGCGCCGGCTCGTTTTTCCCGGCCCAGCCGTACCCGGCGACTGAAGTTAGGGTGGCACCACGAGAAGCCCCTCGTCCCTGCATGGACGAGGGGTTTTTGTCTGCCCGCGAGAGATCGCCCGCGAGAGGAGAGTGCAGGACATGAGACGCGTCACGAGCCAAGAATTGGTCGCCCACGGCGGCCAGGTGGTCACGGTCGCCGGCTGGGTTCACCGGGTGAGGGCCCTCGGCCACCTGACGTTCGTCATCCTTCGGGACCGCCATGGGTTCATCCAAGTGGTCGCCGAGGGGCACAACGAACAGCTCGCCGCTGTCGCCAACGAGAGCGTCGTCGCCGTCACCGGTGAGGTCGCCCTCGAGGAACGCGCCCCTTCGGGGGCCGAGGTCCGGATGCGCGAGTTCGAAGTTATCGCCCCGGCCGACCCGGCCTTGCCCTTCGAGCTCCATAAGAAGGACCTCAACGTGGGGCTCGACCTCGTCCTCGACCATCGCGTCCTCAGCCTGAGGCACCCGAAGGTGCACGCCGTCTTCACCGTCCAGGCCGAGGTCCTGGCGGCGTTCCGGGACTTCTTACGGAGCCGCGACTTCACCGAAATCTCCACGCCGAAGATCGTCGCCTCCGGGACCGAAGGCGGCTCGGAGCTTTTCCCGCTACGCTACTTCGAGCGCCGGGCCTACCTCGCCCAGAGCCCCCAGTTCTACAAGCAGATGCTGGTCGGCGCGGGCTACGAACGAGTCTTCGAGGTCGGTCACGTCTACCGCGCCGAGGAGCACAACACCTCCCGCCACATCAACGAGTTCACCAGTCTCGACCTGGAGATGGGCTTCATCGACAGCGAAGAGGAGGTCATGGACCTCGAGGTGGCGCTCCTGGCCGAAGTCTTCCAGCGCGTGGGCCAACGGTGCGCCGCCGAGCTGGAGCTCCTTGGGGTGACGGTGCCCGGGGCCGTCGAGCCGCCCCGCCTGCCTCTGGCCGAGGTGCAGTCCATCCTGAAGGACCGCTATGGCAAGGGCAGCCCGCCCGAGGGGCTTGACCCGGAGGGCGAGCGGCTCATCGGCGAGCACGTGGCCCAATCCGGCCGTGGCGACCTGGTCTTCGTGACCCGCTGGCCGGCCGCCAAGCGGCCCGTCTACACCCACCCCGACGCCGCCGACCCGACCCTCACGCGGAGCTTCGACCTTCTCTTCCGGGGCCTCGAGATAACCACCGGCGGGCAGCGCATCCACCGGTATGATCAACTGGTCGGGAACATGGTCGCCTTTGGTCTTGACCCGGCCGCCTTCGAGCACTACCTCGAGGTCTTCCGCTTTGGCATGCCGCCCCACGGCGGGTTGGCCATCGGCCTGGAGCGCCTGACCGCGCGCCTCCTCGGGCTGAGCAACCTGCGCGAAGCCTCGCTTTTCCCGCGCGACCGGACCCGCCTCGCGCCGTAGTCCCGCCCCGTAGCCTCACCGCATAGTCCCACCGCCGTCGTCGGATAATGGAGATTGCGCCGGCCGGCGGCCGAGCGCGAGCGGGGAGGAGGGACTGCGCTTGTTGCCGACCCCGACGAAGGTCACCCTGGTCAGTGGTTCAGGGGTGGGAGAGACCGACCTGA
>JAJZPE010000108.1 GCA_021811325.1 Bacillota bacterium
CCTCGGCACCCTGGGCGACCTGGCGGTCGCCACGACCATCCTGTACCTCTTTAGCCGCAACGGGGTCACCTGGAAGCGCCTCGGCCTGCGCCGGGACAACCTGGCCCGGAGCCTGTTCATCGGGGCCGCCCTGGGCTTCCTGACCGTCTCGGCCGGCGCCCTCTCGTTCCCCCTAGGCGTCCAGCACCTCAGCCCGCTGGGGCTGCTGCGGCAAGTCTACTGGTCGTTCGTCGTCGTCGGTTTCGCCCGGACCTTCATCGTCCACGCCTATCTACAGACCTGGCTCCAAAACCGACTCGGCCCGACCTGGGGGCTCGTAACCACAGCCTTTCTTGCCGGAGCGGTCTTTTCCCTGCCGGCCTCGCTCATCCTGAAGGCCGCCCTCGTGCCGGCGCTCCTCGAGAACCTCGTCGTCGTCCCCCTGATGACCGCCCTCAACGGGTTCCTCTTCCAGCGGACGGGCAACGCCTTCGGGCCGGCCCTGTCGCGGGCCCTGATGGACTTCCTCCCCGCATTCTTCAGGTATTGACGGGCGTCGGCGGCCCGGCGCCGGCACGACTGCGCCGCGGCGCCCGCCCGCGCTCTCGATAACCGCCCTCGCATTCAGCGGGGCCGGCCTCTCCAGGCCGGCCCCGGTTCTTTTCGGTCAAACCAGGAAGGGGTTGCTCTCCCGTTCCTCGCCGATGGTCGTGCTGGGCCCGTGCCCCGGGTAGACCTCGGTGTCGTCGTCGAAGACGAGGAGCTTCTCCTTGATGCCGTCGATGAGGTCGGTGAAAGAGCCACCCGGGAAGTCGGTCCGCCCGACGGAGCCGGCGAAGAGCGTGTCGCCGCTGAAGATGACCGGACCCTCGCCGGCCGACGGCCCGCCGGCCGGGTTGGCGACGTCCTCCTCGATGGCCAAGCTGATGCCCCCGGGCGTGTGCCCCGGCGTGTGCAGGACCCTGATGATGAGCGTCCCGACCCGCAGCTCGTCCCCGTCCTCCACCAGCCTGTCCGCCGGCGGTCCGAAGAGCGGGAAGCCCGTCCACGACGACAGGTTCATGGAAGGCTGGGTGAGCATCGGCGCCTCCAACCGGTGGGCGACGACCGGCGCCCCGGTCTCGGCCTTCACTTCCCCATTGGCGGCGATGTGGTCGGCGTGGCCGTGGGTGTCGATGATGGCCGCCACGGTCAGGCCCAGGCGCCGCACGGTCTCGAGGATGTCCCGGGCGTCCCCGCCCGGGTCGATGACCACCGCGTCCGGCGACCCGGACCCGGCGACGATGTAGCAGTTGGCCATCATCGGACCGACGGTGAGGGTTTCGTTGATCATGGAAGACCTCCGCGCGACCGCTCGGTGGGACTCTCCAACCCGGCGGCCTTCAGAAGAGCCGGTCGCTGTCGATAAGGATGGTGACCGGCCCGTCGTTTTCTATCTCCACCAGCATCTCGGCGGCAAACTCGCCGGTGGCCACGGTCAGCCCCATGGCCCGCAGGGCTTCGACGTAGGCCCGGTAGAGCGGTCCGGCCTTCTCCGGGCGGGCGGCCCCGTCGAAGCCCGGCCGGCGGCCCTTGCGGACATCGCCGTACAGCGTGAACTGGGAGATGGCGAGGACCTCGCCGCCCGCGTCCAGCAGGGAGCGGTTCATCTTCCCCGCCTCATCCTCGAAGACGCGCAGGTTGGCCGTCTTGTCGGCGATGTAGGCGGCGGCCTTCTCGTCGTCATTGGTCCCCACGCCGAGGAGGACGACCAGGCCCCGGCCGATGCGGCCGACCTCCCGGCCGTCGATGGTCACACGGCCCGAACGGGCCCGCTGGATGACCGCGCGCATCAATCAACCTCCCCAGGCGGCGACGCCGGGCTCACTTCGTCTTGTCGCGGACGACCCGCGACACGCTGAAGACGTCGCGGACCTTGGCGATGCGTTGGATGACGTAGCGGAGTTGCTCCAGGTTGCGGATCTCGAGGACGAGGTCGATGATGCCCATCTTGTTGCGGTCCGCCCGGGCATTGGCGGCCAGGATGTTCGTCCGGGTATCGGCGATGGAGTTCAGCACGTCGGCCATCAGGCCGGGCCGGTCGATGCCGTTTATCTCCACCTCCACCGAGAAGGCCGAAGGCTGCTCGGTGTCCCAGGCCACGTCGATCAGACGGGCCTTGTCGCTGGTGTAGTGGGTGACGTTCGGGCAGTCGGCCCGGTGGATGGACACCCCGCGCCCGCGGGTGATGTAGCCGATGATCGGGTCGCCGGGGATGGGGTTGCAGCAGCGGGAGAAGCGGACCAGCATGTTGTCCTCGCCCGTGACCCGGATGCCCATCGTCGGCCGGGCCTTCGTGGCCGGGGCCGTGGTCGGCAGGCCAAGCTCGAAGAGGTCGACGACGGGCTTGGCCCGCTTCTCCTTGTCGTACTCTTCCCTTAACTTTCCAATGGCATACTGGGGGGTGAGGCCGCCGTAGCCGACGGCGGCGAAGAGGTCGTCCTCGCCGGCGTAGCCGAAGCGCTGCAGGAGGGCTTTGACCCACTCGGGCCGCATCAGGTCGGGCGGCTCCAGGCCGAGGCGCTCCATCTCCTTCTCCAGGAGGTCGCGGCCGCGGACGACATACTCCTCGCGGCGTTCACGCTTGAACCACTGGCGGATCTTGCTCTTGGCCCCGGCGGTGACGACCATGTCCAGCCAGTCGCCGCTGGGCCCGGCCCCCTGCTTGGCGGTGAGGATCTCGACGATGTCGCCGTTCTTGAGCTTGTAGGTCAGGGGGACAATCTTCCCGTTGACCTTGGCCCCGATGCAGCGGTGACCGACGTCGGTGTGGATCTGGTAGGCGAAGTCGAGGGGCCCGGCACCGGCCGGCAGCTCGATGACGTCGCCCTTGGGGGTGAAGACGAAGACCTCGTCGGCGAAGAGGTCGGACTTCAGCCCTTCCATGAACTCGCGCGGGTCGGTCAACTCGTGCTGGCCCTCCAGGCGCTCCCGAAGAAGGGCGAGTTTCTCCTCGAACTCGGCGTCGGCCTTGCCGCCTTCCTTATAACGCCAGTGGGCGGCGATGCCATACTCGGCCGTCCGGTGCATCTCGTTGGTCCTTATCTGGATCTCGACCGGCTCGCCCTCGGGCCCGATGACCGTCGTGTGCAACGACTGGTACATGTTCGTCTTGGGGACGGCGATGAAATCCTTGAAGCGCCCGGGGATGGGCTTCCAGACGGTGTGGATCACCCCCAGGGCGGCGTAGCAGTCCTGGTCCGTCTCGACCAGGACGCGCACGGCGATGAGGTCGTAGATCTCGCCGAAGTCCCGTCCCTGCACGTACATCTTGCGATAGAGGCTGTAGAAGTGCTTGGCCCGGCCCTGGATGTCGGCCTCGATGCCGGCCGCGGCCAGCTTCTCCCGGAGGACCTCGATGAACCGGCCGATGTAGGCCTCGCGCTCGGTCCGTTTCTTCTGGACCTTCTGGGCCAGGTCGTGGTAGACCTCGGGCTCGAGGTAGCGGAGGGCCAGGTCCTCCAGCTCGGTCTTGATCTGGAAGATACCGAGCCGGTGGGCCAGCGGGGCGAAGATCTCCAGGGTCTCACGGGCCGTCGTCTTTTGCCGCTCCAACGGGATGTACTTGAGGGTCCGCATGTTGTGCAGCCGGTCCGCCAGACGGATCATCAGGACCCGGATGTCGCGGTCGATGGCCAGGAGCATCTTGCGGAGGTTCTGGACCTGCTCCTCCTCGTGCGACCGGAGCTCGATCTTGCTCAGCTTGGTCACGCCGTCGACGAGCTGGGCCACCTCCTGGCCGAATCTCGCCTGGAGATCGGCAAGGGAAACGCCGGTGTCCTCGACGACGTCGTGGAGGAGACCGGCGGCCAGGGTGGTCACATCAAGTTGTAGGTCGGCCAGGATGCCGGCGACGGCCAGCGGGTGCTCGATGTACGGTTCCCCGGAAATGCGAAACTGCCCCTGGTGGGCCTTCTTCGCGAAGGCGTAAGCCTCTTCCAGGGGCGTCAGGTCGGCCTGCGGGTTGTACTTGAGGACCTTAACGTTCAACTCTTGGATGGTCATAGGCTTGTTCTGGTTCGCGGCGGGCGCGGCGCGCTGGACCGGCCGCTCAAACCGGGTACTTGATCAGGGTGACGACGTCGTAGTCCTGGAGCTTCTCGCGGCCCTTGAGCTCGGTCAGCTCAATGAGGAAGGCGAGGGCGACAATCTGCCCGCCGAGTTGCTTGACCATGTCGACGCTGGCCGAGATGGTGCCGCCGGTGGCCAGGAGGTCGTCGACGACGAGGACCTTCTGCCCCGGGCGGATGGCGTCGCGGTGGATTTCCAGGACGTCCTTCCCGTACTCCAGCTTGTATTCGCCGCGGAGGGTCGCCGCGGGCAGCTTCCCCGCCTTGCGGACGGGTACGAAGCCGATGCCCAACTCATAGGCCAGGGCGGCGCCGATGATGAAGCCGCGGGCCTCCGGCCCGACGACGAGTTCAGCGCCCTTGCCCTTGCACGCCTCGGCCAGCGAGCGGATGGATTTCCGCCAGGCCTGGCCGTCCTTGAGCAGGGTCGTGATGTCTTTGAAACTGATCCCCTTCATGGGGAAATCCGGGATGATGCGGACCAGTTGCTTCAGCCACTCGCCGTCTTTCGGAGTCATCCGACTGCTCCCCTCTCGTCTGGGCGCCTGCCGGCGGCGTCCCGACCGAAAGCCTGGGCGACCAGGACCTCGGCGGCGGCCGTCAGGAGCGCGTCGGCGTAGGCGGCGAACGCCTCGCCGGTCAGGCGTCCCTGCCGGTAAGTGTCGCTCGACTCGAGGTCGAGCTTGGCCTTGGGGGCCGGTTTGGACAAAATGAGGGATTCCCCGTCCACCGCCATTATCCTTTCCAGCAACCCAAGTTCTTCTAGGATTGTCACGCCGACCAGGGTCCGCTCCCTCTCCCACGGGCCCGAAGCCCGGCCGAGTAGACGGGCCACGGGCAGGGGCGTCCCGTACGGGGCCTGTTCGCGAAGGGTGCGGTAGAGCTCGACCAGGGCGGCGCGGTCGGGGGCCTGCCGGGCCAGGATGACCTCGGTCAGGCGGACATCGGCCGGGCCATAGAGCAGGTGGACCCCGACCGAGGTGAGGCCGGCCGTGGTCAGAGCCAGGCGGGCCAGGTGGTCGGGGCTGAAGGGCGGGTGGTAGAGGACGAGGGCGGCGGTCGGGGCGCCGGCGGTGGCCTCGCGGGCTATCCCGGGAGCGGCGCCGGCCTGGGCGAGGACCGGCGGCAGCGGCCAGAAGACGGACTGTCCGTGGCCCAAGCCGACGACGTAGAGGCGATGCGCGGACGGGGCGAGCCGGGCCTCGATGGCCTTCGCCGTCCAGCGATTGTTGACGGCGATGACCGCCAGGTCAACTCCGGCCAGCGCTTCCGTCAGCGCGGCGCGACGGTCAGGCTGCCCACGCCGGTCGTGGACGCCGGCCAGGACCGGCAGGGGGGCGGCAGCGCCGGCGGAAACCGGGGCGGCGGGAGCGGCGGCGAAGGCCGGGACCGCGGTTCGGACGGGGGCTTGCGCCGGGGCGGCTTGGGCCGGGGCCGCTTGCCCGGTCGGCCGCAGGTCGCGGACGACCAGTTGGACCCGCTCGTGACCGTTCCAGTCGTTGATCTCCGGCGTGAAGACGAGGTCGATGGGCCCCTGTTTGGCCGTTTCCGCGGCCGGACCTTGATTGAAGGCGATGGCGTCGAGCGTGCGCTGGTCTTGCTTGACGCGGAGACGCAAGTGACTCCCGTCCTGGCCGACGCAACGGGCCTCGAGGACCTCGACCCCGTGGGCCGCCAGAAGCGGCGGGGGGTTGCCCGCCCCGAAGGGCGCAAGACGCCCGAGGGCTTGGCCCAGCCTTTGGTCGGCGGCGGCCAGGGAGACCTCGGCGTCGACGGCTAGGCGCGGGTTCAGGTCGACGCCCTCACCCAGCCTGGCTGCGGTCGCCGCGAAGACCTCGCGAAAACGGGCCAGCCCTCCGGCCGGCACGGTCAAGCCGGCGGCCAGTTCGTGGCCGCCGAAGCGGCTGACGGCGCCGCCGCAAGCTTTCAAGGCCTCGAAAACATTCAGCCCGCGAACGCTCCGGGCGGACCCGCGGGCTTCTCCGTCCGGCTGCTCGACGAGCAGGACCACCGGCCGGTAGTAGAGCTCAACCAGGCGGGTGGCGACGATCCCGACCACGCCCACATGCCAAGCCGGCGAGGACAGGACGATGGTTGGGCCGGTGGCTTCCTCCGGGTGCTCGGCCAGCCACGCCTTGGCCTCGCTGAGGATGACACCTTCGATGGACTGCCTGGACCGGTTCTCCGCATCGAGGCGGGCGGCCCGGGCGCAGGCGTCGGCCCAATCCCCGGAGACGAGGAGGGCCACGGCCTCGCGGGCGTCGCCGATGCGGCCGATGGCGTTGATCCTGGGGGCCAGCCCGTAGGCCACGCCCTCGGCGGTGATGGGTTTGCCGCTCAGGCCGGCCTGGTCGAGGAGGGCCCGCAACCCGAGGCGGGTCCCCTGTCTTATCAGCGGGAGTCCGGCCTTGACCAGCGACCGATTCTCTCCTTGAAGGGGCACGACGTCGGCGACCGTACCCAGGGTTACCAAATCAAGGTATTCCCCAGGCTCCGACCGGCCATACCGTTTAGCCAGGGCCGCCGCCAGCTTATAGGCCACGCCCACGCCGGCCAGCCCCTTGAACGGGTAGGAACAGTCGCGTCGCTTCGGGTTGATCACGGCCAGCGCCCCCGGCAATTCGTCGAGGGGCTCGTGGTGATCGGTGATGACGAGGTCGAGGCCGATGCTCCCAGCCAGGCGCGCCTCCTCGAGGGAGGTGATCCCGCAGTCGACGCTGACGACCAGATCGATGCCCTGGTCCTTGGCTTCTCTCAGGGCCGCGGCGTTGAGGCCATAGCCTTCGTCGAGACGGCTGGGAATATAGAAGTCGACGCCGGCCCCCAGCCCGCGCAAGAAAAGCAACAGCAGCGCGGTGCTGGTGACCCCGTCGGCATCGTAGTCACCGTATACGCGGATGCGTTCCCCCGCCTCGATGGCCCGGGCCAGGCGGGTTACCGCCTGGTCCATCCCGGCCAGCAGCGACGGGTCATGGAACTCCTGCGGACCGGATAGGAGGAACCGCCTGGCCTCGTCAAGTTCGTGGATCCCGCGGTTCAGCAGGACCTGGACGGCAGGCGCAGGAAGGTCCAGTTCTCGCGACCAGAGCTCCTGACGGTCCGGGTCCGGCTCGGCGACCTCCCACACGGTCCCGGCGAATCCCCGGACCGACGGGCTCATCGGAAGGACGTTTCCCCGCTCGGCGCGGTCGCCTTCCGGGGCGCTTTCTGCTGGTCGAGTTCCTCCTGCAGCCGCCGCTGCGCCTCCTGGGCCGCTTTCAGCTCGCCCTGCAACCGGCGAACCTTACCCTGAGCTTCCCAGACCTTGAGGCTACTGCGGACGCTGCGGGTGAGCACGATCAGCAGCGCGAAAAGGGCCCCCGCGGCGGTGGCCCCCAGGGTGACGTGGGTCAGGGTGGTGTGGAAACCCCACCCCATGAACCGGACGTCCACCGGGACGACGTTTTGCACGGAAAAGACCAACACGGCCAGGGCGAAGAGCAGACCTACGAAAAGAGTCACCAGCCGGCACCCCGCTTTCTCACAGGGGTAGAGTTTCGTCCCGGGGTGGGAAAATCCTGCCGCCTTTGTCGAAGCGCGCGAAGGGTTCGACCGCGGAGTCGCGGGGTGGCGCGGGCCGGGCGCTCACCACGACCGCTTGGGTCGAAGGGCCTCGCGAACCATGTGGCCGCGCGCCAAACCACCCACAGGGTGACGGGAGAGCCCGCGGAGTCGCGGGGTGGCGCGGGC
>JAJZPE010000109.1 GCA_021811325.1 Bacillota bacterium
GGTGCTGACCGCCGCCGTCTATGACCAGAACGGTAACTTCCTGGCCGGCGATGCCGTGCCGGTGGTCATGGCGCCGGCCCCGAAGGTGACCGTCGCCGGAGTTACCCCGAACCAGAAGCTGACCGGGGCCGCCACTCTGACCCCCGCCGTCAACTTCCAGGCGACGTACGTCAAGTACGAAGTGACCGACCCGGCCACCGGGGCGACCATCGTGTTGGGCCAGGGCGATCCGCAGGGCCGGCTCACGTGGACCCCGCAGATGACGGACATCGGCAACCGGACCATCCGCGTCACCGCCTATGACCGGCTTGGACAAGCCTACCCCGCCGCCCCGGTTCCCGTGACCGTGGAGGTGCAGCGGCAACTGGCGCTCACCGGCGTGAAAGCCAACGCCACCGTGGACAGGCCGGTGACGCTGGGGGTGGCCGCCAACTTCCCGTTCAGCAAAGTCCAGTACGTCCTGCGCGACCCGGCCACCGGCGCGGAAGAGGTGCTGCTGCAACGCGACGGCTGGGGCACCTACCGCTGGTTCGCCGTCCCCGGCCAGACCGGCAGGCGCGAAGTGTTGGGCGTACTCATCGACGCCCAGGGCAACATCTTCAGCACCGAGGCGGTTCCAGTTGAGGTCAAGGGCGACCCGAAAATCTCGCTGGCGACCGTGGGGCCAAATCAGGTCCTGAATGGCGCCGTCCCCCTGAAGGCGGAGGCCAACGTGCCCCTCGCCCAGGTCGAGTTCCAGTTGGTCAACCCGCGGACCGGCGCGGCACGGGCCGTTGCCGGGGGCACCGACGCCCTGGCCACCTATACCTGGACGCCCGTAAAAACCGACGACGGCAACTGGCAGCTGCGGGCGATGGGCGTGACCGCGGGCGGGGACCGGCTGTACACCGACGCCGTGCCGGTGCGGGTATTCGCCGGGACGCTGTACGGGCCGAAACCCATCATCGAGAAACCCAAGTTCCTGGACTTCACCTCCGACCTGGCCGTGAGCACGATGCAGAAGACCGGGATGTCCGCCGCCCTGCAGGTGGCCCAGGCCATCCTCGAGACCGGCTGGGGGCAGTCCTCCCCGGTCGACAAATACACCGGGCAGATGTCCAACAACCTGTTTGGTATCAAGGGCAGCGGGTCGGCCGGTTCAGTCACCTCCAACACCTGGGAGGAGTACAACGGCGTCTCCTACCGCATTGACGCCGCCTTCCGCGCCTATACCAACCCGGCGGAAAGCTGGGACGACCACCAGCGGCTGCTACTGACCAAGAGTTGGTACGCACCCTTCCGGGAAGTGATGTTCGACAGCACGCAGGGCGCGTGGGCGCTGAAGCGGTGCGGCTACGCCACTGATTCTCAGTACCCCATCAAGCTCATCGAGATCATCAAGCGGGAAGGGCTGTTCCGCCTGGACGAGGTGGGCATCTGAAGATCGGGTTTCCGACGCCCGCTCCGGAACGGCGACAGCCGGTAAGAAGCAGCGCTTCTGCCATTTGGCGCCGGCTCCATTCGTCTCGCTCATTTCCGAGCGGAAATGGCGAAGCCCAGCAAGACGGTCTTGACTCGGTCTTGCTGGGGCCTCTCGTCTCTTGGTCGGCTCACCGCTGTACGGCTGTCTCTGGTTCCCTCTGGGAGTGCGTGTACTTCACAACTTCCACGTCGTGGATGGTGATTAGCCCCTCTGTAACCATCTCATCAAGACGAGGGAGAACTCGGTTTATGTACTCCTGCGAGTCTACCGCCACCACGACCATCGGCAGGTCTTCAGAAAGCCTCAGAATGCTGGCCGTGTGGATGCGGCTGTTGGCCCCGAAGCCGACGACCCCTCGCATGACCGTCGCCCCGGCCAGCCCCTCGGCTTTGAACATCTCCACGATCGCCTGGCACAAAGGACGACTCTTGTACCGGTCGCTCTCGCCGACGTATACTCGAAGCTCGCGACCCTGTCCGGAGATCTTCACGCTAAGCACACCTCCACCAAGCGTTCCTCTGGTTCCCAGTTCCGCTGTCGAAGAGAGTCCGCATCGGCCGCACTTGGAGGGGACCAACGGCTCTACAAGACCGGGGGCAGGCTTCCGGACCGTCTTTGGATTACTTCACGACCAGGACGTGACAGGGAGCATACTGGGTGACGCGCGTTGACACGCTGCCAAGGAGGAACCGCTTTGCCGGCGAGCTGCCTCTTCGACCCACAACCACGAGGTCACACTGCTCCTGCGCCGCGTAGTTGATGAGCGTCTCGGCCGGATGGCCCGGGTAGACCCTGGCCTCACAGGGGACATTCTTCCGCCGGGCCTTGGCCATCGCCTGCTCCAACACCGGCGCGATTATCTTCCGCCCTTCGTTGCGGACCTCTTCAACTTCTCCGACCGTAGCCCCGTACTCGGGAAGGGCTACGGCGAAAAGGGCCCTCATTTCGGCCCCGTACTTCTCGGCCAGGTCGAGAGCCACATCAAAAGCCCGGCCTGCAGCTTCCGAGGTGTCCATGCCCACCAGGATACGCTTGAACACAGGAGTCACCCCCCTCTTGGCTCGATTATTCATTCTCCTTCTCCCTTTCCCCTTCCCGATTCATCGGTCACCGCCCCGGGACGGAGGCCCCCGTTGAAGACCACCTTAGGCTGGAACCACCGCTGGGCGACAAAGGTCGGTAGGACGGCACTGAGGAGAACCACTGTCACCAGGACTGAGAACTGACCTCGGTTGATGATGCCCGCTGAAAGCCCGTACGTGGAGGAGATGGTCCCGAAGGTCAGGCCGGTGCTCATGAGCAGGGTGGTGAAAGTCGCGTCCTGGGGCACGTACCGGCGGGCATACGGGTATACGCCGATGCCCTTGGCGACCAGCTTCACGACCAGAAACCCGACCAGGGGGGCCAGGCTGAGGTAGATGTCACGGAGGGAGACACTGAACCCGGCCTTGATGAAGAAGGCCGGTGTCAGGATGGCGAAGGCGACGATCCGGAGCTTCCTCTGGACCACGGGGTGGCGGTTGAAAATAGGCGAGAGCACCAGCCCGAAGATGAAGGCGGGCAATACCGCGTGGCTGCCGCTGAATGCCCCGAGGAACATGAAGAAGAAGAGCGAGAGGAAGATGAACTTGATTTCGGGCTCGACGACCCTCTCGGAGTAGCGTTTGAACAGCCACGGGGTGACCTTTGGAGCAAGGTAAATGGCCAATGCCGACAAGACGACGAACAGCAGGGTCTTCCATGACAACTCCGAGAAGATGACATTGAGGGCGAGGGCCGTGCCAAAGTCCGTCACGAAGCACGAGGCCATGATGATCTGGCCGATGGCGGTGGTGTTGAGGCCGGTCTCCACGAGGACCGCGTAGACGACGGCCAGGGAGGTCGTGGAGAGGGCGATGCCGGCAATCAGGCTGGCCCGCAGGCTCCAATGAACGACATAGTAAGCGAAGGCCCAGGCCCCTATGAAGGGGACCATTAATGAGAAGCCACCAATCAGCAAGCTCTCTTTGAGCTTCTTGCGCATGGAGTCCGTGTCCACCTCAGCGCCGGCGAGGAAGGTCAGGACGATTGAGCCCAGGCTGGCCAGAAACTCCAACCACGGCACCGTGTGCAGGCCAAGGAAGTTGCCTCCGATGACCCCGGCAACAATCTCGATGATCGATATGGAGATGGCCAGTTCCACCGAAATGAGGCTGGCGGCCACAACGAGAACGGCAAAGATCAACGTCGCAAGACTCTCACTCATCGTATATCCTCCGTTGAGCTGATCCCATCGGGGCTTGCCGCCCGGGGAGTCTCTTGGTAGGGGTCATCAGCTGCGCGAAGGACAGCACTTTTAGGCGAACCCCATCACCTCGAAGAGAAGGGCCAGGAAACTGGCCACATGGCTGCTACGGCCTCGACGATGGACCGTCGGAAAAAGATGTCATCGGTCTTCCTGGTACAGCATGAGCCCTCACCACCCAATCAGGCCTTGGCGGCGCTGGCCCGCACCGCCCAGAGCATGGCCAAAGCTCCCAGAGCCCCAATGACCGCCGCGTAACTGAACCCCACAGCCGGTGAGAACCTGGCCCAGAGAAAGCCCACGATGATGCTTGCGCCGAGGTCCCCGATGCCGTTGACGGTGGCCAACGTGCCGTAACCCGTCCCCCGGATGTCGGCCGGGACCAGTTCGGCCGTCATCGCCCCCTCAAGCGCGTCCTCAATGGCGAGGTAAAGGCCGGCCACAAGGAACAGCGGCACCAGTTGGTACAGGGATGGTCCGGCGAACGCCCATCCGATGGCCATGACGGCGAATAGTCCGTAACCCAGGACGAGCAGGGTGCCTTTGCCGAGGCGGTCTCCGAGAGTGCCGGCCGGGTAAGAGAACGCGGCATAGAAGGCATTGTGGAGGGCGTAAAGGAGGATGGCGGTCGCCCCTGCCCTGGTCGCTCCCCAGACCGGGGTGAGGAGTTGGATGGTGCGCAGGATCAACAGGCTGTGAGCGATGTCCCCGAGCCCAAAGATGCCCACCGCCAGCAGGAAACGTCGGAAGCTCCGGGGCAGGGACCGAGCGCTCTCCCAGAAGAGGTAGCCCTGGCCGCGCCTGACCCCGCTTGGCTCCCGAACCCCCCAGGCCATGGCGGCCACGGCGAGCAGGCCGGGGATCAGAGAAATGAGGAAGATACGGCGGAAGCTGACGAAAGTCAGGAAGAAGGCGGCGAGGAGAGGGCCGAGGACGGCCCCGCTGGTATCCATCGCCCGGTGGAATCCGAAGGCTCTCCCATAGTAACGTGGTGGGACGGCCCCGGCCAGCATGGCGTCACGGGGCGGGTTCCTCAGCCCCCGGCCGAACCAGGCGACAACACGGACCAGCAGTACCTGTGGCCAGGTGGTCGCCCAGTACAGGGCGGCTTTGACGGCCGTGAAGGCATAGCCGATGACGGCCGCCGGCTTCCTCCGGCCGATCCGGTCCGTGTACCACCCGGATAATAGCTTGACGGCACTGGCGGCGGCATCGGAGAGGCCCTCGACGGCTCCCAGCGCCGCCGGCGAGGCACCGATCGAGGCCAGGAGCATGGGCAAGAGGGCCGTGGCCATCTCGTGGCTCGCGTCGCTGAAAAGGCTCGTCAAGCCCATGAACAGAAGGTTCCGATTAAACCATCTTTCGCTTGATTTATGGGACTGATCGGGGACTTCTCTTGACCTGACCACCCAAATCCCCCCTGTCAATCATCTGGCCTGTTCAGACTGCTGGTCCCGGCTGGACGAGACCGGTGAATCGCGAGGCCCGACGCAGAGTCTCACCATGCGCTCGGGCGATGTTTTCTCGTCCCCCCAGGGTTCATGGTGGAAACGATAGTCGTTCTTTCGTTGATACTCTTGCAGTTGAGACTTCAACCGCTCAAGGTCGGAGACGGCCTTGTCGAGTAAGAAGGAGCCGACGGAGGGTGAAGCCCGGGCGAACGCCGCCTTGAGGTGCGGAATGCACAGCCCGTCCGACTCAGCGTAGATTTCTTTCATGCCCGCGTTGTCCTCCAGGTGCTTGCAGAGGTAATGGAGGAAGGTATCTTCGGTTCCGGCGATCGACCGGCAAATCCAGCAGAATTGCGGATTTGCGCCCTCAGGCCTCTTCCGTCGGAGCAGCCGCCGCGAGAGTCTGTCCAAGACGCCGGTTTTTCCCCTCGATGCCTCGAAAGCCTGCCGGAGATCGTCGGCCAGCAGGCCGGTCATATGGTCGTAAAGGACCGCTGTCCCGAGTAGGCCCGTCTGCCTGGTCGCCCGATCAAGAACCAACCAGGAGTGGTGACGGCATAGCCGCCCGCCTTTGGCGAGTATCTCGTAGGTGGGTAGGGAGTTCATGTGTTCATGCAGGAAGAAGAACAAGTAGCGGTCCTCGGCTTTGCGCGCGAGCCGGCAGAGAGGGCACCCCTCCTGTTTGAGGGCATGTTTGATCTCCGCTACGAAAAGGTCATCAAAAGCCATGTTCACGTCCCCCCCACCGGTGGGCTCAACCCAAGAACAAAAGCTCCTACAGAACCGGTCCCCGGGTCGTAGGAGCCATCAGCGGTTCGCGGAAACCGCGGTGGTCAAGCTGAATTCGGGCGAGCCCCATCGCCGTATCTATGCTGGGTCATATCCGGGTAGTCAAGACCCCGGCCGGTTCCCCGTGCGGCCTCGGGCCCCAATCCTGGGCCTGACAAGCCTGGTCTTCAGCGAGCCCCATGCCTCTAGGGCTGCGCGCTCTGTCTTTTCATCCAGGCGGCCCGGTGGGCCGTAACGGGCTTGGATATAGGCCTCCGTGAGGGTCTCGACATTCACTTGCGCCTCTGCCCCCAGTCCCAGCTCCGTGCTCAACTCGCTCGGCGTCGTCGACGGGGAACGCGGCCGGCCGACCGCGGCCAGCCTGAACAGAAATGCGCGGTACGCGGCTCGTATCGCCGGAAGGCCCGCCAAGGGAGGGCGCCCGCGGCCGGCCCCGGCCCTTGCCACCTTGCGGGACGGGTGTGTGGGAGCGAGGTCTTCGAACTCCGCTTCAAGGTCTTGGGACCCGGAGACAACGACTGACCTCACCAGGCGATAAATTAGTATGACAGCCAGGGCCATCAACGCGCCGAGGATGATAAAGGTGGGGACGTGCCAGGACTTGAGCGGCTTGTCCGCCGCCTGTCTCAGCCATTCGGGCAGGGGGTTCTCCCCGGCCAACAGGCCCTGGGTCGGAGTGAAGGGGTGACTGAGGCCTTTGAGCCAAGCCACCAGTAGACCTATCAGCCAGAAGATGGGAATCATGATGACGACCAGGATCTTGGCGAAAAGGTTCAACAGCACACCGGCGATGAATGAGGCGCTCTGGCCCAGGATCCCCAGACCCGAGGCCGCGGGGCCGGCCCAGAGTGTCCAGGCCGACAAGAGGACGGCGGGCAGTCCGACCACAACCGCGATGGCCGTCACGGCCACCCGGTAATGCCACCCCGTGTAGGGAAGGGAGTAGGTGTTCGTCCCGACCATGATCGTCGAGTCCGCCCAGAGCAGGAGCGCGCCGAGTCCCGTGGCGGCGGCCACGAAGAGTCCTGTCAAGAGCGCGGGTAGCGAAAGGCCGGCGCGGGCAAAGAGAAGGCCGGACACGCCGAACGCTACCAGGACGCCAACCACGGCCCGGCGCAGGTAGTAGGGGTATCGTCCGTAACCAGCGGCCGAGATCCCCCGCCAAAATGTGAAAAGCCAAACCACGGCGGCCGGTGCGCCCAAGCCGCCCAGGACGGCCGCGGAACTCACCAGTCCCGTGGCGACAAACAGCGCGGCGTTTGGTGGCGCGTTCTTAGAACCGTCCCTGTCCGGCAACCATAAACCGCCAACAATCCCCCCCACCAGACAGGCAACCCCGGCCACCCAGGCCGGAAAGGCCAAGCCTAGCCCGGCCTGAGTGCCGATCTTGTCGACAGTCGTGGGGGTGACGGCCGTCCAGAGGCTGGCCTCGGGGAGGGCGGCGAGGACCGACCTAATGGTGGGTGTAAGCCGCCCTCGGGCTTTCGTCTGTGCATCCATCGGTCTGTTCTTCCCCCCGTTCCACAGGCACAAGTGAGATCCTGTATCCGGAGACCCGGGCGTAATCGATGGCCTCTTCCAGGGCCGGTGAGGCCTTTGAGGAGACCAACCAGAGGTGGGAGTCCATCTGACCAGGCGATAACTCGCGCCTCAGGACCTCCGCCAGGCGCATGGTGGGGAATATGTCGAGGCGGGCCAGGCCTTCCAGGATAAGGGCCGCCTGAGCCGGCGAGGCCGAGAGGGGCACTTTGAGGTAGAGCCCCCACTCCTTGGCGAAGGAGTTGGCCAGGACTCCCACCTGATGACCTTTGGCCAGCA
>JAJZPE010000110.1 GCA_021811325.1 Bacillota bacterium
CGCGGGCGCGCTGCCCCATAAACGACACGGGGCGACAGGGCGGGCTCCATGCCCCTCCCCGCCGCCCCTCAGCTGGCATCAAGGCTTCTTCAGCTTGTTGTTGGTCGGTTCGGCGGCCGGGATGGCTCCGATGGCCGTCAGGGAGATGGTCGTGGCCCCGATCAGGTTGACCTTCACGCCGTTGTCGAAGTAGTCGATGAGGGTGTCGTCAATGGACGCCGGAGCGGCCACCGCCCCCCAGTAGTAGGCGGTCGAGCCGGTGGTGGCCATGGGATCCAGGCCCTGCGGCAGGGTGTTGTTGGTGTACAGGTCAGCGAGCGTACCCGGGGTCTGGCTGGGGTCACCAAGGGCGTACTTGGTGACGTTGGTGCTGGCCACGCCGTCCCAGTTGACCGCGTAGAAGTAGAAGTTGTTGTAGCCGTTGGCGAAGATGAAGTCTTGCTTGAGGAACCCCTGGCTGACGAGCATCTTCAGGTTGAGCGGGTAACGCCCATACTTGAGGAAGAACTGCTCCAGCGCGCTCTCGATGGTCTTGATGTCGGCGCTGCCCTTGCCGGCCTTGGAGTTGGTGATCGCGCTCATCACCCGGGGCAGAGCGATGGTCGCCAGAATCCCCAGGATGGCCACGACGGCCAGGAGCTCGATCAGGGTGAAGCCGCGCTCATCCTTCTTGTGACGCTTCCAAAAAATCCTCATTAACGGGAGTGCCCTCCTTCTAACTCGACCGGTTGAGAGGCTCGCAGCCGATTAAGGCCGCTTCAGCAACGTATTGGTGGGAGCGGCGGTGTTGCTGAGGTAGGTCAGGGTCACACCGCCCGCCGGCAGGAACGGCGTGACGATCTTGCCATTGTCGTAGTAGTTGATGGTCGAGTCGGTTACGTTCAAGCTGGCCCCGGCGTCGAGTCCCCAGTAGTAGGCGGTGGAGCCGGTGGTCGCCGTCGGGTTGAGGCCCTGCGGGAGCGCCGTCGAAGCGCCCGTCGGGTACAGGTCGGTCAGGACCCCGGGCGTCTGGCCGGGGTCACCCAGCACATAACCCGTAGCGGTCGTATTGGCCCCGGCCGTGCCGACCGCCCCGTCCCAGTTGACGGCGTAGAAGTAGTAGTTGTTGTAGCCGTTGGCGAAAACGAAATCAGCCTTCAGGAACCCGTGGTTGACCAGCTCTTGCAGGTTGAGCGGATACTTGCTGTACTTGAGGAAGAACTGTTCCAGCGCGCTCTCGATGGTCTTGATGTCGGCGCTGCCCTTGCCGGCCTTGGAGTTGGTGATCGCGCTCATCACCCGGGGCAGAGCGATGGTCGCCAGAATCCCCAGGATGGCCACGACGGCCAGAAGCTCGATCAGCGTGAAGCCGCGCTCATCCTTCTTGTGACGCCTCCAGAAAAGCTTCATTGTGCAACTTACCCCCTTTGGACTTACTTCCTGCCCCCAAGCGAATCGGACTCTTTTCCTGCTAATCGCCATTTTCAGTTGTCGGCCAAAAAATATCGGCCGTCTTCTCGGGCTATAAGACGCCACCGAAAAGACGGCCAAATATCTTCGTGCCCTCTTCGGTAACCCAGCCGTCGTGGCCGCCCCGTCGCCGGGGTCGACTGTAGACCTGTGGCTTTGCGTCACCGCCTTTTGGCGGTTTTGCCCTTGTCGGTAAGGCTCATTCACTTTTTAGGTAGGAATGGGTAACTTCTACACCCCTATGCAAAATCCTTCCGGTTCATGAGAATTTTGGTTCTGTCCAGAATCCGGACAGCCAGAGGCCCGCCGCCCGCAGGCTCACTTGACCATTTTGAAGACATCGAACATCGGCATGATCATCGAGACCAGGATGAAGGCGACCACGCCGCCCAGGCCCACGATGATCAGCGGCTCGATCATGGCCGTCATCCGCTCGACGCTGGAGTCGATCTCCTTGTCGTAGAAGTCGGCGACCTTCTGGAGCATGGTGTCCATGGCCCCGGTCTCCTCGCCGACGACCATCATCTCGATGACCATCGCCGGGAAGGTGCCGCTCTGGCGGAGCGGACCGGACATCGGCAGGCCGTCGCGCAGGGCCACCTGGGCCTTGCGGACGATGCCGGCGACGACCCGGTTGCCGACGGTCTTCTCGACCACCGACATCGCCACCATCACCGGCACGCCGCTCTTCAACAGGGTTGACAGGGTGCGGCAGAAACGCGACAGGGAGCGTCGCAGGACGAGGCCGCCGAAGATCGGCGCCCGCAGGGCGATGGCGTCGATACGGTAGGCGCCTTTCTGTGTCGAGGCCCAGCGCCGGTAGCCCAGACCGCCCAGGACGAGCCCGCCGGCGATGGCGTACCAGTAGGTCCGGAGGATACGGCTGAACCCGAGGAGGATCAGGGTCGGCGTCGGCAGAGCCACCCCCGACGACTGGAACAGCCCGACGAAATTCGGGAGGACCCAGCCGACCAGGAAGATGACCACGCCGATGGCGACGATGGAGACCACCATCGGGTAGATCATCGCCGAGCGGACCTTCTGGGTGACGGCGTTCTCCTTCTCGAAGTGCTCGCCCATCCGCTCGAAGACGTCTTCGAGGATGCCGCCGACCTCGCCGGCGGCGATCATGTTGGTCAGGATGAGCGGAAAAGTCGTTCCCTGTTTGCGGAAGGCGTTGGTGAGGGTCTCGCCGGCCTCGATCTCTTCGGAGACCTTCTTGAGGGCGGCGCCGAGGCGCCGGTTCTCGGTCTGGTCGGCGAGGATCTTGAGGCTGGTGAGGATGGGCACGCCGGCCCCGATCATCGTGGCGAACTGCCGGCAGAAGACGGCCAGGGCCTTCAACGAGACCTTGCCCTGCTTGGACTGTCGGCCTCGCCCGAAGCTGCTGATGGTCTTCAGGTTGATGTCCCGGCTGACCTCGATGCGCGTCACGAACAGGCCACGGCCGCGGAGCTTCTCGACGGCCTGGCGCTCGGACTCGCCCTCGATGGCGCCTTCGACGTTCTTGCCCGCCCCATCGCGGGCCCTGTAGTTGTAGCTCAAGACGACTCCCAAGAGAAATCACCCAGTATTTTGGGGTATATTCGGGGCGACCTTGCGCTTCATAGGGGTCGGGGGTTGAGGCGGGGCCACGCCTACACGCCGTAGGGGTTGCCGCCGCCGAGCCCGCTCTGGCCGTACTGCCCGGCGCCGTGCTGGGCCACGCCAAGCTGGGCGGCGGCGCCCGGGACCCGGACCATGAAGTCTTCCTGGCTGATCATCCCCCGCTGGTACAGCTCGCGGAGGGAGGCTTCCATGGACTTCATCCCGTACTTGGCCCCGGTCTGGATGGCCGACGGGATCTGGTGCGTCTTGCCCTCGCGGATGAGGTTCTTGACGGCCGACGTGGCCACGAGGATCTCGAAGGCGGCGACGCGCCCGGGGACGTCGGCCCGGGCCAGCAAGAGCTGGGCGATAATCCCCTGGAGGGTGCCGGAGAGCTGGGTCTTGACCTGCTCCTGCTGGTGCGGCGGGAAGATGTCGATGACCCGGTCGATGGTCTGGGCGGCGTCCTGGGTGTGCAAGGTGGACAGGACCAGGTGGCCGGTCTCGGCCGCGGTCAGGGCGATCTGGGTGGTCTCCAGGTCGCGCATCTCGCCGACGAGGATGACGTTGGGGTCCTCGCGTAGGGCCGCCCGCAGGGCCGTGGCGTAAGACTTCGAGTCGTGCCCCATCTCGCGCTGGTTGACGAGGCTCTTCTTGTGCCTGTGGAGGTACTCGATGGGGTCCTCGAGGGTCAGGATGTGCTCGGCCCGCTCGTTGTTGATGAGGTCGATCATCGCCGCCAGGGTGGTCGACTTGCCGCTGCCGGTGGGCCCGGTGACCAGGATCAGGCCGCGCGTGCACCGGGCCAACTGGGTGACCACGTCCGGCAGGCCGAGTTCCTGGATGGTCCGGATGGTCGTGGGGATGACCCGGCAGACGATGCCGATCGTCCCGCGCTGCTTGAAGGCGTTGACGCGGAAGCGGCTGACCCCACGGATGCTGTAGGAGAAGTCGAGTTCGCCGGCGCTCTCGAAGTGGCCCTTCTGCTCCTCGCTGAGGAGGCTGTAGAGGAGGGCCTGGGTCTCGCCGGCTCCCAGCTTGCCGAAGCCCTCCAGGGGCTTCAGGTGGCCGTGGACGCGGACCATCGGTGGGGCCTCGACCGTGATGTGCAGGTCTGAGGCGTCGGACTCAACGGCCTTGCGCAGGAGTTCATCGATCTGCAACTTGGGGTCCCCCCGGAATGTGACGTCTTGACGGCCCTCACTTGTCCTCGGTGTAGGCGACGCGGAAGACCTCCTGCAGGCTGGTCAGGCCCTGGAGGGCCTTCTCCACGCCGTCCTGGAGGAGCGTCCGCATGCCCTCGCGCACCGCCTGCTCGTACAGGACGGCGGCCGGGGCGCGCTTGTTGATGAGCTCGCGGAGGGGCGTCGTCACCGGCATCAGCTCGAAGAGGGCGATGCGGCCCTTGTAGCCCGTGCGGTTGCACTCGGGACAGCCCTTGGCCCGGAAGAGCTTGGTCGGCCCGTCCGGGAACTTGGCCAGCCCGCGGTACGGGTCGTCCGGGGACAGCTCGTACGGCTCCTTGCAGCGCGGGCACAGGAGGCGCGTCAGGCGCTGGGCGATGACGCCGATAATCGACGACGACAGCAAGAACGGCTCCACGCCCATGTCGATGAGGCGGGTGATGGTCCCGGCGGCGTCGTTGGTGTGCAGGGTCGACAGGACGAGGTGGCCGGTGAGGGCCGAGCGGATGGCGATGTCGGCCGTCTCGGCGTCGCGGACCTCGCCGACCATGATGATGTTCGGGTCCTGGCGGAGGATGGAGCGGAGGCCGCTGGCGAAGGTCAGGCCGGCCCGTTCGTTGACGCTGACCTGGTTGATGCCGGGCACCTCGTACTCCACCGGGTCCTCGACGGTGATGATGTTTTGCGCCTCCGAGTTGAGTTCGCGGAGGACGGCGGTCAGGGTGGTCGTCTTGCCGCTGCCCGTCGGCCCGGTGATGAGGATCATCCCGTGCGGGCGCTTGATCATCGGACGGAAGCGCTCCAGGGCGTCGGGCAGCAGGCCGACCTCGTCGAGGGAGCTGACCGTCCGCGTCTTGTCGAGGATTCGGATGACGACCTTCTCCCCGTGGATGGTCGGGAGGGTCGAGACGCGCAGGTCGGCGTCGCGGCCCTGGTCCTTGACGCGAATGCGGCCGTCCTGGGGCACGCGGCGCTCGGAGATGTCCAGGGAGGCCATGATCTTGATGCGGGAGATGGTCGCCGCGTGGTTGGCCTTGGGGATGGTCATGACCTCGCGGAGCATGCCGTCGATGCGGTAGCGGACGCGCACCGACTCCTCGAAGGCTTCGATGTGGATGTCCGAGGCCCGCTCGTCCATGGCCCGATCGATGATCTGGTTGACCAGGCGGACGATGGGCGCCTCCTCGACCATCTCGCGCAGGCGGAAGGTCTCCAGCTCGTCGGTCGCCTTCGGGGCCCCGGCCTCCGGCGGCGGGACGAGGTCCTGCTGGTAGCCGATCTGGATGGCCTTCTCGATGCCGCGGTCGGTGGTGACCACCGGGCGCACCTCGGCCCCGGTCAGAAGCGAGATGTCGTCGAGGGCGAAGACGTTCAGCGGGTCGGACATGGCCACGGTGATGGCGTTGCCATCCCTGGCCACGGGGACGGCCCAGTAGCGGCGGGCCGACTGCTCGCTGATAATCTTGGCGACCTGGGGGTCGATGGTTATCTGCTCGGGGCTGACGTACGGCACGTTCAGTTGGCGCGCCAGGGCCTGCGCGATGTCGATGTCGGCGACGAGGCCGAGGCCGACCAGAACCTCGCCGAGGCGCGAGCCGGAGGCCTTCTTGACTTCGAGGGCCGACTCGAGCTGCGTCGGGGTGAGCAGTTTGGAGTCGATGAGGATGTCGCCGAGACGTTTCGGGACCAGCTTCATGGGGGCGCCTCCAGGGGAGTGAGACCTAGCGGGTGACGGCGCGGCGCGGCTTTGGCACGGAGGCCGGCGATTTCGCCCGGCCGGCGAAGCCCACTTTCAGGGCGGCCAGGACGTTCTCGATGGGACTGCAGACGGTGGACCGGTCGGAACCGGCGAAGAGCAGGCCCACGGCCCGGTTGCGCTCGTCGACGACCAACGAGCCCGAGTCGCCCGGGGCGGACATGGGGCTGAGGATGATCTGGTCGCCGAAGCTCACCGGGGTGTCGCCGCCGTAGTTGATGCGGACGGTGGCCTCGAGGATTTCGACGAAGCCCGCGGTGACGCCTGTCGTCCGGCCGCTCTTGCGGACGGCCAAGCCCAGGCGCGGCTTGGCGACGCCGCCAACCCGCCCGAGACCGAGGACCTCGTCCTTGATGACCGTCGCCGAGCGCGGCTTGGCCAGGGCGGCGTCGACGAGGTTGGTGCGGAGCGGCCGTATCGGCACATAGCGGTCGAGGACGCCGATGACGTCACCGGACTGCCCGCCGTCGGCCACGCCGGGCTGCAGGACCGGGTCTCCGCGCTTGGCGCGGCGGTCGCGGCCGCTCGTCGAGTTGGCCAGGACGTGGTTGTTCGAAAGGATGTACGGGTGGCCGGTCGGGTCGTAGACGATGGCCCCGAACGTACCGGCGGACACCTGGTAGTGGCCGATGCTGACCCCGGGCGGGGCCGGGCGCAGGCGGGACGTCCGCAGGCGCGGGTCCACCGGGGTCACCAGGGGCGTGCCCACCGGGGCCTGTTCTCGGGCGAGCGGCTTCAGGTCCCCGACCTCGATGACGTCGGTCGGCACCCCTTCGACCTTCTCCGGCACCACGTGCTGCGGCGCCAACTCGTCTTTGGACACTTTCTTCTTGACCATGACGACGACAGCCGGCTTCGAGGTCCTCTCCCCGCCCGTCTGCTTGTAGCCGACGCCCACGCCGACCACGTTCGGGAGGGCAAGGAGCATGGCTCGCCGGCGCGAGGCGGCTTTCTTGACTTCTTCCATCGCAAACCCCACCCCCAAGAAAGCTTCTACGGGGACGTTCGCCTTCCTTGTGCCGGCGATGGAGTAGTCACGGACGTCCGGCAGGCGGACACCCGGGACAAGCCCTGTGGGCAGGAATACGCCGGTCGGCTGGCACATATGACGAATTATGGCAGGACTTTGCAGGTGGGCCGACCGGGAAGGGGGCGATGGGGATGAACGGCGGCTATCGCCGGCCTCGGGCCGCCCGCAAGCGGGCCTGGCCCTTCAATCATCTGGGGTTCACGCTGGTCGAGACCCTGGTGGTCCTGGCCGTGGTCTCCTTCGCCGCCGGCATCACCCTGCCCAGAGCGATTGAAGAGGCCCGCGACAAGCGTTCCAAGGCCGACCTCCGGACCATGACCATCGCCCTGAACATCTACTACCAGGACCACGGGACGTATCCCCTGTACCTCCAGGAGCTGACCGACGACCACCTCATCATGAGCGACTTCGCCTACCGCAACGCCAGCGGCAGGTACTATTTCTACGCGGTCCACTTCGACGTCCAGGGCGAGGACGGCGGGCCGGCCGCCGAGCGGCTCGACCACTACGTCCTCGGCGACCCCGGGCCCAACCCGGCCGTCCGCTACGACAACCGGGACTGGTCGGCGACCCTGGCCGCGCTGGCCTCAGGGTCGACGGGGTTGCCCGAGGGGCTGGACCCCGCCGGTTACACGACCCTCAACGGGTCGCGGCCGCGGGCCTTTGTCTGGGGCCGTAACCCCGGGCGCCCCGGGCCCGTCCGGGTGAACTTCAACGCCGGGGACCGCAGCTATGAGAACGTGGATGTCGTCTGGCTTCAGGAGCAGCCTCTGAAGCACCCGAAGCTGAGCCACGAT
>JAJZPE010000111.1 GCA_021811325.1 Bacillota bacterium
CGGCACTGATCCGCGCCGAGGCCGACCTTCGCTGGCTCGACCTCTGTGAGAACAAGATCAGGGTGGCCTCAGAGTCCTGAGGCCACCTCATGGAAATGCATGATTCCTATCGGCAGAAAAACAGACACCGCGTTGACGGTGCCTCAGTGCTGCCGGCGGGTCTGGCTGGAGGTCGCGTCTCGCTGGGGCTAGGGGACTTGGAGAACGAGAGCGACGGCGGAGACTATGTCGGCCATCTGTTCGCTCGAGAGTGCACCCCGCTGCTTGACGAATCGGTCGGTGGAGATCGATTTCACCTGAAACGCGTCGGCGGCAGATGGCCTAGTCAAGCCATTCACTGTATCAGGGTCAATCTTGACGAACCAAGGTTGGCCCTCAAAGGCGTCCTGCCATTGCGTGATTGGAACTATGACCTTCAAGGGCAAAATCCCGATCTTGTCGCTGCTCACGACAACACAAGGGCGGGTTTTCTTGATCTCTGCACCTACGGTCGGATCCAGGTTGACGTCCCACACCTGTCCTCTAGCGATCATCGTCGCGCAAGACCTCAGGGTCTATGTCCGCAAAAGCGGTGAGTTCTTTGTTCCTAGCGTACTCCTTGACCAGGGCCGAGGATGGTTCACTGAGCGCCTGCTCAACCACAGGGTGCTGTGGTTTCTCATCCAAAAGGGTGGCTGCATAGGACGGCGTTATCAGGTTTTCCGCAAGAGCTTGGTAGACCAGTAGCCGAAGCCTTTGGGGCTCCTCCTTGGGAACTCCGTCCGGCTCCTTGGAGCGCCATCCGCGTGCGCTTAACCGCTTGTAGAGAGAGGTATAAGTGGATTGGTCAATAACGGCTAGGTCATACGCGCGGCGCATCCATACTTGCATGCTTACCCGGTACTTACGCTTCAACAACAGCAGCTCGTCAAAACTGAGGTTCGATCTCTTCCGCCCCAGCTCAGCGTAGACTGCGCTGGCAGGTACCAGGAACGCCGCGGCGAAGCGATGGGCCGCCTTTTCATCGTCTAGCGAGTCACCAGTTAATGCGAGGTGCCCCAGTTCGTGAGCAATATCGAACCTCTGCCGGTCCCCGGGGGAATTGCTGTTGAAGACAATGGCTGGTATCTTATGGTTAACCCAGCATGAATACCCATCAAAACCGGAAGGACCGCTGACAGAAATCACCTTAACTCCGCATTTCTCAAGACTTCCACATAAGTCGTCAACAGGATCCAATCCAAGGGTCCACTCGTTACGAAGACTGTCAGCTGCCTGTTCGACGCCTTCAACTGAGTCAATCGTCAACCTCGGGAAATCGCCGGGATCATGCCCTTCGGGGAATAGCTGCTCGGCGCTGAGGTAGCGCTCCAGTGTTTCGACTATGATCCCCTCTATGGCCTGCCTATCGCGTCCAGAAAGGCTTGACCGCTTACGGTAGGCGGGGCAAACCACGTCTACTTTAACCTCTCTGAAAAAAAACTCGGCACCGACTGACAAAGCCTTAGCAATGTTCAAGAGGGTGCTTTGCCGAGGCATTGTCTCGCCTCTCTCGAATTTGGAAATGGCAGTACCGGAAACCCCCACCTTTTCGGCTAGCTCCCGGATTGACAGCCGGGCCCTCGCCCGTGCCAGTTTTATGCGGGCTCCGATGTTCATGCCGGTCACCTCCTTCAGTTCATATTATACCTCCGTTTTCGCGTTTGTAAACCGGTAGTTTACGGCGGGGCCAGAACTTAGAGACGGAGGGCCTGATCCGGTCACTTCTGAGTCCGCATCCGGGGGTTTGCCACCCCAAGCCCCTCTGGAATCCATCCAAGATGTGTGTTCGGCCTTTCTGGGCCGGGTCAACGTCGGCTTCAACGTCGTCCAGTGGGGCTCGACCCTGCTGCGCGCGCACGGCGGCGGCCTCCTCTCGCCCATCGCCCGTGGGGCGAGTGCTTTGGAGCGGTCTTAGCCCCGGGGCTATTGGCGAATTGCAGGCCGATGTGGTAAGCTTTGTCATAGAGGTGTTTACCCATGGGAAAAGGCAAGAAGATAGCGGGGAAGCGGAAGTACACGGCGCGTTGCGGCGTCCTACCCGGCCGGCCGCGTCAAGCGGACCAACGGCAGGTCCAGGCTGAGATGGCGGAAGGATACCTGGCCATGGCGGACGAAAGTCGGGAGAACGCGGACATTACTCTTCCGGCACAGGCCGAGGTTGCCTTGCGCAACGATCCCCCATCGTCGTGCTGAAGAGTTGACCCCAGGACAAGAACGCCAGGGCGGTCGCAATGACCTCCCTGGCGTCGTTGTTTCCAGGCCGTTCGCCTACCTGATTATCCCCATCTCCTGCCCGACCTTGGCGAAGATGGCCAGGGCCTCGTCGAGGTCGCGCCGGGTGTGGGTGGCTGTGACGATGGTCCGGACGCGGGACTTCTCCTGGGCCACCGTCGGGAAGCCGATGCCCTGGGCGAAGACGCCCTCTTCGAAGAGGCGGTCGCTGAACTTCATCGCCTTGGCCCCCTCGCCGATGATGACCGGCGTGATCGGCGTCTCGCTGATGCCGGTGTTGAAGCCCAGCGACTTCAGGCCGTTCTTGAAGTAGCGGGCGTTGTCCCACAGCTTCTCGATGAGCTGCGGCTCGTTCTCGAGGACATCGATGGCGGCGATGCAGGCCGCCGCGACCCCCGGCGGGTGCGAGGTGGAGAAGAGGAAGGGCCGGCCGCGCTGGATGAGCCAGTTGATGAGGTCCCGGCTGCCGGCGACGTAGCCGCCGAGCACGCCGACCGCTTTCGAGAGCGTCCCGACCTGGACGTCGACCTGGCCGTGCAGTCCGAAGTGGTCGACGCTGCCGCGGCCGTTCTTTCCGAGGACGCCGCTGGAGTGGGCGTCGTCGACGTACGAGATGGCCCCGAACTCCTTGCAGAGCTTGACGATGCCCGGCAGGTCGCCGATGTCACCGTCCATGGAGAAGACGCCGTCCGTCAGCACGAGCAGGCGGCGGTAGTGGGGTCTGCCCTCCTCGAGGACCTTCCGCAGGCCGTTCATGTCCTTGTGCGGGAAGACCTTGATGTCGGCCCGGGACAGCCGGCAACCGTCGATGATGCTGGCGTGGTTGAGCTCATCGCTGATGCAGACGTCACCCTTGCCGACGATGGCCGGGATAACGCCGCTGTTGCAGGTGAACCCGGACTGGAAGACCAAGACCGCCTCGGTGCGCTTGAACTCGGCCAGGCGCCGCTCCAGCTCGAGGTGGATGGTCATGGTCCCGATGATGGTCCGGACGGCCCCCGAACCGACGCCGTCCTTCTCGGTGGCCGCGACCATTGCTTCCTTGAGCTTCGGGTGTGTCGCCAAGCCCAGGTAGTTGTTTGAGGAGAGGTTGATGACCTCTTTGCCGTCGATGATCGCCCTGGGGCCCTGGGGGCTCTCGAGCACCCGCAGGGGGCGATAGATGCCCTGGTCCTTGAGCTGCTTGAGGTCCTCCTCGAGGAAAGCCAGTGGACCTTGCGCCATTCCCAACTCCCCTTTCGCGAAGACTTTAGGGACCGCGGCAGCCTCGGCTCAGGGGAAGAGGACCACCTTGCCGCAGCTCCCCGACTGCATCAGGGCATAGCCCTTCTGGAACTCATCGAGCTTGAAGCGGTGGGTGATGACCGGGGCGATGTCCAGCCGGCCTGAGGCGAGCAGGGCCCGCATGGTGTACCAGGTGTCCCAGATGCGCCGGCCGGTGATGCCCTGGACGGTAATCCCCTTGAAGATGATGTCGTTGGCCAGGTCGACCTCGACCGGGCGTGAGGGGACGCCGAGGAGGGAAATCCGCCCGCCGTTGCGGAGGGCGGTCAAGCTCGTCTTGAGGGCCGGGGCGGCGCCGGACATCTCGAGGACGACGTCCACGCCGAGGCCGTCGGTCCGCTTCATCACTTCCGCGAGGACGTCGTCTCGGCCGGCCTTCAGGGGCACGTCGGCCCCGAGCTTGCGGGCCAGGCCAAGGCGGTAGTCGTTGACGTCGGTGGCGAAGATGGTGGAGGCCCCGACCGCCTTGGCCACGGCGATGGCGCACAGGCCGATGACGCCGCTGCCTGAGACGAGCACCGTCCGGCCGATGATCTCCCCGGAGAGGGCGGTGTGGATGGCGTTGCCCAGCGGGTCCTGGATCGAGGCGACGTCGGGTGGCGTGGCCGGGTCGTTCCGCCAGACGCTGGCCGCGGGCACGGCCACATACTCGGCGAAGCAGCCGTCGTGGTCGACCCCGAGGATGCTGTAGCTCCGGCAGACGTGGCCCTGACCGGTCCGGCACTGGTAGCACGTGCCGCAGACGGCGTGGCTCTCGGCGGAAACGAAATCCCCCGGGCTCAAGTCCACGACGTCCCGGCCGACCTCGACGATGTCGCCGGAAAACTCGTGACCCATGACCCGGGGGGGGTTGACCCTGCTCTGAGACCACTGGTCCCAGTTATAGATATGGAGGTCCGTGCCGCAGATGGACGTGGCCTTGACCTTGATGAGGACGTCGCGCGGTCCGACGCTCGGGATGGGAACGGTCCTGAGCTCGGCGCCGGGTGCGGCGGTCGTCTTGACGATGGCTTTCATCGTGCCCTGCATCGCTCGAACCTCCTTGGGTCGTTGCGGCGGTGCCTTGCCACCCTTGCCATTTTAGCACAACCATGGGACAAAGTCACCACAACGGAAAGTCCCGTTAACTGGAGGTAAAGACGCAGCTGGCGGCGAACAGAACAGCGTTTATGGACGTCTATAGGACGACGGGAGGAATCTCCCGATTTCGGGGCAGGCAGGCGAGGCGGCCGGACGACGGCCGGCCCGCGGTCGACCCTCAGGGAGCACGACCTGATGACATCGCCTTCGGAGGGGCGTTTGGCGGCGTTCGTCGCCATCATCCTCATTTTCGGCCTGACCGTGACGGCGACCGGCTGCCGGGCCAAGCCGGTGCAAGGCCCCGGGCCGACCGACGGGCAGGGCGGCCAGGGCGGCCAGGGCGGGACGGTCCCGGTCACGGCCCCGACGCTCGCCGAGGTCCAGAAGAAGAACCACCCCAACGAACTCGGCCGGGTCCTCATCCTCGAGTATCATCAGATCGGGGACCACGAGGGACGCTGGGAGCGTAGCTCGGACAATTTCCGCAAGGACCTCGAGACCCTCTACGACCAAGGCTACCGGCTCGTCAACCTCCGCGACTACCTGGCCGGGAAGATCGACCTGCCGGCCGGTCTCTCGCCGGTCATCCTGACCTTCGACGACGGCTACAGCGGCCAGTTCCGTTATCTTCTCAGGGACGGCCAGCCGACCATCGACCCGAACTGCGCCGTCGGCATCCTCATGGCCTTTCACGAGAAGCACCCGGACTTCGGGTTGGCCGGCACGTTCTACGTCTTGTGGCCGTACCCGTTCGGGCAGAAGGACTACGCCCGCCAGAAGATAAGCTTCCTCATCAACAACGGCTTCGAGATCGGCAACCACACCCTGCGCCACGACAAGCTGTCGGGCCTGAGTCCCGAGGAACTCCAGCGCGAGCTGGCCCTGCCCAACAAGTACGTGTCCGACATCGTCCCCGGCTACGCCCTGGACAGCCTGGCCCTGCCCTTCGGGATCGCTCCCAAAGATCTGGAACTCTTGAAGAAGGGGAGCTATCAGGGAACGTCCTACGAGATCAGGGGCGTCCTGCTGGTCGGGGCGCAGCCGGCGCCGTCGCCCTTCGCCAAGGACTTCGACCCCTATAAGTTGCCGCGTGTCCAGGCCATTCAGTCGGAGCTGGACAAGTGGCTGTCCAACCTGAAAGACCCGTCCAGGCGTTACCTCTCGGACGGCCGGCCCGACGTGGTCAGCGCGCCGAAGGACCAGGCGATGAAGGTCTCGCCGGCCCTCGTCCAGTCCGGGAAGCTGAGCCTGTACGACCCGACCGGACCCTGACGGACCGGCCTTCGCCTTCGCGGCGTGACCAGACCGGGGCTGATCAAGCCCCGGCTTTTTCACGCCCTCATGTCAAGCCCACGGTCGGGCAAGACTACAGCCGGATTCAGCCGGCAGCCCACGGTCATGGGCGGAGGGTCCATGGCCGGCTGCCGGCGCGTCAGAGCGGGGGAGATTCGTTGCGGATGCCGATGCGGAGGCTGATTGCCGCGGCCCTGGCGGCCCTGGCCGGCCTGGTTCTGCTGGCGGGCGGCGAGACCATCGATTGGCGGCGGGCGGTCATCCGGCAGGTCGCGCCCACGGCGCCGGCCGCCAAGGCGCCACCGGCCGAGGCCCCGCTGGCGCCGGCGACGTCGCCCGCCCTTGACGGCTGGGCCCTGGCCCGTTCCGGAAGCCGCCTCGAACTCGGGCTCCTCGTTCCCGAAGGCGGCCCGGTCGACGGGCCGTCACCCGCGAATGTCTACGCCCGCTTCCTCGAAGACGAGGGTTACCCCTACCGGACGCTGACGGAGGCTCAGGTCGCTGCCCTCGGCCCGGCCGGCCTGGCCCGCGAATGCGCGGCCGTGCTCCTGCCCGAGGGCACCCTGGGACAGATGTCGCCGGCGGTGGCGAAAGTCCTGGCGACCTATGTCCGTGAGCGCGGGGGGCGCCTGATGGGCGCCTGGGGAGCCGGGCTCGACCGCCTTCCGCCGGAAGGCGACGCTCGCGCCAGGACCGCGGTCTCGGCCCTCTTCGACCTCTTCGGCGTGGCACCCCTCGAAGACGCGCCGATCACCCGGTCTCAGTGGGTCCTGCCATCATGGTCGCCGCTGGCCGCATACGTTGACACGGGTTCTCTCAACGGCGCGGTCTTCCGGCCCTATGGGTCGAGGCCGACCGAAAGCCCGCGCCAGGCCATGCTCAAGGGCCGGGCGCGGGTCCTCGCCCCGGATGTTTTCGAATCGTCCTACCCGAGAGGCGGCCGGGCGCTGCTCATCGACGGGTACCTGGCCGCAGAGAAGCAGGCCGGGAACGACTCTCTCTTCCGGGGGCTGGTCAAGTTCTTCCTCGACGGCGTGGCCAGGATGCCGAGGGTGACGCGGGCGCCGGGCGGGGTAGCCGGCCTCGTCATCAACGTGCACGTATGCTCCAGCGCCTACTTCGGGACGCTGGACCGTCTGTTGCGGATGGGCGCCTTCGGCCCGCGGTACCCGGTGTCCTTCCACTTCACCCCCGGGCCGGACACGTACCAACCCGGCGACGGCCTCGGGGTTTACGCCGCCAGCCCGCGCAAGGGCCGCCCCTTCGTCGAGAAGGTGGCGGCCTTCGGGGCCGTGGGCGCTCACGGCGGCTGGATCCACAACTACTGGGCCTACGAGTCGGCCCGCCTGCCCTGGGCCACAAAGAAGAAGTACCTCGACGACAGCCTGGACGTCCTGGCCGGCGTGACCGGGAGACCGGTGGTCGAATACAGCGCCCCCGGCGGTACCCACGACCTTCTCACCGACGACTACCTGGTCCAGCGAGGCGTGGTTGCGGCGGCCTACCCCGGCGGGGAGAACGCGCCGCCGTCGCATTCCTGGGTCGAGGGGCGGCGGTTGAGCCCCATCTGGCACTTCGGCTACACGGGGGACCAACGCGGTTTCTGCCCGGAGAACATGCTCACCCCCGGGCGAACCCCGGAACAGGTGGCCGAGGAGGTCCGGGCCATCGTCGCCAGGGTCGCCGAATCCCGCGAGATAAGGCTGTTCTACCTGCACCCGCTGGTCGCCGGGAAGTACCCGGCCGTGTGGCGGGCTCTGGCCGGCGAGGTCGCCCGCCAGGCGCAGGCCGGACGGCTGACCGTGGCCACGATGAGCGATTATGCGACCTTCCTCGACCGGGCCGGTCGGACCCGCCTGGATGTCCGCCGCAGTGGCACGGGCCTCCTC
>JAJZPE010000112.1 GCA_021811325.1 Bacillota bacterium
TCGTCGAGGATGAGGATTCGCGGGTCGGCCAGGATGGCCCGGGCGAAGGCCAGGAGTTGCCGTTGCCCGGTGGAGAGGGCGCTGCCGCGCTCCTGGGTCTCGGTCTCGTAGCCTTTGGGGGTCTTGACGATGAAGCCGTCGGCCCGGGCCGACCGGGCCGCCGCTTCCAGCTCCGCCTGGATGGCGGCGATCCGTCCATAGCGGATGTTCTCGGCGATGGTCCCGGAGAAGATGAAAGTGTCCTGGAGGACCAGCCCGAGCTGGCTCCGCAGGGACCTCAGGGTGACCGTCCGGAGGTCACGCCCGTCGATGAGGACGCGGCCCCGGCTCGGGTCGTAGAAGCGGGCCAGGAGGTTGATGATGGTCGTCTTGCCGGCCCCCGTGGGCCCGACGATGGCCACCGTCTGGCCCGGTTCGACGCGGAAGCCGACCCCGCGGAGGACCGGTTCCCCGGCCACGTACTCGAAGGAGACGTCGTCGAAGACGACCTCGCCGGCGATGGGCGGGAGTTCGGCGGCGTCGGGCGTGTCGACCACCTGCGGCCGGGTGTCAAGGACCTCGAAGACCCGCTCGGCCGAGGCCATCGCCGAGAGGAGCTGGCTGTAGACCCGGCTGAAGGTCGACACCGGGCCCCAGAACTTGTTCAGGTAGCTCAGGAAGGCCATCAAAAGGCCGATGGTCAGGCGCCCGCGGATGACCTCCAAGGCTCCATACCAGACGACGGCGCACATGCCGACGGCCGCCACCAGTTCGGTCAGGGGCCAGAAGAAGATCTCGATCCGGACCGCCCGCATATACGACTTCCGCTGCTGGTCGCTGATCTTATCGAAGCGGGCCGTGTTCTCATTGTGACGCGAGAAGGACTGGATGACCTGAATCCCTTGGATCATCTCGTTGAGGTGGGCGTTGATGTTGGCCATGGCCTTTCGATTGCGGAGCCAGGCCCCCTCCAGGCGGCCGCGCATGGTCGTCAGGACCATGAAAAGGAAGGGCACGGTGGCGAAGGTGATGAGGGCCATCCCCGGGTCGAGGACGAGCATCAGGACGACCACGCCGGCCAGTGACAGCCCCTGGCTGACGAGGTTGATCATCCCGGCGTTAATCAGCTCGCCCATGGCGTTGACGTCGTTGGTGATGCGGGACATGATCTTGCCCGCCGGGCGCCCGTCGTAGAAGCCGAAGGACAGCCGCTGGATGTGGTCGAAGAGCGACTGCCGCAGGTCATAGAGGATCTTCTGGCCGGTGTAGTTCATCGCCCGGATCTGGGCCCGGCTGGCGCCCCAGGCGACGACTCGCAGGGCGACCAGGGCCACCAGGACGTAGCTGAGGATGCGCAGGTCGCCGGGGACGATGCCGCGGTCGACCGCCTCGCGGATGAAGAGCGGCTCGGCCAGGTTGACCACGGTGGCCACGAACATCATCAATCCGGCCACGACGACCCGCGAGCGATAGGGCTTGAGGTAGCTCATCATCCGGGCGAAGTAGGCCCGGTTGAACGGCTTCGATCGTTCGTCTTCCTCTTCCTCGAGGTCGTAGGACTCCTCGGCCATCAGGCCTCACCTCGTTCCGCGGGCGCGCCCGCGCCGGACGGGCCCGGCTCTCCGTCCACGGCGGCCTTCCCGAACTGGGCCTCGAAGAGCCGGCGGTACGGGCCTTCCCGGGCCAGCAGCTCATCGTGCGACCCGACCTGGGCGACCTCGCCACCCTCGAGGACGACGATCTTAGTGGCGCTCTTGACCGTCGACAGGCGCTTGGCGATGATGATCGTCGTCCGGCCGCGCATGATCTCGTCTAGGCCTTCCTGGATGAGGTATTCGGTCTCCGTATCGACGCTCGAGGTGGCCTCGTCGAGGACGAGGACCCGCGGGTCGACCAGGAGGGCCCGGGCCAGAGCCAGGCGCTGCTTCTGCCCGCCCGAGAGGCCCACCCCGCGCTCGCCGACGCGCGTCTCGAAACCTTTCGTGAAGGCGTCGATAAAGCCGGTAGCCTGGGCCACGCGGGCGGCCGCGGCGACCTCCTCGTCGGTCGCGTCGGGCTTGCCGTAGGCGATGTTCTCACGGACGGTCGCCGAGAAGAGGAAGGTCTCCTGCAGCACCAGGCCGATCTGGCGGCGCAGCGAGGCCAGGGTGACGTCGCGCAGGTCGTGCCCGTCGAGGAGGACGCGGCCTTCGGTCGGGTCGTAGAAGCGCGGGATGAGGTTGACGAAGGTGCTCTTGCCCGACCCGGTCCCGCCGATGACCGCGACCACTTCGCCCGGGGCGATGTCCAGGTCGATCCCCTTGAGGACGGGTTCCGGGCTGTCCTTGAAGCTGAAGGAGACGTTCTCAAAGCGGAGGTGTCCGCGGACCCCCTGCAGGTCTTCGACGCCGGGGCGGTCTTCGATCTCCGGCTTGGTGTCGAGGATCTCATAGAGGCGCGGGGCGGCCGCCTGGGCCCGCATGGCGTCGTTGATCAGCCAGCCGAGCATGCGGATGGGCCAAATCAGGCTCCAGAGGAGCCCCTGGAAGGCGAACAGCGAGCCGATCGTCATCTGTTGCTTGGCCGCCAGGTAGCCGCCGTACCAGATGAGGACGACGACCGACAGGCCGGAGAAGAAGTCCATCAGCGGCTGCGCGTCGGCCTCGATGGCCGCTCGGCTCAGGTTCTCCTCGAGGAACTCGCGGTTCTTCCCGGCGAACTTGCCGATCTCGTAGTCCTCGCGGGCGAAGGCCTTGACCACGCGAACGCCGGTGACGTTCTCCTGAAGGACGGTGGTCAGGCGGCCCATCCGTTCGCGGACCTTCTCCCAGGCCGGCCGGATGAGTTTCTGATACTGGAAGACGACCCGGCCGAGGAACGGGAAGGCGACCATGGACACCAGGGTCAGCCGCCAGTTCAACCAGAAGAGGAAGGCCGAAACGCCCAGGAACATCAGGATGACATTACCGAGGAGGAGCGCCCCCCAGCCCACGAAGCGCTGGACGCAGTCGACGTCGCCGGTGAGCCGGGACATCACCTGCCCGGTCTGGGCGTGGGCGAAGTAGCCGTGGGAGAGGGTCTGCAGGTGGTCGTGCACTTTCTTCCGCAGGTCATAGGTGACGTTCTGCCCGACCAACTCGGACAGGTTCCACTGGATGAAGTTGACCAGGCCCTTGAACATCGCCGTGGCCACGAAGAGCAGGGCGATGACGGCCACCAAGCGATGGTCGCGCCGGCCGATGCCCTGGTCGACGACTTGACGGGTGAGGTATGACGGGATGATCTCCAGGGCCGTGTTGGCCAGCATGGCCAGCAAGACCATGGACGCCAGGAGCCAGTGCGGTTTGAGGAGGGCGAAGATCCGCCCGAATCCTTTCATGACAGCACCTCAGGGATGTTCATTCGCCTCGGGCTTCTGGAAAACCTCTCCATTCCGCCGACGGACGGGGAAGCGCGGCCGGACGGAGGGAATGACGGCACCGGCAAAGAAGACGATCCCGGGGGTGGTCCGCATGGACTGGTTCAGGGTCAGTCCGGTCGTCGAAGGGGTCTACCGTTTCGCCGAGCCCCTCGGGCTGGCCGACCGTAGCTGGGAGGTCTCTTGGGTCAACAGCTACCTCATGGTCGGGTGCGAGCGGGCCGCGCTCATCGACACCGGCCTGGGCTTCGTGCCCATCCGGCCGCTGGTCGAGAGCATCACCCACCTCCCGGTGATCGTCCTCAACACCCATAGCCACTGGGACCACCGCGGGGGGGACTCCGAGTTCGAGCAGGTGGCCATCCACGGGGCAGAGGCCCAATCGCTGCTCGACCGCCCCGACCTGGACGCCTTACGCCGGACCCTGTCCCGCCCCGGGGCGCGGCCGTTCCTGCCCAAGGGCTTCGACCCGGCGGCCTACGAGGTCAAGCCGAAGAAGGCCACCCTGTTGTTGGGCGGGGGGGAGACCGTCGACCTCGGCGGTCGCCGGCTGCGGTGCCTGCCGGTGCCCGGCCACTCCCCGGGCGGGTTGTGCTTCTTCGAGGAGGAGACGGGGTTGCTCTTCACCGGCGACAACGCCTACGCCGGGACCATGTGGCTGCAGACGCCCGACGCCGAGCCGGCGCGGCTGGCCACGGGCCTCCGTCGCCTGCTGGCCATGGACCCGTCGCCGCGTCTGCTCCTGCCGGGTCACGAGGAGGCCCCGGTGGGGGCCGGTCTCCTGACCGACATCGAGGCCGGGCTGAACGCCGCCCTCGACGGGCGGGGCCGGTCGCGGCGAACCAGGCTCGGGCGCCGCTTCGATTTTGGGCGTTTCTCCATCCTTTTGGCTTAAAGTGCCCGGTCGATCAGGCTAGACCGCCCGGCGCGGGTGCCCACCGCCTTTCCCGCGCTCCGGGACGGTCCCCTCGGAAAAATAAAGTCTGGGCGGGCCGCGGCCGATAGTTGGGGTGAGCGGAGGCCAAACCTCCTCTCACTCCATAACGCCCGACCTGCCCACACGGGTTGAACCCCGCCCCATGATCGCTCCCACGGCGAGAGGGCGGGGGCTTTTTTTGCCCTGGGGGGTCATCGGGGCAGGAGGAATTCTCCTTCGATACTCGAAATTCGTCCTCCAAGCGCCCGGTCGCCCGGGGTGGCTCGAGGCCGCCCGCGAAGCGTCCGAGGCCGCAAAGGAGGCCGTTCCAGGATGCCCGAATACAGCATCGACTTCACCCATTACCACCGGTACGACGAGTTGGTGAAGATCCTCCGCGACCTGGCGGGGCTCTACCCCGACTTCACCGCGCTGCAGTCGGTCGGCCAGAGCTACGAGGGCCGCGATCTCTGGTTGATGGAGATCACCAATAAGAAGACCGGCCCCGGCGACACCAAGCCCGCCTTCTACATCGACGCCAACATCCACGCCGGAGAGGTGACCGGCTGCGCCGTGGCCCTCTACACGATCTGGTACCTGCTGACCAAGTACGGCCAGGAGGCCGGGGTTACGGAGCTGCTCGACACAACCGTCTTCTACATCCTGCCCCGGGTCAGCGTGGACGGAGCCGAGCTCTACCTGACCACGCCGGCCATGCTCCGGTCGAGCACCCGGCCTTACCCCGACCCCGAGGACGAGTGGCTGGAGCAGGAGGGCCTCGTCCCCGAAGACGTCAATGGCGACGGGCTCATCCTCCAGATGCGGATCAAGGACGACAACGGGAACTGGAAGGTCTCGGCGTCCGACCCGCGGCTGATGGTCCAGCGCGCCCCCGACGACCGGGGCGGCCAGTATTACCGGCTGTATCAGGAGGGCGTCCTGAAGAACTGGGACGGCGGCCCCTTCGACTCGGTGCGCCCGAAGTGGGGCCTGGACATCAACCGTAACTGGCCGAGCAACTGGGCTCCAGAGGTCCAGCAGACGGGCTCCGGGCCGTACCCGCTGTCCGAGCCGGAGACCCGGGCCGTGGCCGAGTTCATCGTCAAGCACAAGAACATCGGGGGGGTCATGGCCTACCACACCTCCGGCGGCGAGATCCTGCGGCCTTTCGGGACCAAGAGCGACGACAAGATGCCGCCCAAGGACCTCATCGCCTACCGGACCATCGCCGACCGCGGTAAGCAGCTCACCGGGTACACCCCGAAGTCGGTCTTCGAGGACTACACGGCCGATAAGTCCAAGCCCCTCCGCGGGGTCTTCATGGACTGGACCTACGAGCAGCTCGGAATCATCACCTACTCGACCGAGCTTTGGAACCTGGCCCAGCGGGCGGGCATCCCCGAGCGGGCCCCGGCGGCCATGATGAAGCTGACCGACCGCGAGCGCGAGGAGGACGGCCTCAAGCTCCTTAAGTGGAACGACGAGGTGCTCGGGGGCGAGGGCTTCGTCAACTGGATGCCCTTCAAGCACCCGCAACTCGGCGAGGTGGAACTCGGCGGCTGGAAGAACAAGTTCGTCCGCCAGAACCCGCCACCCAAGCTCCTCCCCGAGGAGTGCCACAAGAACGCCATGTTCACCCTGACCCACGCCCTGGCCTTGCCGCACCTGGCCTTCAGCCGCGTCGACGGGCAGCCGGTCGGCGGCGAGGGGCAGGAGCGCTTCTTCAAGGTCCAGGTGACCGTGCAGAACCAGGGCTACCTCCCGACCAGCGTCTCCGACCAGGCCGTGGCGGTCAAGGCGACCAAGCCCATCGAGGTCTCGGTGACCACCGGCGACGGCGTCGAGCTCGTGGCCGGCAAGGACAAAGAGGAGATCGGCCAACTCGAGGGGCGCGTCGGCAACTTCGGGGCCTACTTCTTCGGCGGCTCGCCGAAGACCGAGCGCCGCCTGGAGTGGCTGTTCAAGGCCGGCCGAGGGAATGGCCAGGTGACCGTCGTCGTCCGCTCCGAGCGGGCCGGGACGATCAGCCGCCAGATCGAGCTGGCCTGAACCGGAACATGTCGCCGCGACTGAGCCCGGCCGCTCGAAGTGGCCGGGCTCGAATAGGTCTGACGAGGAGGCGCTTCCATGCCGACACAGGTCGAGCTGGACTTCACCCATTACTACCGTTATGATGAACTGACCGACGCCCTGAACCGGCTCGCCGCCGCCCATCCCGACCTGGCCCGCGTCTACTCCATCGGGCGGAGTCTGGAGGGGCGCGAGCAGTGGCTGATCGAGGTCACCAACAGGCGCAGCGGCCCGGCCGCCGACAAACCGGCGTATCACATCAACGGCAACCACCACGCCGGGGAGGTCACCGGCTCCGCGGCGGCCCTCTACACGGCGTGGTATCTGCTCTCGCGCTACGGCGAGGACCCCGAGGTCACCGATCTCCTGGACACGCGGGCCTTCTACATCCTCCCGCGGATCGCCGTCGACGGGTCGGAGAAATACCTGACCACCCCATACATGATCCGCTCCAGTGTCCGCCTGTACCCCGACTCCGAGGCCGAGCAGAAGCAAGGCCTCTATCCCGAGGATGTCAACGGCGACGGCAAGATATTGACCATGCGCGTCCGCGACGACAGCGGTGACTGGAAGGTCTCCGACGCCGACCCGCGGCTGATGGTCAAGCGCCGGCCGGACGAGAGGGGCGCCGTCTACTACCGGCTCTACGTCGAGGGACTCATCCGCGACTACAAGGGCGGGCCCTTCACCGCGGCCCCGAACCGTTGGGGCATCGACTTCAACCGCAACTACCCGGCCAACTGGGCCGCGGAAGCCAGGCAACGCGGCTCGGGCGCCTTCCCTTTCTCCGAGCCGGAGATCCATAACCTGGCCAGGTTCATCCTCGACCACCCGAACATCGCCGGGGCCATGTCCTACCACACCACCGGCGGCGTCATCCTGAGGCCGTTCGCCACCCACGGCGACGAGAAGTTCCCGCCGCGGGACCTCGCCGCCTACAAGGCCATTGGCGAGCGGGGCACTGAGATCACCGGCTACCCGTGCTGGCAGATCTGGGAGCGGTTCACCTTCGACAAGAACCGGCCAGAGGTCGGGTCCTTCCCCGAGTGGGTCTACGAAGACCTCGGCATCCTGGCCTACGAGATCGAGCTGTGGGACATGAACGCCCACGCCGGCCTGCCCAAGCGGGACTTCAAGGGCCTCATCGAGCTGACCGACAGGGAGCGCGAGGAGGACGGGCTGAAGGTCCTCCAGTGGAACGACCGGGAGCTCGGCGGCAAGGGTTTCATCGACTGGACCCCGTTCAAGCACCCGCAGCTCGGGGAGGTCCAGATCGGCGGCTGGGAGCCCAAGTTCGTCCGGCAGAATCTGCTGCAGCA
>JAJZPE010000113.1 GCA_021811325.1 Bacillota bacterium
CTGCGTTTCGACCTGCGCCCACTGGCCCTTGACCGTCTGGTCCGCCCGGACGAGCCCGTTGTACGTGGACACGCCCCATCCGCCGACCAGGACGATGATGAGAACGATGACGGCCAGAACCATCAGGTGGGTGTTGCGCATCGTTTTTCTGCCTCCGTTCGGCCTCTTTACGCGTCGACCGCTTTCAATTTTATTGCCTTGCCGCGTTTTTGGCAAGCGCCGGCGGACGGCCGGTTCAGCGCGCGCCCAGCAGGCCCCTGACGGCCTCGCCCTCCGCGCCTGTCGCCGGGCGGGGCCGGCATTCGCTTATCGTCAGGGGCACCACGTCCCAGCCCTCGAGGCCGGCCCGGGTGAGCCGGACCATCAACACCACGCTCTGGGTGGTCTCCGGGCGGCTCTGGTCGAAGACCAGATTTCCCAAGCTGTAAGCGATCAACCCGCCGTGGTACTCCTCGATGGGCTGCAGGACGTGCGGGTGGTGACCGACCACCAGGGTCGCGCCGGCGTCGATGACCTCGTGGGCCAGGCGGCGCTGGCCTTCGCTGGGAGCCTGGCTGAACTCCGCGCCCCAGTGGAAGGAGACGATGACCACGTCGGCCATCCGCCTCGCCGCGGCGACGTCCGCCGCCAGGGACGCCGTCTCGAGGGACGCCACGGAGGGTTCCGTGGAGACCGGGACCAGCACCTCGTTGGGGAAGCCGTTGAAGGCCAGAAAGGCGAGGGTCAACCCGCGGACCCGGACCAGCCGCGGTTGACGGGCCCTGGCCCGGTCGGGGCCGGCCCCGACGGTAGCCACGCCCTGGCGTTCGAGCCAGGCCACGGTGTCGACGAGGCCCTCGGGGCCGTAGTCGAGGGTATGGTTGTTGGCCAGGGACAGGACCCCCAGGCCGGCGCGCTTGAGAGTCACCGCGGCCTTGGGTGACGCGCGGAAGACGAACTGCTTGGGCAATGGGCCGCCCCGGTCCGTGAGCGGCCCCTCGAGGTTGGCGAAGGCGAGGTCGGCCCCCCGCAGGAGCGGCGCGACGCCGTCCAGCGGGTAGGAGAGACCGTGGGCCTCTATCTCACGGGCCACCCCCCGGTCGAGGAGGATGTCGCCGGCCAGGGCCACGGTCACGCCCGTGCCCGGAAGCCGGTCGGCCAACACCAATCGGCCAGCCAGGAAGACGGCCGCGGTCAAGGACAGAAGCAGGGCGGCTAGGGCCGTCCGGGTGTTCGCCGGCCTGAGCCTCAACATCCGGAGTTGTACGTCTCTTTGGGCAGCGGGATGGTCTTCTTCCGGCCCTTGATCAGCGGCTGCAGCCAGAGGGGCTGGGCCGGGACCTGGCCGTCCTTGAGTATCTTCTGCCAGGCTTCGTCGGTCAGGCGCTGGGCCGCCGGGTGGAGGAACTCGTAGTACGAGAAGACCGCCCCGCGGGTCAGGTAGAGCTTCCCCTCGATGGGGACGACGGCGAAGATCTCATGGGCGGGGCCCACCCCGACCTCCAGGCAACTGGCCTGGGAGGTGTGGACGTCGGCGATGACGGCCATGTTCCGGTCGGTCTCGTTCTCGACCTGATACCAGTGGCTCGCGCCCCAAGGCGTGTCGGCTTCGACGACCGAGGTCGTCAGGTGCTCGAGGGTGCCGCCGTAGATGAGGATGCTGTAGCCCTCCTCATCCGTCAGGGGCTGGCCGGCCAGCTCCTTCACCGAGACGTCTTCCAGGAACTGGAGCAGGCGGCGGAAGGCGTAGAACTTCTGCCGCATGTATTGGTCGATGTAGCCGCGCTGGTCGAGGCCGAAGGCGAGCTTGTCGGTGAGCCAGCCCAGGCGGGCGTAGAACTCGACCTCCGGCTCGACGTAACCGAGGACCTTCGGCGGGCCGTCGCCGCCGCATTCGGCCCCGCTCGGCTTGGCGTAGAGGATGGTGTCGTGCCGCAGCTCGGCCCAACTGGCGAGGGTCGTGTTGAGGACCTTGTCCGGCCAGGCCTGGCCGGCCATGAAGGACGGGTAGCCGTCGCCCTTGGGCGGGATGAGGGCCTTCAGCGCCCACAGCCAGCCATGGTAGATGTCGGCCTGCCAGTCGGCTTCGCTGAGGGCGGCGAACTGCTCCCTGAGCTCCTTCAGGCGGACCGGGTAGTCCGGCCAACCCTCGGCTTCCTTGTAGACCTGCGTCAGGTGGCGCTCGGCCCGCGCGGAGCCGAGGACCGCGGCCACGTCGAGGCCCTTCGGGACCGGCCGCTCCGGCCACGAGCTGAGCTTCTGCAGGATCTCCGAGTCCGGGATGTAGCGCTGGCCCATGAAGCGGAACTGTGGCCCGGACGGGATGCCCACGAGCTGGTTGACGATGCGCGGTGGGCGCAGCTTCGAGCCTTTCTCGGCGAGGGTGGCGACCTTGGCCGGGTCGGCGTAGGCGTCGGGGCCGGCCTTCGGGCCGTAGACCTGGTCCAGCAAGCGCTGGTACTCGATGGGGGTCAGGTCGTCGGCCTCGCCGACGAGGAAGGCGGTCGGCTCGTAGATGGCCTTCCAGGCGTCGAGGAAGCTCTTGCCTTCGGCGTCCGGACGGTTGAGGACGTAGGTGATGAGGGCGGCGTCGAGGATGGAGGTGGTGGCCGGGACCTCGCCGGTGGGGCCCGATTTCTTAAACGGGAAGGGGACCTGGCCGTACCACATCATCCCGAGGAAGTACTTCCTTAGCTCTTCGCTGCGGGTGTAGTGGCCGCGCGGGATGAACTGCGTGTAGTCCAGCTCGAAGGGGAAGATGGCCGAGGGCGCCCGAGCGCCGGCCCCGCTGATGAGCTTACTCTCTTCATCGGCCAGCGCCAGAGGCGCGCCGGGGAGACCCTCGGGGACGTCCGCCCCCAGGAGCCTGGCGCCGACGATAAAGTAGGCTGTGACCCGGTCCAGGGCCGAGACCATCTCCGGCGACTTGACCTGCCTGTAGGTCTCCTTGAACCGCTGGAGCATGGAGGTGGTCAGGGAACGGGCGGCCGGATAGAGGGAACCGGCTTCCGTCCGCCGCAGGGTGTAGTCGAAGAAGATGTGGTAGACCTGCAGGACGGAGTCGGTCGTGACCAGGCTCGGCAGCTTGAGGTACTCGTTGTTCTCGTAGATGTAGAACAGCTGCTGCTCGGCCGTGGGCGAGATGACAAAGCCGTTGGCCGCCAGGGCGGCCGTCTGGCCCTGGTCGAACTGACCGAACTGGCTGAGGTTGGCCACGTTGGATAGGTCGGTCGCGACTTTGTAAGGCTTGAGGGCGGTCTTGAAGGTGGGAGCCCGGTAAGGGCCGGGGTCCTCGGACGGCTTTTCCCATGGGTCGCCGCGCGGGGCCGGTGGGGGCGGCGGGGCGGGCGGCGTAGGCCCGCCGGGGGTCGTGCCGCCGGGTCCGCCCGAGCCCTGCCGACCCGGGGTCTTCCTGCAGCCGGCAAGGCCGGCCGAGGTCAGGAGGAGGATGGCGACCAGGACGATGGTCACGAGGCGCAGCGACGTGCGACGACGGTGCATCTGTATTACCTCCCGGGGGCGGTCAGAAGCGAGGCGTGGCCGTCGGCCGAGACCTTGATGGTCCAACCACCCCCACTGATTGTGACGTCGGCGCCTCCCGGGCGGTTCCAGTAGGTTGGCAGCGGGGCCGAGTCGGTCAACGGCAGGAGCAACCCGGGTCCGCCGACCTCCTTGGCGGCGGTGAAAATGAAGACGCCGTCCCCGCCGGTCGCCCCGCGGCCGACGACGGCCACGTGGCCGGGGGACAGGACGGTGACGCCGGCCACCCGGCGAAAGCCGGGCGCCCGCAGGCCGAGGACGAAGCCGAACCCGCTCCAGTCGTAGGTCGAGACGGCATAGCGGCCGTCGGGTTCGGTGGTCACCGCGACGATCTCGTCAAGGCCGTCACCGTCGGCGTCGCCGGTGGCCAGGTCGACGAAGGGATTGGAGAGCCGTGAGCCGAGCCATTGGGCCGACGGCAGGAAGCCGGCCGGACCGGCACCTTCGGCACCCGTGGGTACCTGGGTCTGATAGAGCGCATAGACGAAGGGGCGACGGTCGTAGAGCGGGTCGAAGACGGCCGTCTTCCAGACGCCGGCGAGGAGTGATGGCCGCCCGGTTCCGGTGAAGTCGCCGAAGCCGACCCACCACGGGTTGAGGCTCGGGCCCGGCCCGGCCCACAGCTTGGCGAAGCCAGGCGCGGGCGGGCGGCCATTCGCCGGGTCGTAGGCGTATAAGGTCACGCGGCCACCGACCAGCGGCGGCGCGGAGCGCCATACGCCGCGGAAACGCAGGCGGTCGAAAACGTCGCCCGGCCGCCCCTGGACGACGGCGATGAGCAGCCGGCCCGTCCCGGGCTCGGCCGTGGCCGCCACGCGCGCCGGCCAAGGTGAGGCCAACGGCGTCCGCGCCAGCACCGCCCCGTTCGCGTCAAGCGTCTCCAGGAAACCGCCCCCGGCGACGACCGTCAACCCGCCCGGGGCATGACAAACCCCCGTCCGCGGGTCCAACCCGCGAGACGGGGGCAACGATTGGACCTCGCCGGTCAGGGGCGCGGCGAGGATGATGGCCAAACCGAGGGTGATGAGGACACGAAGGCCGTGGGACAGGCGTCCCCGGCCGGTCACCATTTCCGCGAGGCTCCCCCGCCGCCGCTGCGGCCGCCGCCGAACCCGCCGAACCCGCCGCCGCCGCGCTTTCCACCTCCAAAGCCACCCAGGCCGCCGAACCAGCCCGGTCCCATGCCCCCCGTGCCGCCCGAGCCGCCGGACCCGCCGCGCGGATCCCCCAGGGGCGGGATGACGAAGTCCCGCTCGACCTCGTAACCGCACTTGCGGCATCGGTAGACCCGCTGCCCACGGCCCGCCTCATGGGCGGTGGCGTGGACGGCCACGCGGTCGACCCGGAACATCCGGCCGCCGCACTTCGGGCAGCGCCGCGTGAGGAAGCCGCCGAGCCCGGCGATGATGACGATGATGCCGATGACCCCGAGGACGAGCAGGACTATCACGTCGCGCTGGATGAAGCTCGGGATGCCGCCGACGATCCGGCCCTTCATCTGGTACTGCGGCGATAGCTGCGACTGAGCGTCGCGGGCGATGAGGTTGGCGATGGCCTTGGCCCCGTCGACCAGCCCGCCCGCGTAGTCGTTGTCCTTGAAACGCGGGATGACGTAGCGGTCGAGGATGGACCCGGCCGTGCCGTCGGTGATGGCGGGCTCCAGGCCGTAGCCGACCTCGATCTTGATCGCCCGGTCGTCCATCGCCAGGAGCATCAGGACGCCTTTGTCGCGGCCTTTCTTGCCGATGCCCCATTTCTCGAACAGCTTGACGGCGTACTCCTCGACGGTGACGGGCTGGGTCGTCTTGACCGTGACGACGGCCAGTTCCGCCGTGGTCGCCCGCTCGAGGTCAGCGAGCAGGCCTTCGAGGTCGGCCTGCCGGCTCGGGGCGAAGACCCCGGCGAAATCGCTGACAAACCCCTCGGGCCGAGCCGGGTACACCGGCTCCCCGGCGGGTGGAGCCGTGGATGCCTGCGGGGACGGCGCAGCCGGGACCGTTCCCTCAGCCAACCCGACCGACGGCGCCCAGCCCGTCGCCAAGGCCACGGTGAGGATGGCGACCAGCGTCAGAGCGGCCGACCGGAGGCCGGCCGAACGGGCGCGTGAACGCCCGGCCTTATTTCGTCTCTCTTCGGCCATCGCCGTTGCTTCTCTCCCATTCATCCAGGGCCCGGTTGACGAGCCCGTCGGCGAGCTTGTTCCGTTCCCTGGGCACGTGGACGTACCTGGTCGGCACGGTCGCGCCGAGGACCCTGGCCCGGCCGTGGAGGGGCCGCAGCCCCTCGTTCTTCACTCTATACTCGCCGTTCATCTGTCTGACCAAAAGCTCGCTGTCCGACCGGATTTCGATCTCGCTGGCCCCGGCGGCGAGGCCCTCTTCGAGGCCGCGAATCAGCGCCAGGTACTCGGCGACGTTGTTGGTCGCCTGGCCGATGTATAGGCCGACCTCCACCAGCGTCTTCGGCGCCTCTTCGGCGGCTCCGGGCGCGTTCACGGACCGGCCGCGGTCGAGCGCCTCTCGGTCGAACACGGCGACGCCGATGGCCGCCGGGCCCGGATTGTTGCGCGACCCCCCGTCGATATAAATCACGACCGGGCGGGCCGCGCCTTGATTGGCCGGCAAAGTCTCTTCCTCCCCCAGGTGTCGCCTGTGCGGGGCGATTGTGCCGCCCCGTTCAAGCTTAGCAGAAACTCTCGGACTTTGGCAAGCACCGGAGCACCTCCGCGAGCCCATCGGCGATCCGCTGGTAGCGTTGGCGGACTTCGGCCGACCGCGGCGCCTGGCCCTGGCGCAGTCCCTCCAAGGCCTTGCGGAACTGAGCGAGCTTCGTCTCCACGTGGCGGCGCAGCAACGGGTGTCTCTTCTTGAGCAGGACCGGGCCGACGAAGTCGAGCACCTGCCGGCTGAACCCGAGAGAATCGGCGTAGGCGGGTTGACTCCCCGTCCGCGGCTCGGCCACGATGACCTCGTAAAGCCGCCCGTCATCCTCGACCAGGTCCTCGTCGGCCAGCCTGAGCCGGTTGTCGTCGAGCCACCGCCGGACGACCTCGGCCCCGATCATCGGCTGGAGGATGAAACGCTCGATGCTCCGGCGAACCTCGGGATCGGCGTCGAGGATACGGCAGGTGAGGGCGCCGCCGAGGCCGGCGATGACGACCAGGTCGACCTCGCCGGGCGTGAGGACCGAGAGCCCGCTGCCCTGCCGGAGCTCGACACGCCCGGCCACCCCGGCCTTGATGATATTGGCGGCGGCCGCCGCCAGCGGGCTCGGTCGGGTGTCAGTCCCGATGGCCCGCGGCGAACGGCCGCTGAGGACCAGGTGAATAGGCAAATAAGCGTGGTCGGTGCCGATATCGGCGACCACGCTTCCGGGCGAAACCTTCTCGGCGATGCAGTTAAGGCGGGGGGGCAGGACTCCGAAGGCCACCGTCACACGCCCTCCGTCCCGGGCCAGGATGACCGGCCCGTCGGCCGGCTGTGGACTGGATTCTACGCCCCCTCGCCCACCTCCTACCTCGTCAAGCCGGGGTCACCCAGGCCCGCGCTCAACGGTCCTTGTCGCTGTCGCCGCCTTGCTTGCCGCTGCCGCTGAAGCTCTCGGGGCCCGGCGCGCCGCGTTTCTCCGGTCCGGACTGGCTGTGGCCGCCCCTGGAGGACCGCTCCGACGAGCCTTGCCCCGGCTCGGGGCCGCCCCCGGTCAGCCGCTTGGGCGCCGGGCTGCTCCCGCCGCCGCGGAACCACATGTTCCAGGCGGCGGCGGCCGGGCAGGTGCGGGTGAAGGCGCTCAGGAGAGCGACGATGCCCGCGGTGACAAACACGCCCGCCCAGAAGCCGACAGCGAAGCGGAAAATGGGTATCGCCAGAAGGATTAGACCGCCGACGACGCGGACGGTAAAGCCCGTACCGCTCACGTTCCCTGAACCGACTCTGGATCGAGTGGCCATTCGTGATACCTCCTATATCCAACGTGAACCTGATTCGAGCCACGTTTCCGTGGACGATAACAGTATGAGCCGCCGGTCCCGATTTGACCCGACTTCGACAGCAAATAGGTACAAAACGCGATTCTGGAGGACGAGACTCCTTCGATAGCAGGGGTTTTCTTTCTTGAGGAGGTCCGAAAAAGGGAAATCGTCTAGGTAAGCGGTTTGCGCTCT
>JAJZPE010000114.1 GCA_021811325.1 Bacillota bacterium
CAGCGCCGCCCGCTGTGTCGGCCTCCGGCGCGAGGTGCATGGACATCACCAACCTTGTCAGAGTCTCCTCGGCTACGAGCGCGTGATCCCGCTTGTTCGGGAGCGAGTGAGCCTGCTTCTCCGCGCCCGGACTACTCCTCCGGGCAGAACATGACCCCGTATGCCCCCGGACCGACGTTGGCCGTGATGGCCGCCCGCGTCCGAAAGATGAACAGCTCCCCGACGTTGAGGGCCTTCTGGAGTTCGGTGGCCAGCGCCCTGGCTTTCTCGACCACATCGACGTGGCCGATGGCGATGCTCACCCGGGTCCCTTCAGGGATGTGCTGGCGGCACAGCTCGACCAGCCTGGGGATGACCTTCTGGGCCCCGCGGACACGGTCGAAGGCGGCGATGACGCCGTCCTGCACCGTCAAGACGGGCTTGATGCTGAGGATCGACCCGATCAGGGCCTGGGCCCGGCCGATACGGCCGTTACGTAGCAGAAACTCCAGGCTGTCGACGGTCAGGAAGATCCGCGCCCGTCTGGCCGCGCCCCGGGCGGCCTGGATGATCTGCTCCTTGGTCGCGCCGAGCTGGGCCGTCCTGGCCGCCGCCAGCACGGCGAAACCGGACGTCATCGAGGCCGTCTCGGTGTCGATGACCGTGATGTCCCGGTCGGGCAGCATGTTGCGGGCCAGGTTGGCCGCCTGGACGGTCCCGCTGAAGCCGGATGAGATGTGGATCGAGATCACCGCTGAGCCGTCGGCGGTCAGGTCGCGGTAGGCCGCCAGGAAATCGCCCGGCGACGGCTGCGAGGTCCGGGCGACGAGTTTCTCCTCGACCATCCGGCGGACCAGTTCCGGCTGGTCGATCTCGACCCCATCCTTGTAGACCTTTGTCCCGATGGTCACGTACACGGGGACGCAGGTTATCCCGTTCTCCCGGGCGAGGTCGTCCGGGACGTCCGTGGCGCTGTCGGTCACTATCTTTATCACTCGCCAGCCCCCTAATCCCTACCATTTAGCCGTGGCCAAGGCAGTTCAGTAGATTAAACCAAGGGGGCCATAATCCTTCTGACCTGCCCCGGCGGCCTGCTCTCAAGACCCGGGCCCGGCCCGGCGGGAGGAGAAGGCCGCCGCCCACGACATCGCCCGTGACCAGCCGACGAAAAAACGGGCCTCCCGCCGCCGGGGGGGGGACGCCCGTTTCGTGGATCCTCTAAAGGTTCGGCGCGGCCTTCCCGCGGGTCAGTCCCCGATGTCCTGGAACCGGTCCGTGAGCCGCTTCATCACGTCGGGGAGGGTGGTGTACTCCATCTCCTCGAGGTGCAACCGGTGCGGCTCGAAGGGCCCGAGGTGACGGATGTAATCGGCGATCTCGTTGGCCTTGGCCCGGGCCCTGTCGAAGGCGACGTCGGCGAAGAAGTCCTGCGGGCCGACGAGTTTGCCGTTGGCGAGCTGGAAGCCGAGGGCGACGACCCGCGGCGGCCCGTCGAACCGGGTCGGCGTGGACTGGGCCCGGCCGACCGGCATCAACGGGCCGGTGTGCGAGCCGCGCATCCAGCCCGAGACGAGGTGCGGGTTGGCGAAGGGCTCGAGGACCTCGCCGACGGCCGGCAGCCCGCTCTGGCACCGGACGATCATCACCGGATCATCCTTGCCGACGTAGCGCCCGGCCATCAGGTTCAACCGCTGCGTGCTGGAGACGGCGGCGATCTCCCCGGTGGTCTTGGAGTAGATGCCCTTCACGCAGTAGTGGCCCGGGGCGCCGATGAAGACGAGCAAGTCGTAGAGCTCTTCGGGCAGGGAGAAGACGACCTTCTTGTGGTCGATGAGGTCGTGGACCTCGAACTTGAAGCCCTGGTGCATCTTGGGGTCGATGACCAGGCCGATGGTGTTGAACGGGTCGCCGAACATCTTGAAGAGCGGGTAGTTCCAGGCTCCCGGCTCGGTCTTGTCGGCCATGAAAATGACGACGGGCTCGGAGGCGCGCTCGGTGAACTCCATCTCGGCGACGCCGGGGCCGAGGCCACGGACGTTGCCCGAGAAGGCGTCGGACAGGAGGTCCTGCCCCGCGCCATACAGCTTCAACTCACGGGCCACGTCGGTGCAGTCTTTGAAGGTCTCCCAAGCGAGCTGGTGGATCTCTGGGTTGTCGACGCCGTGCCGGTGGGTCATGATCAGGTTGATGTCGTCGCCCACCGAAGAGACGTGGTAGTCGACCAAGAGCTGCTCCTTGTCGGCCCGCGAGAGGCTTTCCTTGGCCCTGGCCATGAGGGCCGGATGGACGCTGGAGTGGCCGACGAAGCCGCCGACGTCCGCCTTGATGACACTGAGCGTGATCTTGCTGTTCACTGGCTTGTTCTCTCCTCCTTCACCCTTGTCGGACAAGCGAATCTGGTAAGCCCCTTGGTCCACGCTTCTCCCCCCGGTGATATCTTCTCGGAAGTTACTCCGGTCTCTCGGATTCCAAAGCTCACAAGGTCTCCAGCAGGCGGGCCAGCAAGGCCGCCCGCCGCGGCAAGGCGCTCAGGACGACGTGCTCGGTCACGGCGTGCCCGCCGTCGCCGTAGGCTCCCAGCCCGTCCAGGGTCGGCAGGCCGATGGCGGCCGTGAAGTTGCCGTCGCTGCCCCCGCCGGTGCCCCCCTCGCCGATTTCCAACCCCAGCTCCAAGGCCAGGGCCCGGGCCTTCTCATAGAGAGCGACGTTGCCGGCCGAGCGCTCCATGGGCGGGCGGTTCAGCCCGCCGGTGACCTCCAACGACGCCCCCGGGAGCCTCGGGGCCAGGGCGCGGAAGGCCGCGTCGAGCCCTTCGCCCTCGGCCATATTCATCACCCGGACGTCGACGCTGGCGACGGCCTCGGCCGGGATGACGTTGGAGCGGGTCCCGCCCTGGATCATCCCGACGTTGACGGTGGTCCCCGTATCCGGCCGGTTCAAGGCCTGCAGGGCCAGGACCTGGTGGGCCAGTTCATGGATGGCGCTTATCCCTTTTTCCGGGTCGGCGCCGGCGTGGGCCGCCCGCCCGATGGCCCGGACGCGGTAGGCGCCGGTGCCCTTGCGCCATGTCTTCAAGGAGCCGTCGGCGTTGGCCGGCTCAAGGACGAGCACGGCCGCGCTCTTCCGGGCCTCCGCCTCGATGGGCGGGCGGGAGGTGCGGCTGCCGACCTCCTCGTCGGAGTTGCAGAGAATGGTCAGCGGGCGGCGCGGCCCGCGCCCCAGGGCTTTGAGGGCCTGGACAGCGTAGAGGGCCTGGACATGGCCGCCCTTCATGTCGTAGATGCCAGGGCCGTAGGCCTTGTCGCCCTCGACCCGCACCGGACGCCGCTTGATCTCACCGACGTCCCACACCGTGTCCATGTGCCCCAGGAGCAACAGCGGCTTCTCGCCGCCGGCCCCGGCGACCCGGACCAGCAGGTGGTCGCCGGCCTTCTCCTGCCGCAGGACCTCGACCTCGGCCCCCACCGCCCGCCACAGCTCGGCCAGGCGCGCGGAGAAGCGGTCCAGAGCCTGCTTGTCCGAACTGGGGCTCTCCAGTTCGACCAGTTCCTTCAGAGTCTCGAACATCGGTGCGGCCTGGGCCTGCAGGGAAGATAAGAGCTGCAAAGCTTGATCAGTTGCCATTGTACGCGCCCCTCCGTCCGCTTACCCCGACCCGAGCTTCTTCGCCAGGACGTCCGCCACCTCGCGCAAGGTTTCTCCGCGAAGTTCATTCCTATACTGCTCGCGGACCGCCTTCCTTACTTCGGTCGCGGCTTTCTCCAGGAGCTGGGTGGCCTTGGCCGGACGTTCGATCCACCGCCCAAGCTCGCGCCAGCCGGAGTCATAAAAAACGGCCGTCGGGATACGGAACTTCCCTTCGACCGAGTATGCCTGGACCATGTCCGGGCTGGCGTCCCGCCCGAAGACACGCAGGGCCATGCCGGGCACGGTATCGGCGAGTTTGGCGAGCACCGGCAGGTTGTCCTGACAATCCGGACACCACTCCTCGGAGACGACGACCACGTTGAGGCGTCCGCCGGCCCGGCGGACGAACCCCGCGAAGGTCGACGCCGTCGCCGGCGAGATGGCCGTGCCGCCGTGGTTCGCCCGGAGGGCGTCCCCGGCGACCTGGCTGGCGGCCGCGTACTCGGCGAAGGTGCGCCCACTCAGGAATCGTCCTTCGTCCATCAGGGCCATGTCATTGCCCCCCTTTCCAGCCAAACAAGAGAAGCCAAAAAGGAAAAACGAAACGGGGGGATTGCTTCTCTCAGTCTGTCCGGGTTTCCTGCCGTCCCCTGACCGGAGTGGGCAAATTTTTGGCAGGAGAAATAACCGCGAGCATGGAAAGATGCACCTACTCGAACGTGGGGGTGGCAGTCGTGAACCAGCGGGTCAGAACGTGGCTGGCCGTCCTGTTGATCCCGGTGTCACTGGCCGGCCTGGGCCTTTACTCCAAGAACCTGACCGGCGCCGAATGGAACAAGGTGGTCAAGTACAACAGCAAGTACACCTACGCCCTGACCCCGGGCGCGGCGACCAAGCCCCTCTCGTCGCAGGTGGTCTTGATCATCGTCGACGGCCTGAGGGTCGACGTCTCCCAGAAGATGCCGGTCCTCAACGGGCTCCGCAAGCAAGGGGCCACGTTCACCCTGAAGACCGGGCAACCGTCCCTGTCGACGCCCGGCGCGGCCGTCCTGGCCAGCGGGACTTATCAAGAGCTCCACGGGGTGACCACCAACTGGTACGAGGGCGCCCTGAAGGTTGACAGCATCGAGGCCGCGGCCAAGCGGGCCGGCCTCACGACCGGGGTGGCCGGCGGCAAGGGCTGGGACCGCCTGGTCGGGCCATATTGGGATGAGAAATACTACTACGAGTGGTCCGACCAGTACGATGACCTGACCCGGGACGCCAGCATCAAGCTCGTCACCGCGCAGCCCGGGCTGAACTTCATCCTCGTCCACTACTCCGACACCGACGAGCAGGGCCACGCCCACGGCGGCGCCAGCCCCGAGTACCTCAAGGCGGCCCTGGGCATCGATACCCGAATCGGTGAGTTCCTGAAGAACGTCGACCTGACCAAGACCACGGTCATCGTCACCGCCGACCACGGCCACATCAACACCGGCGGCCACGGCGGCTGGGAACCGGTGGTCACCACGGTCCCGGTGGTCATGGCCGGCAGGGGTGTGCGGCCCGGCACCCCGACCCTCGCCGCCGGCGAGGGCGGGCAGGGCGACGTCCCGACGACCATCGCCGCCCTTCTCGGGACCTCGTTCCCGGCCAACACCGTGAGCCGCGCGGTCTGGGAGGCCCTCGACGAGAGCCCGGCTGACCGGGCCGAGAAGGCCGTCGCCCTGGCCCGGACCGAGCTCGGCTTCACCGAATCCTACCTGAAGACCCTGGGCCGCTCGGTCGGGGCGGACGTCAAGGGCAACTTCGACCAGATGAATAGCCTCCTGGCTGGGGGCCGTTTCGCCGAGGCCGCGGCCGCCGCCGACCAGGCCCTGCTGGCCTTGGACAGCGCCCGGGCCGACGCGCGGACGGCGCTCGTGCGGAAGGGGCAGTACGGCCGCCTGCCGGTAATCCTCCTCCTGGCCCTCCTCCCGCTCGCCCTGGCTTTGGCCCTGTGGCGCAAGCTGCCCCTCATCGTCCCGTCCGTCGGCGGGGCCGTCCTCTACTTCCTCGTCTACAACCTGCTGTTCTTCGTCGTCCACGGCCACATCTGGTCGCTCTCGGCCTTCAACAGTGAGGACCAGATCATGGCCTTCTTCAACGGCCGGATGCTCGAGGCCGCGTTGACGGCCATCCTGGCCGCCCTGGTCTTCGGGGTCTACGCCGGCACGCGGCGCGCCGCCCTCGACCGGTCGGCCGTCCCGGCCAACGGGGTGCCGTGGTACCTGGCCGTGGCCCACGGCGGCATGATGGTCTCTTTCTTTATCGCCTACGGCCTCTTCTTGCAGGTCCTCCTGGCCGTCCTCAACTTCGGCCTCGACTTCTCCTGGTACCTGCCCAACCTGCGCCTCGGCTTCAAGTTCTACCTCGACCTGCTCCAGGGGGTCACGTCGAGCTTCGCCGCCGTGGCCACGCCGCTGGCCGCCATGGCCGGCGCCGCCTTGGGCGGTCTGTTCATCCCGCGCCGCAAGGAGACTTCACTCAAAGCATGAGCCAGTCCGGCCCCAACCCGCAGTCCGGCCCCAACCCGCAGTCCGGCCCCAACCCGCATCCCGAGCGCCTCTATTACGGCGATGCCTATGTGACCCGTTTCGAAGCCACGGTGACCTCGGTCGCCGTGGCTTCCGACGGTCGTTCGGCCACCGTGGTCCTGGACCGCACGGCCTTCTACCCGGAGTCGGGCGGCCAGCCCGACGACCGCGGGCGCCTCGGCCCCTGGCCCGTGGTCAGAGTGACCGAGGACGAGGCCAGCGGGCAGGTCCTGCATACGCTGGCGCCGGCGGCCGCTTCCGACGCCGGCGCTCAGACTGGTCCCGGCCCAGGCGCGGCCGGCCTCTCCGGCTTCCCCGCCGCCGGCGCCCTCGTCGCCGGTGAGGTCGACGCGGCCAGGCGGCGCGACCACCGGCAGCAGCACGCCGGCCAGCACCTCCTGTCGGCCGCCTTCGAGAAGCTCTTCGACGCCTCGACAATCGGCTTCCACCTGGGCGAAGAGGTCGTGACCATCGACCTCGACCGCCCCTCCCTCTCCCCCGACGAGGTCCGCCGGGTCGAAGACCTGTCCAACGCCGCGGTCCTCGAGGACCGGCCCATCGTCGCCCACTGGATGACCTGGGAAGAGGTCTCCCGACTGCCCCTGCGGAAGCCGCCCACGCGGCGCGAGGGCATCCGGGTGGTCGAGGTCCGGGACTTCGACTGGTCCCCTTGCGGGGGCACGCATCCCGCGCGGACTGGCGAGATCGGAATGGTCAAGATCATCGGCGTCGACAAGGTTCGCGGCAACGTCCGGGTCGCTTTCCTCTGCGGCGACAGGGCGCTCCGGGACTACCGGCTCAAGGACGACGTCGTCCGCGGGCTGGCGGCGACCCTCTCAGCGTCCCCGGCCGCGGTGTCCGAGGCCGTCCGGCGCCTGGCCGAGCAGGCCCAGCAGTCGGGCAAAGAACTCCTCGAGGCCCGGGCGGCCCTCATCGAATACGAGGCCGACGCCCTGTGGCGCGAGGCCGCCGCCGCCGGCGCGAGCGGCGCGAACGGCAGCGGCGCGGATGGCCGCCGCGTGGTCGTCCGGCGTTTCGATGGGCGGCCGATGGCCGAGGTCAAGCTCCTCGCGGCGCGCCTGGCGGCCCGCCCGCAGACCGTGGCCGTGTTGGCCACGGCCGGCGACGGCCAAGCCCAGGTAGCCCTGGCCCGCTCGACCGACCTCGACACCCTCGACCTCAGGCCCATCCTCAAAGAACTGCTGCCCGTCATCGGCGGCCGCGGCGGCGGCAGCCCCAACGCCGTTCAGGGTGGCGGGCCGAACACCGCCGGCCTTGACGAACTGCTCCGCCGGGCCCAGGCGATGGTCGGCTGAGGCCGGCTCACCTGATGGCGCGGGCGTGGCGGCGCCCGGAGCCGTGGGGTAGAGTAGGCGGCTGGTTTGAGGTCATCGCCCCAGCCACCCCTCATCAAACCGGGCGTGAGGTTTTTCCTCACCCGGCTTTCCGATGTTCTTCATCCAACGGCGTGCGCTAGCTGCCAGCGCGAT
>JAJZPE010000115.1 GCA_021811325.1 Bacillota bacterium
GCCTCGCGCACCTTCGGATTGTTGAAAGGCTTCTTGTCGGTGGCGAAGGCGAGGTACCCGAGGCCGAAGGCGGGCTGCTTGAAGACGGTGACGTTCTTCATCTGCGAGACGCGCTGGTAGTGCTCGACCGGGACGTCCAGGAGGACCTGCACGGTGCCCGTCTCCAGCTCGGCCAGGCGGGTCGAGGAATCAGGCAGGACCTTGTAGGTCACGGTGTCGACGTAGGTCGGACCCTTGTTGGTCAGCCAGGCCGGACCCCACTTGTAGTCCGGGTTGCGTTCGAGGACAATCTTGTCCCCGGGGGCCCACGATTTCAGCTTCATCGGGCCGGTGCCGACGGCGACCTTGGTCCCGTACTCCTTGGTGCCGTTGGGCCCATACTTGGCGTAGGCGGCGGGCGACTGCACGGCGCCGTAACTCTGGGCCAACTTGAAGAGGAGGTTCGGGAAGGGCGCGTCGAGCTTGAAGACGATGGTGTTGTCGTCCGGGGTCTCCATGCTCTTGATCCAGGTGTAGTCGACGGCGTTGGCGGCGGCCGTGGCCGGGTCGGTCATCACCTCGAAGTGCTTCTTGACGTCCTTGGAGGTGAACGGGGTCCCGTCATGCCACTTGACGCCTTTCCGCAGGTGGAAGGTCCAAGTCCGGCCGTCGGGAGAGGTCTCCCAGGACTCGGCGAGACCCGGGGCGTACTTGTAGTCCCAGTCGCGGCTGGCCAGCGACTCGTAGACGTACTGCTGACCGGCCGACCAGGTCATCTGATAGAGGTCGAAGGTGTCGGTCTCGCGGTCGGCGCCGACCGTGAGGTTGCCGCCCTTCCTCGGTTTCTCGGAGCCGGGACCGGCGGCCTGCTTCTTGGCGCAACCGGCGGACAGGGTCAGGACCAGCAGGACCGCGAGGAGAGCCGCGACCAGCGCGCGGCCACGGGCTTTCCGGAGATGGCTCACTCTCTTCCCCTCCATGTGTTCAAGCATCGTTCTTTGCCGCATCTGGAGAACGTGGGGCCGTTCGGCATGAAGCGAAACAACTCGGAAACGTCTGGCCACGCCGGCGCCCGGCCGCCCGGCCGCCCAGCCACCCTGAGCCCATCCTCACCCCCTGTGTTCACTAAGGGAATCTGCGCGGACGGTGGCAATAGAGAAAACCCGGTGGCCGAGCTGAATATGCAGAGGTTGATAAGAGCCACGTTAGGACTGAAATAGCCATCCCTTAGGTTTTTTGCATGATTCGCTGTCCTGGAGGACATTCCTGCCTAGGCCATCACATTTCTGTCGGTCGGGGGCATAAGCCCGCGTCTTTGGAATCTGGGCAACTGAAAGCCCGCGCCCCGAAAAGGAAAGCCCTTCCGCCCGGCGGCCGCAGGCCGCGACGGAAGGGCTTCAGCGCGTTGTGGGAGGCCTCGGCGGCGAGCGGAGGGGCGGTGCTGACGATGACGAACCGCTTGACGCCCTCGGCCAGAGCCGCTCCGACGAGGTTCCTGACATACTCGGTGTTGGTGGTCGGAAGAAACGACTCGGGCCGCGGGGCGAAGAGGAGCCGGTCAAGCCAGCCACTCTGGCGGCGAAGCTAGAGCTTCTGCAGGCTGAAGTACTGGGCCACGTCCACCTCGCCCAGCTGCCCCTCCAGATATGAGCAGAGCCTGACCCACGCCTCGCGGCGGTCGCAGTCGGACGGGGCCGACCGGAGCAGGTCACGCAGAAGGGCGCCATAGGCCGGGTCGGCAGCCTCTATCTCGTCGACCCCATACTTGCCGTAGACCGGAGGGGCCCCCTTCAACCGGCCGGCCAACTCGGTCATCCGGGGCAGGTTGGCCCCGATGAAGTAAGTGAGGTTGTCGAAGGATTCCCGGTCGAAGAGGTCCTCGCCGTCCCGGCGGATGGTCTCGAGCCAGAACTTGAGGTCCCGGCGGAGGTCCTCGTCAGGGGTGGGCGGCCGCTCCGCGGCCTTCTCCTTGGCCGTGTCGATTATCTTCTGGAGCCGGCCCTCGGGGTCGTGGATGACCTTGGCCTGCGAGTAGACGCTAACGGAGACCGGGTCGCTCCTCATGCGGTCGTAGAACTTCCACTCCGGCGACATGAAGTATTCGAACTCCAGGCCCTCGAAGTACTCCCGGCCGCGCATGGCCTCATACTCACGCGGCCAGATGAAGAAGAGGTCGATGTCTGAGTTCGGCCCCATCCGGCCGGTCACGTAGGAGCCCGCGGCCATGGCCGCGGATACGCCGTGCTTCTCCTTCATGTGATTGATGTAGCGTTGGACGATGTCTTGCACCGTGGATTCCTCCTGCCGCTACGGCTGCGCCCTGCGAGCCTCAACCTCCATGTTTTCCCGCCTCCCAATGGGCCAGAGCCGGCAGCAACGCCGGCATCAAGGCCGCCGTGACGAACCCGGAGAGGATTAACTCGGGCACCCCGTTGGCGCCGGCAGCCACCATAGCCGCCTTCAACGGTAGCCACTTGAACAGGACGGCCAGCCCCAACGTGCCGACGGTATTGGTGAGCGAGCCGAGGACCCCGGCCGCCGCGCCGCCCGCGCCGGCCGCCGTCCGCTTGCCGTGACCCAGTCTCTGGTAGACGGCCACGTAGACGTAGTAGGCAACGACCCCGATGAGAATCCGGGCCGGCAGCACGACCCGGGGGTCCGGCACGTACTTCAGGGTAGAGAGACCGAAGACCAACCCGGCGAGGCCACCGACCACGGGGCCGCCGAAGATGGCGGCCAGGATGACCGGTATGTGCATGATGGTAGCCGCTCCGACCACCGGGATCGGCACCGGGATGAACCCCACCCCGGTCAGCCCAAGGACCGCCGTCATCGCCACCATGAGCCCGCCTAAAACAGTCTGCCTGGTACTCAGGTGCATGTTTCTCCCTCCGTTGGGGTTCCCGCCGGGGATACCCCACGTATTCACCGTTTTCCCGTCCGACCAGCCCGGTCGGGCCCGACTGGTGCCTGCCGGTTCGGGCTGGTCCGCTCCGTTCGCCGCAGTTAAAGTTGCCCCGCGATCAATGATATTCCCTTGAGGGTCAGGTTCGGCTCGTAATGATCGACGTCGTCGCCCAGGTCGGCCCGGAGCAGCGCTCCGATGCCGCCCGTCAGCACCACCTCCAAATCGCCCCACTCCCTTTGCGCCCTGGCCATCAGCCCACGGGTCAACTCCAGGTGTCCGTAATAAGCGCCCGTCTGCATGCATGGCCCCGTCTTCTGCTGAATGAGCCGGTCCAGGCGCCTGACCTCGACCCGGGGCAGCAGGGCCGTGCCCTCGGTCAGGGCCCGCAGGGAGATCTCGAGCCCCGGGACGATGGTTGTGCCTCGATAGAGGCCCTCTTTGATGACGCAGAAGGTCGAGGCCGTCCCGAGGTCAACGTTGAGGATGTCGTCGCCGAAGAGGCGGCGGCTGGCGACGGCATTGACGAACAGGTCCGCCCCGAGCTCGCGATAGTCCACGCCTTCGAGGCGCAACCCGAGGTCCCCGCGCGGGGTGATGGTCACCACCGGCAGCCTGCTGGCGGTGATCAGGGCGGCCGTCGCGTTGGGCACCACGCTGGCCACGAACAGGCGCTCGACGTTCGGCAGCCCGGCCAGAAGGCCGGTGAAGTCGTCGGGCTGAGACGACGTACGCATGTGCCGGACCTCGAAGGGTTCGATCTCGCCCGGCCGGTGGAATAAGCCGACGCTGACGCACGTGTTCCCGATGTCGATAGCGACGATCATGGTCATCCCTCCGGCGGGAGCGGTCAGGACCTTCTCGACCTTGCCTGTTCAACCATCGGCCGCCGGAGAGACGTCAGCCGGTCAGCTTCCCGCCCAGCGGCTCGAACCTCGCCGTGAAGAACCTCAGCACCGGCGGCTCATAGACGAACTTCAGCCCGTGGATCTGGTCGCGGACCTCGTAAAGGCTGACGACCGAGTCGGCGACGACGTCCATGTGCCGGTCGGTGTAGACCCGGCGCGGGATGGTCAGACGGACCAGCTCGAGCTTGGGCACGTGCTCGTGGCCGGACTCGTCGCGGCCGGCGGAGACGATGCCGCGCTCCATGGCCCGGACGCCCGAGTCGACGTAGAGGGCCGCCGCCAGGGCCTGCGCGGGATACGAGGTCTGCGGGAGGTGCGCCAGGAAGCGCTTAGCGTCGAGGTAGACGGCGTGGCCACCGATGGGCTCCATGATCGGGACGCCTGCGTCGAGGAGCTGGTTGCCCAGGTACTCGACCTGCTGGACGCGGTAGGCGATGTAGTCGTCGTCGACCATCTCGTGGATCCCGCGGGCCATGGCCTCCATGTCCCGGCCGGCCAGACCGCCGTAGTGCGGGAAGCCTTCGTAGAGGACGAGGAGCGAGGCGGCCTTCTGCCACAGGCCATAGTCGTTCATGGCCAGGAAGCCGCCGATGTTGACCAGGTTGTCCTTCTTGCCGCTCATCGTGCAGCCGTCGCCGTAGGACATCATCTCCTTGAGGATGGCGGCGACGCTCCGGTCCTTGTAGCCTTCCTCGCGCCGCTGGATGAAGTAGGCGTTCTCGACCGCCCGGGTGGCGTCGAAGAAGAGTCGCACGCCGTAGCGCCGGCAGAGCTCGCGGGTGGCCTTGAGGTTGGCCATCGAGACCGGCTGGCCCCCGGCCATGTTTACCGTGACGGCCAGGCTCATGTAGGGGATCTTGTCCGGTCCGACCTTCTTGATCAGGTCCTCCAGCTTGTTCAGGTCGACGTTGCCCTTGAAGGGCAGACGGGCGGCGGGGTCGTGGGCCTCGTCGATGATCACGTCGACGAAGGTGGCCCCGTTCTTCTCCTGGTGGGCGCGGGTCGTCGTGAAGTACATGTTGCCGGGGATGTAGGTCCCCGGGGTGATGAGGACCTGGGAGAGGATGTTCTCGGCCCCGCGGCCCTGGTGGGTCGGGACCATGTACTTGAACCCGTATGTCTCCCGGACGGCCTGCTCGAGGTGGAAGAAGTTCCTCGACCCGGCGTAGGCCTCGTCGCCGATCATCAGGCCGGCCCACTGGTTGTCGGACATGGCCGAAGTTCCGCTGTCGGTGAGGAGGTCGATGTAGACGTCCTCCGACTTGAGGAGGAAGGTGTTGTAGCCCGCCTCGGCGATGGCCTTCTCCCGCTGGGCCCGGGTGCTCATCCTGATGGGCTCGACGGCTTTGATTTTGAAGGGTTCCGCTTTCCTACGCTCCCTGGGCATTCTGAAGCCTCCTTGAACTCGGGGTTCGTCGGGTGAACAGCGCGGGGAGCTGGCCCGGGCCGGTCTGGTCACGGCCAAGCACGCCCCTCGCCCACCCACCAGAGTCTATTATACCGCCGCGGGGGGGACGGAGGGGCTACGGGCTACGGGCTGGGGACCACGGGCCGCATTGGTCGACCCTTTTCGACGCACACTACCAGGAGCCGGGCTCCCCAGGCGACCCGGCCGACACGCCGCAGCGGTCGTAGCCTGGACACGGGAGGGCGTCAGCTTGCCGCGGGAAGGGCGTTTCTTAAGGCCGGAATCTCTTAAAGCGATCACCCCTCGCCCGGCGGGAAAACCCTTGCCGGGCGACGGCGAATCGAGAAAGTCGTGGTCCCAGCCCCCGGACGCCGGCTCGGGCGACGGGTCGGGCGGCAGTTCCGGCGGGGGGCAGCCGGACGACCCCATCCCCAAGAGCCTTGACGAAGTCAAGAAGAGGCTGAAGGCGGGGGCCGGCGGGAACGCCGACGTGATCATCCGGGAGTTCGAGGCCGGCCCCGAGAAGGTCCATATGCTCCTCGTCTACGTGGACGGACTGGTCAATAAGTCCCTCATCGACCAGCACATCATCGCCCCGATCATCCGGGCGGGCGGTTATGGCGGCCACGCGGTAACCTCGTCGGACTTCTCCTCCCCCGTGGACCTGGGTAAGCGGGTCCTGACCATCGGCCAGGTCAAGGTCGAAGACCGCTTCCACCGGGCGGAAATGGCCTATTGCACGGGGAGCACGGTCCTTTTCGTCGACGGCGCCGGCCAGGGGCTCAGCATCGACACCCGCGGCTGGGAGAAACGGGCCGTCACCCACCCCGAAACGGAGCGCAGCACCCGCGGCAGTCGGGAAGGCTTCGTCGAGACCCTCAGTACCAATCTGGCCCTGGTCCGCCGGCACGTCAAGGATCCCGCGCTACGCGTCGAGACCACCTCCGTGGGTCAACGCACCCACACCACAGTGGCCATCATCTGGATTGACGGACTCACCAACCCGGCCCTCGTGGACACGGTCCGGCAGCGGTTGAAGGCCATCAAGGTCGACGGGGTCATCGAGAGCTTCGAAATCGAGTATTACCTCAAGGATGACCCCTGGACGCTGTTCCCTCTCATAAGGGGCACGGAGCGACCCGATTTCTCGGCCCGGGAGCTCTTGGACGGACGACTGCTGCTCCTCGTCGAGGGCAGCGCCTTCGGCCTCATCGCCCCGGCCACCATCCGCGACTTCTACCGGACGACGGACGACTATGTCCACAATTACATGACCGTGACCCTGACCCGGATCGTCCGCCTCGTCGCCAGCTTCCTCGTCCTCTTCCTCGCCGCCGGATATGTGGCCCTGATCGACGTGCATCCCGAGCTTATCCCCACCGACCTCGCCATCAGCATCGCCGGGTCCCGGGAGGGAGTGCCGTTCCCGGGCATCGTCGAGGTGATCCTGATGCTCCTGGTCTTCGAGATCCTCCACGAGGCCACGCTGAGGCTGCCGGGGATGATGGGCCCGACCATCGGCACCGTCGGCGGCCTGGTCATCGGCCAGGCCGCGGTCCAGGCCAAGATCATCAGCGACGTCATGGTCATCATCATCGCCCTGCAGGCCGTCGCCGTCTTCACCCCTCCCAGCATCGAGATGAGCCTGGCCTGGCGGGTACTCCTGTGGGGGTCGGTCTTCACCGCTGCCCTCCTTGGCATCTACGGACTGGTCCTTTATTCTGTCCTTTTGATCGCCCACGTGTCCGGGCTCACTTCGCTGGGAGTGCCTTACACGGCGCCAAACGCACCTCCGTCATCCACCGGTCAAAAGGACAACTTCATCCGGGCGGCGTTGTACCACTTGAAGAGGCGCCCGGGCTACATCCACCCGCAGGACCGGGTCAAGCGGGGCCGGTACGACCAGCCCGCCGCGCAGCCGCCGAAAGGGGCGGCACCCGAGGCGCGGCGCGGGGACGGCGGGGGAGGCGCCCCATGAGGTCGGCTTTATGCCGGCGCCTGCCCGCCCTCATGGCCGCGGCGTTCGTCCTGGCCCTGCAGGCCGGGTGCTGGGATTACCATCCCGTCACCACCCGGGCCTTTGTCCTCGGCATGGCCATCGATAAGGCCCCGGAAGGCGGGTATTCGGTCACCCTTCAAATCCCCCAGCCGGCGATGATGAAGGCGTCGGGCGGCAGCCCGTCCGGGGGGGCCGGCGGGGCCGGGGGAGGCGCTGGCATTGGGTTTTTCAATCACCACGACACTGGGCCCACCCTCCTCGACGCCCTCGACAAGATCCAAAGCCGCATGGACCGGGCGCTCTTTTTCGGTCACATGCGGACGATCATCTTCGG
>JAJZPE010000116.1 GCA_021811325.1 Bacillota bacterium
CCGTTCTTCGGTCGGCCCGTTATTCCCGATTTCGCAAAGCTTCTCGCCGGGTGACTCGGCGCCGCGGGCTCAAGACGCCTTCCCGGGGGTGCTGCGGCGCTTGATCAGCTCGTCATAGCCGATGACCTTACCGTCCTGAAGGACCACGGTGAAGCTGCCGAAGCGGGCCTCGCGGACGAAACGGAGCAACTCGGCGAACCATTCCTCGCCCATCAATTGACGGAGGACGGCGCGGTCAGCCGAGAACGCGGCCTCCTTGTTGCCGACGACACTCATGAGACTGAGCCTCCGGTCCTATTGGGTGCGATTGAGGTGGCGGCGTCAATCCGCCACGGGGGGGGGTAAACGGTAAATTTAGAAAATTCGCCACCGTCCAGCGGTTATCTCAACTACAACGTAAGCCACGCTCGCCCCATTATAGCACAGGTTATCATTTTATGAACAGGACTGGTCCTGTTTGAGGAGGCCTGAAATATGCGGGAAAGCTGGAGTAACCCGCCAGACAATTGGAAGCGCTTGCAGCCTTTGCATGATGGATGCCTACGGTCCCGCCCCATCTTGCGAGCCGGTGGATAACGGCCGGGCCGGAGGGAAACGCACGACGTGGCGCGAATCCTTCGAAAGGAGAGTTGACGGCCTGACGGTGCGCCGCCGAGCATCGCGATTGCGACACACGGATGGGATTTAGGGGTGAGGGCCGTGGGATTGAAGATTACCGTCTACGATGGGGCCGGGGTCATCGGGGGGAACAAGGTCCTCCTCGAGTCCGAGGGGACGGCCGTCTTCCTTGACTTCGGCATGGGCTTCGCCGGCCGCGGCCGGTTCTTCGAGGAGTTCCTCAAGCCCCGCTCGGCGCTGGGGCTGGTCGACCTGTTGGAGTTCGGGCTCTTGCCGCCCTTGGCCGGCCTCTATCGCCGGGACCTTGACCTGCCCGAATGGAGGTTATGGGACCGCTACCGGACAGCGCCGGGCTTCCGCGAGGTCAAGGCCGACGGGGTCCTCCTGACCCACGCCCACCTCGACCACTCGGCCTACATCTCCTTTCTCGACCCGGCGATACCCGTCTACACCGGTCTAGTCACGGCCGTCGTGGCCAAAGCCACGCAGGATTCGGCCCCCACGGACCTCGAGCGCGAGATCTGCTACGCGACCTTGCGGGAGCCCAAGCAAGGGCTGCTGACGACGACCAACTACAAGAAGGTGCCCTACAAGCAGCGGCCTTTCCTGGTGGTCGACCGGCCGGTCCCTGACGCCCTCAAGCCCTTCTGGGCCCGGGGCGGGCGCACACGGGCCATGGAGCCGCAGGAACTGCGGGCGGCCGGGGCCGACCCCGCGGCTGGTCCCAATCCCTTCGCCGTGGGCGGCCTTAACATAAAGTGGTTTCCGGTCGACCACTCCGTCCCGGGGGCGGGGGCCTTTGCCATCGAGACCTCCGAGGGCTGGGTCGTCTACACCGGGGACCTGCGACTGCACGGGCGCGGCCGCGGGCAGACCGAGCTCTTCCGCGACGAATGTGCGAAACTCCGGCCTCTCATCCTCATCTCCGAGGGCACCCATCCGGGGACGGCCCAGCCGGTGGCCGAGGAAGAGGTCCACGAGCGGGCGAGGGCGGCCGTCCGCGCCGAACGCGGTCTGGTCGTGGCCGATTTCGGCCCGCGCAATGTCGAGCGGCTGATCACCTTCCTGGAGATCGCCCGTGAGACTGGCCGGCGCTTGGCGGTCACGGCCAAAGACGCCTTCCTCCTGGAGGCGATGTCCGCCGCCGACCCGGCGACGCCCAACCCGTTGACCGACGACGCCTTCGTCGTCTATGGCGAGGCCAAGCTGAACCGCGAGACGTGGGAGCGGGTCCTCCTCGAACGTTTCGGGGACAAAGTCCGGGTGGCCCGCGACGTGGCCGCCGACCCGGGCGGCTACATCCTCTGCTTCAGCTTCTTCGACCTCGGCGAACTGGTCGACATACGGCCGGCCGGCGGGACGTATGTCTACTCCTCGAGCGAGGCCTATAGCGAGGAGATGGCCATCGACCTCGCCCGTCTGCGCAACTGGGTCACTCACTTCGGGCTGCGGATGGCCGGCGACCCCGACCACGAACGGGGCTTCCACGCCTCGGGGCACATCCACGGCCCTGGCCTCGAGGGGCTCATCCGGACCATCGCCCCGCGTTACCTCATCCCCGTACACACGGAGAGCCGTGACTTCTTCCTCCGAACGGAGCGGAGCTGGCCCGAGGTGGTCTGGCCGGAGGTGGGGAGGACGTACGAGTTCAGGGACGGAAATCTGATGGCTTGAGTGGCCGGCCCGCGCATGGGCCGGGTTCTTCGCTTCTGATGTTGTGGCGCGGAGCAGGAAAGCCCAGCCTGACGGCGAATCCCGCCACCGTTTGGCATTGACGCCAGCTACCAAGGCGCGCGAAAAAGGGAGGCGTTCCGATTGCGGATTTACATCTCGTCCGACATGGAGGGCGCGACCGGCGTGGCCGTCCGGAAGCACGTCGACCCGGCGTCCAACGAGTACACCCGGTTCCGCCGGCTGATGACCGGCGACGTCAACGCAGCCATCGACGGGGCTTTCGCCGGTGGGGCCACCGAGGTCCTGGTCAACGACGGCCACGGCCCGATGACCAATATCCTCGTCGAGGAGCTCGACGCCCGGGCCCACCTCATCTCCGGTGACAACAAGCAGCTTTGCCAGATGGAAGGGGTCGACCGGGGCTTCGACGGGGCCTTCCTCGTGGCCTACCATTCGCGCGAGGGCGGAACGGACGGCACGCTGAACCACAGCTTCATGAGCCGCTTCGTGGAGGAGTTGCGGGTCAACGGCCGCGTCCTCGGCGAAAGCGGGGTCAACGCCGGCCTGGCCGCGGCCTTCGGAGTGCCCGTCTTACTTGTGACCGGGGACGACAAGGTGGGGGCCGAGGCCCGTGAGTGCATCCCGGGGGTCCAGACGGTGACCGTGAAGACCTCGGTCAACCGACACGTGTCCGACGTCTTCCCGCCGAAGAAGACGGCTGAACTCATCCGGGAAGCCGCCCGGTCGGCCGCCGAGCGGCTCCAGAAGGAGCGGCCCCGGGTCTCCCTGGCCGACCTCGGCTTCAAGCCGCCGTTCACCTTTGAAGTCCACTTCAAGGTCAGCGGGGCGGTGGCCACGGCCACCCTCTTCCCACAGGTCAAGAAGACCGGTCCGAAGAGCATCGCCATCACCGCCGACGATTACGTCGAGGGCTTCAAGCAGTTCTGGGGCGCTTTGCTCCTCGGCGGGCACGGGTCGGAGTGAGGATACGCCAGTGACCGACCCCAACGCGACCACCCGGCAGACGACCGCCCGGGACGCGCCCCCCGGTCGGGTCAGGGCGGTCCTCTTCGACCTCGACGGGACGCTGCTCGACACGATTGAACTGATCGTCGCCTCATACCGGCACACTGCGCGGACCTGTCTCGGCAGGGACATGGACGAAGCGGACATCCTGGCCCGCCTCGGCGAGCCGTTGGTGGTGACCATGCGGGACCTGTCCGCCGGCCGGGTGGACGAGCTCATCGCCGTCTACCGGCAGTTCAACCTGGCCGAGCACGACCGGTTGGTCAAGCTGGTCCCCGGGGTACCCGACACGCTGCAAGCCTTGAGGAACAGGGGCCTGCGGCTGGCGGTCGTCTCGTCGAAGATCCGCCACACGGTGGAGAAGGGGCTCAACCTCTTCCGACTGGCCACGTTCTTCGACGTCGTCATCGGCCTGGAGGACTGCCCCGCGCACAAGCCCGACCCCGGCCCGTTGCTGGAGGCCCTGCGCCGCCTGGGAGTGGAGCCGGCGAGCGCGGTCATGGTCGGCGACAGCTTGGCCGACATCCTGGCCGCCAGGGCGGCCGGGGTCAGGAGCGTGGCCGTCGGCTGGAGCCGCCTTGCCCCTGAGACCATCGCCGCCGCGGCGCCGGACGCCACTATCTCGGCCATGTCTGAACTCCTGGACACCATTGGGCTAAAGGACCAAGCTTAGTCCGAACACCCTGGCCCCTTCGGCATTGTTCCCTGACAGAGGCCTTCGGGCCAGCTCCCGCATGGCCGCGATGAGCTTGAGATAGGCGTTCTCGACGGGCCCGAAGGTCTCCTCAGGGGCGGTGATCTCCGGCGGTTCCTCGGACAATCGAAACCGGACATAGAACGAGGGCTCGCGGTACGTCGCGCCGAGTCGCTCACTCGTGGCCAGACGGTAGAAGAGGGTGGCCACGAACCCTTCGCAGGCCAGCATCTCCTGGCCGCCCTTGAGTTCGTCGACTACGAAGGAGGCCGAGGTCTCGTGGTCGAGGTAGACATCGTAAGGGTCGACGCAGAACATGGATGCGGCCGGCGGCGTTTTTCGGTGGGCCAGCAGGTTCCGACGGACGCCGGCCGTCCGCAGCCAGCCGTCAACGCGGCTGTGCCACGAGGCCATGAGGTCCGACCCATCCGCGCGGGCCAGCCCCCTCAGGTATGGGTTGGCCGTGGCGTCCACGGCCATGGTCTGGAAGTGTTCGCCCCAACCCTCGGCGAAGGCCGTCGGGTAGTCGGTGACGGCCATGCTCATATGCATGTTGCGGGCCGGACCCCCAGTTGAGTTGATGCGGCCCTCTTAAGAACGGGGTGGGGAAGGCCGGCCTTGTCCGGGATCTGGACCGGCCGGCCGTCATTGATTGCGGGGATCAGGATGATGTAGTGCTCTTCCAGACTGCTCTCCTCCCTCTGAACGCCAAGGCGTCAGAGACGCTGGACCGAGATTGCCAGCAGCAGGCCGGCCTCCTCAGTAGACCAGGAGACATCTACTTTCTTGGCGCCGATGCCCCCGGCGAATTCCCGCTCAGGGGACCGGGCGCGGCATAGCTCATCAATCTCCCCTAGAACGCGCGGACTTGGCTGGGCGGGCGAACCGGACCCTGGCCGATAGGGCAACAACCACTTGCGGGCTTCTCCCGGCTCGAACTTGAGCGCTCCCCCTCCCAGCGGGTGGCCCTCGATCTCGGCGCTAAGTTGGGCCAAGCTTGTAAGAGCAGACGCAGCCACCTCCAAGCGGTTGACGCTGGGTCGGCTTCGGGTCAGGGCGAAGACGCTATTCGCGGCGACGAAGCCGGCATCGTTGGCCACAAGGCGAGGTGTGGAGGTTGAGAACATGCTCATCATCATCTCCGGTACCCTGACTCCGTGAAAGCGCTTGGGCATCCTCATCCCTAATGGCCAGGCCGACAGGACCCAGATCGGAACTTCTCCTGACGGTGAGTCTCAAGTCCCGGGAGGCCAAGCCGTTCCGATCGACCTCCGCTCGACTGAGGTGGAAAAAATCATTTGCCCCGGTGACGTAACCAATGGTCAGGTCGACAGAAGAAGCAGGTGCCTCAGGTTAGGCGCCTGCTCCTTGCTTCGCGGATACCCGGCCGTGATTCGTCGGGCAGTCGCTAACTCAGGTTGGGAGGGGACCGATCTCAACCCCAGATGTTCGGCGGGGTCACCCCGGCCACCCGCAAGCTCGTCACCAGGTTACCGCGATGATGGGCCTCGTGGATCATCCAGTCGACGAAGAACTGCTCGGTGGTCATTTCGGCCCACGGGGCTTTGATCTTCGCCGTGACGCCCGCGTCGCCCAGCGAGGCAAGGTAAGCCCTGGTCTTGGCCGACTGCTCATCGAGGACGGCGAGGATGTCCTGAACCGCCGGGTAGTGCTCGGCGTCGACGCCCGTGCGCCATTCCCACTTGCCCGGGGTCACCGTCAGCGCGTCGACGGCCGTCTTGTCGGCGGAGGCCACGTGGAGGACCTGTGCCCCGAGGGACATGGTCCCCGGCGCCGGACGAAAGTCTTCTTTTCCCGGCGGAATGGCTTCAGCTAGTTTACGGAGACCGGCCCGGCATTGTTCCCACTCGCGAAGAAGCTCTTTCGAAGTCACGGTGGCAACCCCCTTATCATGCATCGAACAGGTGTTCGCCAAGACCCTCGGGGACTCCTCCCGCCGGTCGAAAAAAATCGTTCGACGCCAAAGGGGTCTTGGGGGAACGTTCAGGGGGCGGTGAGAAAGGCCAGCGCGTCACGGTTCACGTCGTCGGCGACCTCCACCGTGAACCCGTGGCCGCAGTCGGGATAGACGATCAGCTCGGCCCCCGGGATGCGGCCGGCGAGACGGCGGAAGTTCTCGGGCGGGATGAGGATGTCCTTGTCGCCGCCGATGACCAGCGTGCGCGCCTTGATGGCCCCGACGTCGCCCGACCGGTCGAAGTTCAGGCAGGCCCCGAAATGGGCCATGACTGCCTCCGGCGTGACCGGATCGGCGGCCTGCCGCCGCGCCCAGGCCACGAGTTTGTCGAACTGGATGGCGAGGGACTTCTCGCTGAAGAGGATCATCGCTCCTTGCTGCATGTCCTCTGGCGACGAGTAGTCCCGGGGCTTGACCATCTCCTGATACACCCAGGGCTCCGCGGGGACCTGCTCGGCCCCGCCGAAAGCGGTGCAGGCGAGGACCAGCCGGTCCACCCGCTCCGGGTACTTGACGGCGATGGTCTGGGCGATGAAGCCGCCCATGGAGGCCCCCATCACATGGGCTTTCATGATGCCAAGGTGGTCGAGCAGGGCCACGGCGTCGGCGGCCATGTCGTCGATTCCGAACGGGGCGGCGGGCAGGGGCGAGCGACCGACCCCGCGGTTGTCGAAGGCGATGGTCTTGAAGTCCTTGGAGAGATCGCGGACCTGCGGTTCCCAGGCCCACATCGGCGTGCCCAGACCCATGATCAGGAGGAGCGGCGGGCCGTCCCCATAGACGTCGTAGTGCAGCTTGATTCCGTTGACCTCGGCGAAGCAGCCGGGTCCGCCCATGACTCCCCAGTCAACCGCCGAATCGGGCTTGCGTTCCAAGGCGAGCACCTCACGCGTCCGACTTCACTTGATTTCAACCTCTCACGGATTCTGGATGGACCGGGGTTCACCTTCCGCGCCGCCCGGCACCCGGCAAAACCGCCACCGTCCGGGAGGACGTCCGCCCCGGGGGAGAGAATCCGTCACCGGGGAGGGCTGAGGCAGTTCGTCACAGCGGGACACCCATATGAGCGTGGCACCCGCATGAGCGCCACACCCACCACCAGGAGGTGCATCGACGACGGCCATCGACAGGGCAGCAGCCTATGACCCGAGCCTGATGGAACTGTTCTTCAACCCACGGTCCGTAGCCATCATCGGAGTATCAAGGACGACCGGCGAAGGCGCCTTCAACATCCTCGAGAACCTTTTGAACATGGGCTACCCGGGACGGCTCTACCCGGTCAACCCGAAGGCCGACCAGATCCTCGGCATCAAGTGCTACCCCTCCGTCCGCGACCTCCCTGAAGTGCCGGACCAGGCCATCATCACCCTCCCCAGGGAACTGGCGCCGGCGGCCGTCCGCGACTGCGCGGCCGTGGGCGTCAAGGCCGTGGTCCTGGTCACCCAGGGCTTCGGCGAGGCCGACGAGCGCGGTGCCCAACTCCAGGAGGAGATAATGGAGGCCGTCCGCGGCAGA
>JAJZPE010000117.1 GCA_021811325.1 Bacillota bacterium
GTCCTTCTCCCGCTCGAAGGTCTCGCTGGCGAGGTCGGCCGGGTGGTTATCGTATGACGAGAGCTCCTGCACCGAGGCTTGCTCGCCCTCGTCAAAACTGCGTTTCTTGATGGCACCGATGGTCCGCCGCAGCTCCTTCTGCCGGTCGAGGAGGTGCCTCCGGATGCCTTCGCGGTCGAATGGGGCCATGGTTGTCCCCGCTCCCTTCTCCTGGCGTTTGGTTCTGGTTATTACTGCCCGAGCTTGGTGTTGACGATCCTGACCAGTTCGGCGATGACGCCGCCGATATACGGCAGGCGCGCCAGCAGCGGGCGTTGCAGCAGGTAAAGGACGATGCCGGTGATCAGGGTGAAGCCCACGGCTACGCCGAAGCCCCGGGCCACCCCGCCGATGAAGTTGACGTAGAGCAGGCGCCACGGGTGCTGGAGAAGGTAGACATACTCGGCCAACTTCATCTTCTCCATGGCCAGGGAGAGTCCCTCGACCTTCCTTATCAACCGCTCGACCAGGGTGTTGTCAATATCGGCCATGCCGCGCCTCCGTCGCCCGCCTGGAGTCCACAGACTATTATGCCCGCCCGGCGGGAAGGCGGCGGGATGGACGCGGCGGCCGGGAACTTCGGCCCGCGCCGCCGCGTCTATCAAGCAGCGCGATTGGGGTGAAAGAGGCGTGACAGCGTGGTTGCGAAGGCAGCTTCAGTGGCACCGGCGGGTTCAGTGGCGGCGGCCCGTTCGCCCGGGGCGCCCACGGTCCCGCTGCTGGCCGCGAACTACTCCCAGGCCCTGATGAGACGGCTCATGGCGGACGGCGGGGCCGTCGACGTGATCAAGGTCTCTGAGTTCGACCGGCCGGAGTTCTGGGACGACTATGCGGCGGCCCGGAGTCACAAACCCCTCATCCTGCACGGGTTGGGGCACGGGGCCCGCCCCGGGAACCCCGGCTTCCGCGCCGTCTTCGGCCCGGCGGCCCTGCGGGCGGCCCTGGCCGCCACCGCGTCGGCCTACGTGTCGGCACACCTCGAGCACTTCTCCATGGAGGCGGAGACGCTGTCTCCGGCCGCCTTCCTCGAGGCCTTGACCGCCGACGTGGCCGCCGTGCGCGAAGCCGCCGGGATGCCCGTCCACCTTGAGAACGGGCACTCCTACCGGCCGGTGCGCGGGCGTCCCCGGAACCCCGACTTCATCTCCGACCCGTCCTATATCGCCGCGGCGCTCGCGGCCACGGGTTCCCGGCTTCTCCTCGACCTCGCCCACGTCCGCATCGCCGCCTGGCACCGTGAGCAACGGCCCTCCGCGTATCTCTCCGCCCTACCCCTGGACTTGGTCGACGAGGTCCACGTAGTGGGCACGGCAACGGTTGATGGTGAACTGCGGGACAAGCACGTCGAGATGGACGAGGATGACTACGCCGCCCTTGCTTTCGTCCTCGAAAGGGCGCCGGTCAACCTGGTGACGCTGGAATACGGCGGTGTCAGCGGGAGCGTCCTTGACGCCCGCTCCAACCCCGAGGCCCTGGCGAGACAGCTGGGGCGGTTGCGACAGGTCCTCGCCGGCGCCCGGGGGGCGCAGGGCCGATGACCGGTCGTACGCGGGACGCCGCGGGCTGTGTCATCCGGGACGCCCAGGGTCGGCTGTTGCTGGTCCACCAGGCCTACGGGCCGAAGAAATGGACCCTGCCCGGGGGAGTCGTCGAAGACGGCGAATCCGCCTGGGCGGCCGTTGTCCGGGAGGTCCGCGAGGAACTGGGCATCGAGGTCCGACCGACCCTCCGGGGTCTGTACCACCTCGCCCACCGCGACGCCTACGTCTTCATCTTCACGGGCGAACTGGTAGCGGGCGCCCCCCACCCCGATGGCTCCGAAATCGCTGAGTGCGGCTACTTCCCGCCGGACGGCCTCCCGGTCCCGCTCTCTACTTTCACCCGCGAAAGGATAGCGGACGCCGTCTCGACGGCCACCGGCGTCATCATGAAGACTCAGCACATCCGGGACTACCGGGTGTGACAGGCTGGCACACCGAAACCAAGAGGACCGGCCCTCGATGGGCCGGTCCTTCGCTTTGACTTGATAAAGCTTGGCGCGTTGGCGTCGCGGGCTCAGGCCCGCACCAACGTCCCCGCTTGTCCCTTGGCCGCCAGGGCGGCCTGGTCCAGGGAGCCGATCACAGCCCGCCGCCGCCCGTCGGACGACGACTCGACGAACCGCAGGGCCGCTTCGACCTTGGGCTTCATGCTGCCTGACTTGAAGTGGCCCTCGGCCATGTAGGCCCGCCCTTCAGCCGGGGTCAGGGCCTTCAGGAACTCCTGGTTCGGCTTGCCGTAGTTGACGGCCACGCCCTGCACGTCGGTGAGGATGAGGAGCGTCTCGGCATCGAGGTCGGCGGCGAGGCGCATGGCCGCGAGGTCCTTGTCGATGACCGCCTCGACCCCTTCGAGCCGCCCATCGCGGGCGACTACCGGGATCCCGCCGCCCCCGGAGGCTACGACCAGGGCGCCGGCGGCGACGAGGGCCTTGATGGCCGGCCCCTCGACGATAGCCATCGGTTCCGGCGAGGCGACCACTCGCCGCCAACCGCGGCCGGCGTCTTCGACCATCTTGAACCCCCGCTCGGCCATCAGCCGCTGGGCCCGCTTCTCGGTGTAAAACGGGCCGATGGGTTTGGTCGGCTTCTGAAAGGCCGGGTCGGCCGGGTCGACCAGGACCTGGGTCACCAGTGAGACGACGGGGCGGTCGAGTCCCGCCCGCTTCAATTCGTTGCCCAGGGCCTGCTGGATCATGTAGCCGATGAGTCCCTGGCTCTCCGCCCCGCAGACGTCCAGAGGCATGGCCGGGACCACCTTGCTGGCTTCTTCGTTCTGGATGAGGATGTTGCCGACCTGCGGACCGTTGCCGTGGGTGACCACGACCTGATAACCCTGACGGAGAAGGCTGACGATGGGGCCGGACGTCTCATAGACGTTGGCCAGCTGTTCCTCGAAGTTGCCCGTCTGATTGGCCTTGAGAATGGCGTTGCCGCCAAGGGCGACGACGACGAGATGGCTCATTCTTTCCCTCCCCCGGCGCCCCCAGCGTCCCCGGCCGAACGGCCGGGCGGCCGGGAACATCCCCGGTCTCCCAGGGTCTCCCCCCGGTGTCTCTCTAAAGGAAGGTCAGCTCGACCGGATCTTGCCGGGCGTGTGCCGGCGCCGCTTGGGCCCGCGGAGCGACTTCTTCTTACGCGCCCCGAACGGCCGCTTGGCCGGCGCGACCCCCGCCTGCTCGGCCCCCTCGCCGGCCCCGGCTCCGGCTCCGCCCGACGACTTCAGCCGGGAAAGCTTCTCGCCGCTAAGGACGGTGGTTTGGGCTTCAGACTGACGTTCCCTCACTGGCTCGGGCGGGACTTCGTGTTCGGCGGCGGGCGCCGCGGCGGCGGTCTCCTCGCGCGGCTCGCCCTCGACCTGAGTCCGACGCTGACGTGGTTCGCTCAAAGGTCGCTGCTCACGAGGTGCACGTGGTTCGCTCAAAGGTCGCTGCTCACGTTGCTCGCGCGGTCCGCGGTCGCGGAAGCCCTCTGGACGTCCTTCGCCGCGTTCCTGGACCTCGCGACGCCCGCGGCCTTCGCCACGCTCCCGGCGACCACCGCGGTCGCGGCGCTCGCCGCGCCGCTCGCCCTGGCCGCCCGGGCCGCGGGCTTCTTCCTCGCGTCGCTGACCGGCTTCCTGGCCGGCCGCCCTGGCCGGTCTCCCGGCGACGGCCTGGGCTCCGGAATAGACCCGCGGGATGTGCTCGGCGACGATGACCCGGCGGGCGGATAACGTGGCCACGTCGCCCGGCTCGGCACCGGGGATCCTGGTCACGTCGACGGTGCACGTCTGCATGCCGACCCGGCCGATGACGGGGGCCGCACGGCCCCTGATGACGACCTCGGCCGGGAAGCGATTGCGGCGCAGGTAGTCCAGGACGTCGCGGGCCATCACCCGCCCCAATTCAGACAGGCGGGTCGGACGCCGGATGTGGCTGACCCGGAACCCGTCGGCCAAGCCCACGGGGAGCACGGCGACGACCGTCTCGCGCCGAGCGACGTAGTCCCGGCCGTAGCCGACGCCGCCCCCGGGCTGGACGGTCTGGAGGTGGACGACCCGCGCCTTCCATGACCAGGTCGGCCTGAGCTCCATGCCCGGCGGGAGCGGTGCGGGACTCTGCCCATACATCAGGTTGCCGACCCGGACCATGTTCAGCCGGCTCTCCGGCAAGGTGATGATGGCCTCACTATTGGCCATGTGCTTGAGGGGAATCTTCTGACCGTCGGCCTCGATCTTGGCCACGGCCTGCTCGAAGGCGGTCAATTGCCTCCGGGCATAGACCAAGTCCCGGAAGGCCGTGGCGAAGTGGCTGTAGATGCCCTCGATCTCGATCCAGTCGAACTCCCTGAGGCGGCGGACGAACTCCGGGGCCTCGGTGTGCTTGACCCCGAGCCGTCCAAGGCCGGTGTCGACCTTGACGTGGACCCGGGTCTTCCGCCGCATCTGCCGGGAGATGTCATCGATTGCCTGGGCCACGGCCAGGCTTCCGACGGACGGGGTCAGGCTGTGGCGGATGACAGCCGCCGCTTCCTGCGGCAGGATGGCCCCCACGACCAGGATGGGGGCCCGGAGGCCGGCGCGCCGAAGCTCGGCGCCCTCCTCGACGGTGGTCACGCCGAGCGCCGAGGCGCCCGCGGCGATGGCGGTACGGGCCACCGTCGGGGCCCCATGGCCGTAGGCGTTGGCCTTGACCACGGCCATGACCGCGACCTTGGGGCCGACGAGCTTCTTCACTGCCCCCAGATTATGCGCGACGCTATCAAGGTTGACTTCGATCCAGGTCGGCCCCCGCGAGGGCACGACCGTGGCCGCTCCTGGCTCCAGCCCGCGGCCGCTCTGCACATCCATCACTCCTTGTCCCTCCTGGACAGCCGCCGGCGCAACTGCGCCAGCCGGCCCCGGGTCCGGCGGTAGAGGGGCTCACCCCAACCCCATAACCAGTAGCTCAGGGGTGAGAAAACGAGGTCGTATTCACCGATGAATTCGGTGAACTGCCCCGAAAAGCCTTTTTTGAACCGGTACAGGCCATAGAGGGGGTTGTCCGGGTTCAGGTCACCGGAGACCCCGCGGAAGTCGTACATCGTGCACCCAGACTCCTTGGCCCAGCGGATCATCGCCCACTGCAGGGCGTAGTTGGGCATCGTCTCCCGGTCCTGGTTCGACGAGGCCCCATAGATGTACCAGGCCTTGTCGCCCAAGATGAAGGCCAGGGTGGCGGCGATCATCCGCCCGTCCAGTTCGGCCACGAAGAGGCGGGCCAGCCCGTGCTCCACCAGATGGTCCCAGAGGTCGACGAAATACTCGTAAGACCGTACGAGAAAGCGGTCCCGCGTGGCCGTCTCCAGGAGGACCTCGTAGAACCGGGGCAGGTCGTCCTTGACCCCCACCCGCACCCGGACCCCCTTGCGCCCGGCGAGCCTGATGTTGTACCGAGTCTTGTTGCCGAAGGAGGCGAAGATGTCATCGATGGGCTTGTCCAGCTGGAGGCGGAAGACGAAGCGCGGCTGGACGCCTTCGAAGTCGGCCCCCCGTTCATTGCGGACGAAGCCCCGGCCGGTCAGGTAGGCCCCGACGTCTCGCCGGTCCCCCGGCACGTCGGGGTCGATCTTCCACATGATCGCCCGGTTCTCCGGGGCCAGCCGGCGGACCTGGTCGATGAGGAAATCGAAGGCCTCCGTATCAGTGTAATCGAGGACCGGCCCGCGCGGCGAATAGAAGATGGTCCGCCGGAGGAAGGGCACGTCGCGCCGGAGGATGAGGGCCGCCGCCCGCGGTCCCGTGTGGTCCTCGGCCAGCAACCGGATGGGCGTCCACCCGGTCTTGGCCTTGATCTCGCCCCACTCATACGACTGCAAGATGTGACCCTTGGGGGAAGCGGCGACGAACCGGTTGTAGTTGTCGTGTAGCTCGGATGTCACCCGGACGAGGCGCATGAGGCCCCCCCTGTCTGGGGCTTAGGGCGTTTCCACCCCTGGTTGAAGGCTTCCACAAGACACATTTTGTCTTAAACCTGGCTGAATTACAAGGGAAAACCAGGCGAAAGAGGCAAAAAACCGGGCGAAAGTCGCTTTCGCCCGGTCTGTCTCCCCGGCTACCTGCTCCGCGAGAGGCGGTTCAGGCGGTCTGGTCCTTCTTCTCGTCCTTAGCCTTGTCCTTGCCCTGGGCCTCGACGTGATAGGCGGCGCACGTCTCCGGGATGACCCGGCGACCAAGGTCGCGAATATCGCCGAAGACCTTCTCCCGCACCTGCCCGGCGGGCAGCCCCTCCCCCGTGTAGACGTCGGTCAGGCGGAACTCCTCCAAGCGGGCGAGGGACGGCACGTAGGCCCGGAAGACCTCGATGACCAGGTCGACCAGGTGGGTACACCCGTTCGGGCCGCCCAGGATGGCCGCGACCTGGCGAGAGGACCCCTTGCCGATGGTCACGCCGACCAACTGCCCGGCCGCGGCCAGCGGACGGTGACAGACCTCTCCGTACGGGGTCCGCCCCATGGTCGCGTAGGCCGAGGTCACGAGCCCCGTCCCGCGGTCTACCGTGACCTGAGCGTCAATGAGGTGGTTCTCGTCCTCGAACTGACCGTGCAGGAGCAGGTTGCCGTCGGGCAACTGCTGGGAGGTGACAGTGGTCTTGCGGCAGAGGATGATCACGGCGGCACCTAAGCCGGGCCGGCCTTGGCCGTCTTCTGCTTCTCTTCCTCGACCAGGACCCGCCGGAGCACCTTGCCGACCATCGTCTTGGGCAGGGACTCGCGGAACTCGACCATCCTCGGCGCTTTGTACTTGGCCATCCGCTCGCGGCAGAACTCGATGATCTCCTCGGCCGTGGCCGTCTCGCCCGGCTTCAAGATCACGTAGGCTTTGACCGTCTCGCCGCGGTAGGCGTCGGGGACGCCGGCCACGGCCGCCTCCATCACCTTCGGGTGCTCGAAGAGAACCTCTTCGACCTCCCGCGGGTAAATGTTGTAGCCGCCGGCGATGATCATGTCCTTCTTTCGGTCGACGATGGCGAAGTAGCCCTCCTCATCGAATTTGGCCACGTCGCCCGTATACAGCCAGCCGTTCCTGAGGGTCTTGGCCGTCTCGTCGGGCCGGTTCCAGTAGCCCTTCATCACCTGCGGCCCGCGGACGATGAGCTCGCCGACCTCGCCGATGCCCAGTTCCTTCTCACCGGTCTCCAGGTCGACGACCTTGCTGTCGGTGTCCGGCCAGGAAAGGCCGATGGTGCCTATCTTGTTCCTGCCCCAGATGGGGTTGGCGTGGGTCACCGGGGACGATTCCGACAGGCCGTAACCTTAGATCGGA
>JAJZPE010000118.1 GCA_021811325.1 Bacillota bacterium
CAGCTCATGGCACGAGGACAGGCAGTTGCGGAAAGGCTACTCACCAGGGTGGAGGACGCGGAGGCCATCATCGCCGCCAACGTGCGGCCCGCCGCCGTCCGTGTCGTTGACCTGCTGGAGGCGGACGGGATGGTCTTGGCTCAAGACGTCGTGGCCGGGGAGGACCTGCCAGCCTTCGACCGGGCCGGGGTCGACGGCTATGCCGTAAAGGCATCCGACATCGTCCTGGCGTCCACGGCGGCACCGGTCCGACTGGAGGTGACCGATCATCTCGCGGCCGGGCAATCACCACCTGGGCCGGTGACGGCCGGAACGGCTGTGGGCATCAGCACTGGGGCACCGGTCCCGCCGGGGGCCGACGCCGTTCTCCGGATGGAGAATGTGGTCGCCGGAGACGATTGGATCGAGGTCTCGGGCTCGGTTCCGTCCGGCGCCGATGTGGCCCCGGCCGGGGAAGACATTCGGGCCGGGTCGTTGGCCCTGCCGACCGGCACGGTCCTTCGTCCAGCCGAGATCGGCCTGCTGGCGGCCCTCGGTCAGACCCGGTTGGCGGTCATCGGCCGGCCGCGGGTGGGGATCATCTCCACCGGCGACGAGTTGGTGGACGCGACGGCGCCCCCTGGACGGGCCCAGATCAGAAACAGCAGCGCCCACGCCCTGTGGGCTTACGTCCGGCGCGAGGGAGGCGCCCCCAGGCTCTACGGAATCGCCCGGGACGACCGTACGGAGCTGGCAGGCAAGCTGCTCGGGGCCCGTGGAAACGACCTCATTTTGACCACCGGCGGCGTGTCCGTGGGAACCCGCGACCTTGTCGCCGAGGCACTGGAGTATCTGGGGGCGGAAATCCTGTTCTGGCGGGTGGCGATGCGTCCCGGTACCCCGGTGCTGGCCGCGCGTTGGGGCGAGGGCCTTGTCATCGGGCTTTCGGGGAACCCCGCGGCGGCGATGACCGCCTTCGAGATCTTAGTGCGCCCGGCCCTGACCCTCATGCGCGGGCGGCCCTTTCGACGGGAAATGCTCCTCACGACCCTGGACAGTGGGGTAAAAGGGTCGGGGGTCCGCCGCTACCTCCGGGCCCGCATCTACAGGCAGGATGATACCTGGCGGGCGGACGTCGCCTTCTCCCAGCGGCCGGGCGTCTTGAGTTCCATGACCCTGGCCAACGGATACGTCGTCGTCCCCGAACACTCCGGCGACGCCCAGCCCGGCTCAGTAGTACAGGCCTTTTGCATCGACCCCTAAACGCGGAGGAGAGGTTGCCATGATTCCGGCCTTTTCCGTGGTCGGCAAGAGCAATAGCGGTAAGACCACGCTCATCGAGAAGCTGGTGACAGAACTGAAGCGCAGAGGATACCGGGTGGGCACTGTAAAGCACGATGTCCACGGCTTTGAAGTCGACCACGAGGGGAAAGACACCTGGCGCCACCGCCAGGCCGGGGCCGACGTGGTGGTCATCGCCTCGCCGGACAAGATGGCGATGATCGAGTCGCTGTCCGGCGAGCTCCCCCTGGGGGACATCTTGGCCCGCGTCCGCGGGGTGGACCTGATCGTCACCGAAGGCTTCAAGCGGGGTCCCCTGCCCAAGCTCGAAGTGCTACGATCGGCGAGGTCGCGGGAACTCCTTTGCGCCGAGGACCCACAACTCTTCGCCATCGCCAGCGACGTCCCGTTGAACGGGACCGCAGCCGCCGCAGCCCCGGTATTCGAGTGGAACGACGCCACCGGTCTTGTGGACCTCATCGAACGGCGCTTCCTGGGGGCTGGTGCGCCTTGACCGGCGATTCGCCGAAGGGGCACAGTCCAACCGGCTGCGGGGGACTGGCCATGACCGGCGTCATCCTGGCCGGTGGGAAGTCGAGCCGGATGGGAGCCAACAAGGCCCTTCTCACCATCGGTGGGCAAAACCTGGTCCAGCGCCTGCTAGCGCGGCTGGAACGCCTCTGTAATCGCCTGGTCCTGGTGGCCAACGACCCAGACTCATATCGTGGACTGGAGGTGCCTGTCGTACGCGACGTCTTTCCGGGGAACGGTCCCCTGGCCGGAATCCACGCCGGTCTCTCCGCCTCCACCACTCCGTACTGCCTCGTGGTCGCCTGCGACATGCCATATGCCAGTGTTGACCTGGGGGGGTACATGGCCCGGCAAGCGCCGGGATACGACGTCGTCGTTCCCGCCCACCAGGGCGGGTTGGAGCCGCTTCACGCCGTGTACTCCCGTTCCTGCCTTCCCCACATCGAAGCCCGGTTGACGGCCGGAGGTCAGCGGGACCTCCGGATCATCTCCTTGTACCCGGATGTGGCCGTGCGCCGGGTAGTCGAGGCCGAGATCAGGCCATTCGGTGACCCCGGCGTGATCTTCTGCAACATCAACACCCGCGAAGACTACGAGCGGTTGCGGGCAGCCGGGGGGGCGCGAGGGGAGGAGGCCGCCCCATGAAGGACAAACGGATGACTCTGGTGCAGCACCTGGAGGAGCTTCGCCGGCGGTTGATCTGGGTAGCCCTGGCCCTGGGCATGGCGACCGTCGCGGCCTGGTTCTATGCCCCCCTGTTCTTCGAATACCTCATCCGGCCGGTCGGACGGGTCGTCTACCTCGACGTTTCCGAAGGCTTCTTTATTCAGTTGAGACTCGCCGCCTACATGGGAGCGATGCTTTCGTTACCGGTCCTCCTGTACCACGGGCTGGCCTTCGCCCTGCCAGCCCTCGGCCGGGGGGAGCGGCGTTCGGTGTTGATCCTGTTGCCGGTGTGCGTGGCCCTGTTCCTCGTCGGCCTCGGCTTTGCCTGGTTCATATTCTTCCCGTTCGCGGTCCGGTTTTTCCTCGGCTTTGCCCGGAATGGAACGGCAGAGCTGATCTTGTCGGCCGATCGCTATGTCTCGTTTGCGCTAGGGTTCGTGGTGCCCTTCGGTTTCGTCTTTGAACTCCCGCTCATCACCGCCGTCCTCTCCGGCCTCGGCCTGGTGTCCCCGCGGTTCCTGGTCCGGCATCGCAAATACGCCATTCTGATCATCGCCATCATCGCCATGGTGCTGACCCCTCCTGACATCGTCTCCATGACCGCCATGGGCCTGCCGATGGTCGTCCTTTACGAACTGGGCATCCTATTGGCCAAAGTGGCCTGGCGACGGAGAAGGAGGATTGTGCAAAGCTGAGTTGAGGCTCGCCCGGCCGATTTCCGGCAACCGTCGGGAGGATTCCGAGCTCCGCTACAGAAACTGGGAAACGTGGGTGTGGTGGGAGCCTAGGTAGGAACCGGCGGAGGCATAGCGGAGTGTTCTCCTCGACGAACAATGCGTCCCGGTCCCTCTCGCCGGCGGCTGGGGGGGCAATCACCAATAAGCGCGGCTCGCGGCACCGTCCGGTCAGGAAGGTCGGTTGGCGTGAGCCGCATCGTCGTTACCAGTACCACCTATCAACGTGGGATGCCCTTGGTGGGCATAGGATCATCCGAACGACGGTCCGTGTAATGCAGGAATAACGCCCTGCCCCACGAATGTTAATCTGGTACACCAGGCGAGGTTCAAGCCCGGTTATTACTTTGTCCGGACGAAATGACCCACCCACCCATCGTCGCACCCACTATCGCCGAACTCATCGCCGCCAGACCGGCCTCGCCGACATCCCGAGAAGCGGGAGGTTCGGCTATGAACGACGATTCGGCCAAGAAGAACAAGGCCCCATCGGCCAACTGCTCGCCGGCCGAGCGGGCTGCTCAGAACGTCGCGGCAAACTGCGCCCCGTCCGAACGTGCCGCCGCTTGCGCCCCGGGCGCCGGCGCCGCAACCGCGTCCGCCCCCGCGTCCGCCCCCGCGGCCGGCCCGGAGCCGTCCGTCGCCTACGACCCGTCGGTCATCCAGGTGGCCGACAAGCCCGAGTCCGGCCGGGAGCGCAAGCGCGCCTTCACGACCATCTCGAGCCACCCGATCAGGGCCCTCTATACGCCGGCCGACGTGGCCGACCTCGATTACGCCGAAGAACTCGGCGCGCCGGGCGAGTTCCCGTTCACCCGCGGCATCCACGAGTCCATGTACCGCGGCCGGCTCTGGACGATGCGCCAGTTCTCCGGCTTCGGTTCGGCCGAAGACACTAACGCCCGTTACAAGTACCTCCTGGCGAACGGCCAGACGGGCCTGTCGGTGGCCTTCCACATGCCGACGATCATGGGCTACGACTCAGACCACCCGCGGTCCGACGGTGAAGTCGGCAAGCTGGGCGTGGCCATCGACTCCCTGGCCGACATGGAGACTCTCTTCAACGGCATCCCCCTCGACAAGGTCTCGACGTCGATGACGACCAACGCCCCGGCTTCAATCCTCTTGGCGATGTACATCGCCGTGGCCGAGAAGCAGGGCGTCCGGGCGGACCAGGTCTCCGGGACCATCCAGAACGATATCCTGAAGGAATACATCGCCCAGAAGTCGTACATCTTCCCGCCCAGGCCGTCGATGCGGCTCATCACCGACATCTTCGCTTACGCCGCCAAGCATGTGCCGCGCTGGAACACCATCAGCATCAGCGGGTATCACATTCGCGAGGCGGGCTCCACGGCGGTCCAGGAACTGGCCTTCACCCTGGCCGATGGGATGGAGTACGTCCGCGCCGGCATCGAGGCCGGCCTCGACGTCGACGACTTCGCCCCGCGCCTGTCCTTCTTTTTCAACGCCCACAACGACCTCTTCGAGGAGCTGGCCAAGTACCGCGCCGCCCGCCGCATCTGGTCGCGGGTCATGCGCGACAAGTTCAAGGCCAAGAACCCGCGGTCGTGGATGCTCCGCTTCCACACCCAGACCGCCGGCTGCTCACTCACCGCGCAGCAGCCCGAGAACAACATCGTCCGCACCACCGTGCAGGCCCTGGCGGCCGTCCTCGGCGGGACCCAGTCGCTGCACACCAACTCGATGGACGAGGCCCTCGCCCTGCCGAGCGCCAAGGCGGTGACCATCGCCCTCCGCACCCAGCAGGTATTGGCCGAAGAGAGCGGCGTGGCCAACACCATCGACCCGCTGGCCGGCTCCTACTTCGTCGAGGCCCTCACGGATGAAATGGAGCAGGGCGCGCAGGACTACTTCGACAAGATCGAGACCCTCGGCGGCGTGATTCCAGCCATCGAGAAGGGCTTCTTCCAGCGGGAGATTGCCGACGCGGCCTACCGCTACCAACGGCAGGTGCAGTCCGGCGAGCAGACCATCGTCGGGGTCAACAAGTACGTCTCCGGCGAGCCCCTGTCCATCCCCATCCTGAGGATCGACCCCGAGGTCCAGCGGCGGCAGATCGAGCGGACGCGGCGCGTCCGGGCCACCCGCGACCAGAAGGAGTGGGCCGACTCGCTGGCCGCCCTTAAGCGGGCCTGCCAGGGGACGGACAACGTCATGCCGCACATCCTCCGGGCTGTCAAGGCCTACGCCACCCTCGGCGAGCTGTGCGACGTCATGCGCGAGGTCTTCGGGGTCTATCGTGAACCCGCGATCTACTAGGAGGTGCGGACGGTGGAGGAACGCAAGATCAGGGTCCTGGTCGGCAAGCCGGGCCTCGACGGCCACGACCGCGGGGCCAAGGTCGTCGCCCGCGCCTACCGCGACGCGGGGATGGAGGTCATCTACACCGGTCTCCACCAGACGCCGGAGCAGATCGTCGAGGCGGCCCTCCAGGAGGACGTCGACGTCGTCGCCCTGTCCATCCTCTCGGGTGCCCACAACACCCTCGTCCCCAAGGTGGTCAACATGCTCAGGGAGAAGGGGATGGGGGACGTCCTGGTCCTCGTCGGGGGCATCATCCCTGAGGACGACGAGACCTTCCTGAAGTCGGCCGGCGTGGCCGGGTGCTTCGGGCCCGGGACGAGCACCGACGACATCATCGCCTTCACCCGGGCCCACGCCCGGCGGACCTGAGATCGGCCGGTGGCGGATGCCCGGGCGTCGCTTTAGCCCCGTTTGCACCACTTGGCACAAGTGAACCAGGTCCGGCTCCCGCCCACATCCAAAAAACTACCTGCGGCCGACGGGCGGGGGACGGCCTGACCGACAGACAAGGGCAACTTAAGGAGGAGACGGGCATGGACTTCCGGCTCACCGAAGAACAGGAAATGATTCGCCGCACCGCCCGTGAATTCGCCGAGCGCGAGCTGGCCCCGGGGGCCATCGAGCTGGACAAGACGGGCGAGTTCCCCTGGGACAACTGGCGCAAGCTGGCCAAGCAAGGTTTTGCCGGCATGACCCTCTCGCCGGACTACGGCGGCGGCGGGGCCAAGCTGCTCGAGCACACCCTGGTCATCGAGGAACTCTCGCGGGTCTGCGCCTCGACGGCGGTCATCCTCGAGGTCCACAACTCGCTGCACGCCGAGACCATCGAGCGCTTCGGCACTCCGGAGCAGAAGAAGAAATACCTCCCCGACCTGGCGACAGGCAAGAAGCTGGGGGCCTTCGCCCTGACCGAACCCAACGCCGGCTCCGACTCGGCCGCCCAGAAGACCACGGCCGTCCTCCAGGGCGACCACTACGTCCTGAACGGCCTGAAGTGCTTCATCACCAGCGGCTCCCAGGCCGACCTGTATCTGGTCATGGCGATGACCGACAAGAGCAAGGGCAACAAGGGCATCACCGCCTTCATCGTCGAGAAGGGCCAGAAAGGGCTGTCCTACGGTCTGCCCGAGGACAAGATGGGCATCCGCGGCTCGACCCAGTGCGACGTCATCCTCGAGGACGTCGAGGTCCCGGTGGAGAACCGCCTGGGCGCCGAGGGCGATGGCTTCAAGGTCGCCATGACCGCCCTCGACACCGGTCGCGTCGGCATCGGCGCGCAGGCCCTGGGCATCGCCCAGGCCGCTTTCGAGGCTTCGGTGCTCTATGCCAAGGAGCGCGTCCAGTTCGGCAAGCCCATCGGTGAGCTTCAGGCCATCCAGTGGAAGATCGCCGACATGGCCACCGACATCGATGCCGCCAGGCTGCTGCTTTATCGCGCCGCATGGCTGCGCGACCAGGGCGGCCGGGTGAGCAAGGAGATTGCCATGGCCAAGCTTTTCTGCACCGACGTGGCCATGAAGCACACCGTCGAGGCCGTCCAGATCCACGGCGGCAACGGCTACATGCGCGAGTACAAGGTCGAGCGCTACATGCGCGACGCCAAGATCACCCAGATCTACGAG
>JAJZPE010000119.1 GCA_021811325.1 Bacillota bacterium
TTGACATGGAAGGCGTTATATGATATATATCATATAACGCCTTCCATGTCAAGCAAGTACTAGTGAGGTGTCCAATAGGCGGGCGCTTTACAGGTAGTGGAAGGATTACCACCTCAGATTGCGGAATGGGAACCATATCCTACCTCACGGAGGTCGAGGAGTTAGCCTATGACCGCCATCTTCGAGACTATTTCCTCCGAGCTAATGGCTGCCCTGGACGACGAAATCCGGGCGATCAAGGCGAAAGGCGGCACAGATCAGATTGGGTTGCACGATGGCGAGCACGTAGGGACTGCTGCTGGGAGGACTTTGTACACCTTTCTCGTTGACTCGGAACTCAGCCTACCTTCAGATAGTCCTGGTCAGCTAAAGATCGGCAATTCGAGTTACGAGGTTGAAGTAATCAGTGTTGCCGGTTTCGAGATCACGGTCTCGATGTCAGAAGACGTGGGTCAAAGAATACCAGCAGCCGCACTTTTTCTGTCGCTGTACTACCTTTTAGAGCTGTTGAAGACTCGCTTGGCAGAGGCACTTGAAGGGCGCATTCAAATTGACCGGATGGCGCCCCTGAGGCTGTTCGGGTTTGCGGGGAATGAAACGTTAGTCTCCAGGCCGGTCGCGGAAAACCCCGACAACCTCAACCCGGAGCAGCTACAGGCATTGAGCAATTGCCGAAGCCAACGGTTAGCGTTCATCTGGGGACCACCGGGAACTGGGAAGACTAGGATCATCGGGGCCCTCGGGCGTGAGCTCGTTCAACTCGGCGAGAGGCTGTTGATAACCTCCCACACTAACGTTGCCGTTGACGCCGCCGTTCTAAAGGCTATAGGAGCCCTGACTCCGGAGCAAATTTTGGACGGTGTTGTGATCCGCGTCGGGCAGCCGGCCCTTGGCGACCCAAGATTGCAGGAGGTTACTCTTGAGGCGGTCGCTGACCGCAAGAGCCTACCGCTCAAGGAGGAGAAAGCACGAGTCGCGGCGGAACGGGAGCCCATATTAAGGGACAAGCGAGCACTGGAGAGCAAGGCTCGGTGGATAGAGGACACTAGTAAGCAGTTGGATAAGGTCAAGTCACTTGAGTCGGCACTTGACGCGATTGGCCAGACCGTCACCGGATTGGTCATTCAAGCCAAGTCCACAGTGGCTCAGATTGAGGAGTCAGAGGCCCGACTGAAAGTGGCTGAGGGGGCGGGGCTGCTCAAGAGGCTGCTTAGTGGACTGAACCCCGAACGCGTAAGACGAGACCTGGAGGCCAAGCACAGCCAACTCAAGGACATTGGGACAAAGAGGGCGGGAGAGGAGCACGAATACCAGCAAACGCGGATCAGACTTGAGGAATCACGTCAGGAGCTACGGCGCTTGACAGACCAAAGGGCAATTATGGAGCCTGTTCCCTCCCTAGCTGAGCTTAAGAGCCAAATTGGGGGACTTGAGACCAGAATCGGGAAGCTGGAGGAACGCATAACGTCCTTGGACAAGCGCATTTCGGAGATAACCTCTACCGTTGTGCGCGAGGCCAAGGTCATCGGGGCGACCCTCTATAGACTCGTGCTCTTCGAGGACCTTTACAGGTCTTTATTCGATACGGTCATAGTAGATGAGGCAAGCGCAGTACCCCTCCCCAACCTCTGGTTCGCGAGTGCCCTGGCAAGGAAGCGGGTCGTCATAACGGGCGACTTCAGACAGCTAGGAACAATTGTGACAGCAGACGATGCTGCGGAATACCCAGCCGCTGCCAAGTGGCTGGCCCACGACATATTCCAGCAAGCGCGCCTGGTTACCGAGTCCCGGGTGGAGCTCGGGGACGGAAGACTCGCAGCTCTGAGACAGCAATATAGGATGCACCCTGATATCGGCGAGTTAGCGAATTTGCTGGTCTACCGTGACGACGGCAATCCCCTTGAACATGTGGCCAAACCCAAGGACTATGCGCAGGCCACGAATTCAGCTCCGGAGCCAGGGGCCCCTTTGGTGCTGTGTGATGTGTCTTACGTAAACCCGTGGTGTGCCCGTCTATTGCCAGGTTACAGTAGGTACAACATATACTCAGCCATAGTGGCGGTCAGGCTTGCCGAACAAGCCCTTGCGGACGGTGTAGAGCAAATAGGGCTCGTGGCACCCTACCGGGCCCAAGTTAAGCTGCTCCATCGTCTGATTGAGGAACAGAAACTTGACCGCCATAGAGTGGAAGTCGCTACGGTTCACCGATTTCAGGGCGACGAGAGAAGTCTGATGATCTTCGACTTGGTCGATGGCCCTCCGTTTCCAGTAGGCAGGCTGCTCAAAGGCGGCAGGGGCTCGGGGGCCATGAGGCTTTTGAATGTGGCCTGCACCAGGGCCAAAGGGAAGCTGGTTCTCATCGCTCATAACGAACACCTATCTCAGAAGCTGAAAGGAGACGCTTCTCTCCGATTGGCCCTCGACTATGTGAGCCGTAAGGGCAGGATTGTTGAAGGGGCGAGCATTCTACGCGGCCACGGAGACCCGGCAGTCGCCCGGGCCATCCAGTCAACCCGACGAACGCCTGACGTGATACCCGGGGGTGTGGCCCACTTCAATGAGTCTACGTTCTACCCAGCCTTTCAGAGCGACCTGATAGGCGCCCAGACACAAGTCCTGATTTACAGTCCATTCATCAGAGAGAATCGTCTGGCAGACCTCATGCCAACGATTCAGCACATCCTAGCGAAAGGCGTCGAGGTTGTGCTCCTGACGAGGGGTTCCAACGCTTCTCATCTGGCGGGCCAAGTTGCTGCAGTCGGCGTAAGAGTCATAAGCAGGAAAGAACTTCATGAGAAGCTGGCTTTCATAGATGGCAAGGTTGCCTGGTTTGGCAGCCTCAACATCCTTTCCCAGAGCAGGTCGACGGAGCAGATGCTCAGATTTGCCCAACCCGGTATGGTGTCATACCTGATGGAACTCTCTGGGGCTCTGTCCATAGTTGCTGAGGAGGACAAGAAGGCCCAACAGCAGGCCAGACTTAAGGCCTTGGCCAAAGCCTTGTCCAGACACATGACTGCTCCTGCGTGCCCAGTATGTGGAGGCAAGACCGAACTCCGGTCAGGCAAGTATGGGCCGTTCTTCGGTTGCGTCGGCTTTTACACCACTCAATGCAAGGGGTTAGTCAGGGTGCCTCAGAAAGCACTGGAGCTTGCTATTGAAGACTTGGGGTTCGAATGCCCACTTCATGGGAAAACGGTGGTTCTGAAACGGGGGCGGAACGGGGTTTTCCTGGGATGCAATAGGTATCCCGAGTGCAAGTGGACAAGCAACATCTAGAAATCTCGGGATGGGCAACATGATGTCAGCGCCCGGAGCTCGTAGCGGACATCTCCACTGAGCCGGCTTAAGAAGGATTTCCCCCTCCGGGGGCCGAAGGATACGGAAAGCAGCCACCCTCGCCCTAGGAGGCCGCGACAGCAATGAGCAAGGAAGCCGTCGACGAGCGGAATCGGGTCGTGGTCAGCGTCTTTGGGGAAGAATACCCCATCAAGGGACCGGGCCGGCCCGAGTACCTGCAGGAACTGGCGGCCACGGTCGACCGGAAGATGCGTCAGGTATCCGAGGCTCATCCGCGACTCTCGGTCAACCGGGTGGCGGTGATGGCCGCCCTGTTGCTCGCCGATGACCTGTCCAAACTGCGAGAACAACACGAACGCCTGACCGAGGTATACGAAGAGGAATGGGAGCGACGAAAGGACCGCAAGCCAAGCGAGTAGACCGGACTCAGGAGGCGGGGGACACATTGTCGCCCCGCGTTTCTTTTTGCTTGGGCGGCCGCGGGAGCGGCCGCATGGTGAGCCGGCCACGGGGGTGAGAGGATGAAGAACGCCGCCATTGCCGCCATGTTTCAGGAAATCGCCGACCTCCTGGCCATCAAGGGGGACGACTCCTTCAAGATAAGGGCGTACGAGCGCGCCGCCCGGACCATCGTCGAACTCACCGAGGACATCGCCACGGTGGCCGCCGAGGACCGGCTGAGGGACATCCCCGGCATCGGGGAGGCCCTGGCGGGCAAGATCCGCGAGGGGCTCGAGACGGGTTCGTGCTCGTTCCTCGAGGAGTTGCGACGCGAGTTCCCCGCCGGCCTCCTCGAGATGCTGCAGGTGTCCGGGGTCGGGGCCAGGACAGTGGCCCGGGTCTACCACGACCTGCACCTCCAGAGCCTGGCCGAACTCGAGGCGGCGGCCCGGGCCGGCCGGCTGCAGGGGCTGCCCAAGATCGGCCCGAAGACGGAGCAGAACATCCTGGCCGGCATCGAGCGGCTGAAGCGCTCCCAGGGCCGTATCCCCATGTGGAGCGCCCTCCCCCTGGCTCAGAGCATGGTCGAGCGGCTCCGCATCCTGCCCGAGGTCGACCAGGTCGAGCTGGCCGGGAGTCTGCGCCGGTGGAAGGACACGGTCGGCGACCTCGACCTCGTGGCCTCGTCGAAGGAGCCCGGGCGGGTCATCCAGGAGTTCACGCGGCTCCCCGAGGTGACCGCGGTGACCGGGGCGGGGGAGACCAAGGCCGGCGTCATCGCCGTCGGCGGGATCCACGTCGACCTCCGCGTCCTCCCGCCCGAGGACTTCTTCACCGCCCTGCACCACTTCACGGGGTCCAAGGAGCACAACGTCCGTCTGCGCGGGCGGGCCCGGCACATGGGTCTGAAGATAAACGAATATGGGCTCTTCCGGGTGCCCGCGGCCGGCGACGGAGCCGGCGCCGGTGCGGCAGCGGGCGAGGGCTCCGGCGACGACCCACGCGGGGCCGAGGACAACGCGCCCTCCGCCGGCGCCGGTGAGAAGCTGAAGGTGGAGAGCGAGGAAGACCTCTACCGCTGGCTCGGGTTGCCCTTCATCCCGCCGGAACTGCGCGAGGACCGTGGGGAGATTGAGGCCGCCGAGGCCGGGCGCCTGCCGGGCCTGCTCGACCTGAAGGACATCCGCGGTGACCTGCATACCCACACGGACTGGAGCGACGGCCGGGCGACCATCGCCGTGATGGCCGAGGCCGGCCGGGCCCGCGGCTATGATTACCTGGCCATCGCCGACCACACGAAGTCGCTGGCCTTCGCCCGCGGCCTGGACGAGACCAGGCTGCGGCAGCAGATGGAGGACATCGCCGCCTATAACAAGGCCCACGGCGGAGGCACCGGCGGCGGGGGCGACACTCCGGCGGGCGGTGGGGGCGACGGCTTCCGGCTCCTGGCGGCCACCGAGGTCGACATCCTGCCCGACGGCCGGCTCGATCTGCCCGACGAGGTCCTGTCGGGGCTGGATTTCGTGACCGCGTCCGTCCACAGCGGCTTCCGCCAGACCCGCGAGCAGATGACCGAACGGGTCTGTCAGGCGATGAAGAACCCGCACGTGGACTCCATCGGACACCCGACGGGGCGACTCATAGGCCGCCGCGAGCCCTACGAGATCGACCTGGAGAAGGTCATCGCCTGCGCCCGGGCCACCGGGACGTTCCTCGAGATAAACGCCTCGCCCGACCGGCTCGACCTGTCCGACCACTACGCCCGTGAGGCCAAAGAGGCCGGTGTTAAAGTGGTCATCAACACGGACGCCCACGACCCCAGGCGGCTCGACGAGATGCTCTTCGGGGTTCATAACGCCCGCCGGGCCTGGCTCGAGCCGAACGACGTGGTCAACGCCCATCCCTGGGAGGAAGTGCGCCGTTGGCTCAAGAAGGCTTGAGGGGCCGGGGGCAGGGCGCGGCCGAACTCCGCGGTCCCGCCGTTTCCCGCGTCTTCCTGTTCTTCATCGACGGCTTGGGGATTGGTCCGGATGACCCGGACAAGAACCCGTTCCTGGCGGCGAAGCTGCCGGCCTTCGACCGGCTCCTCGGCGGCCGCCGGCCGGCCCTGCCGGCGGCGGAAGCGACCGCTGACCGCGCACCCGCGGCCGTCCTCGCGCCCGAGGTCATCCGCGCCCCTTCGGCCATCCTCGTCCCGACCGACGCCAACCTCGGCGTCCCGGGCCTCCCCCAGAGCGCGACCGGCCAGACGGCGCTGTTCTCCGGGGTCAACGCGCCGGCCCTCATCGGCCGGCACCTCAACGCCTACCCCAGCGAGGCCCTTCGCCAGGTGCTCAAGGAGAAGGGCATCCTTCGCCGGGCCGTCGACCGCGGCTATCCGGCCACCTTCATCAACGCCTTCACCCGCTTCTACACCGACCTGGTCGAGTCCGGCGGGCGCAGGCCGTCGGCGTCGACGGTCACCGCCATGGGGGCCGGCCTGCCCCTGCGGACCGTCGACGACCTCATCGCCGGCCGGGCGGTCTATCACGACATCACCAACGAATGGCTGATCGTGCGGGGCATCGAGGTCCCCGTGATCGACCCGGAGACCGCCGGGCGCCGCGCCGCGGCCATCGCCCGCGACCACAAGGTCTCCATGTTCGAACATTTCCTGACCGACTTCGCCGGGCACGCCCAGGACATGGGCGAGGCGGTCAGAATCCTCGAGCGTGTCGACGCCTTCCTGGGGGCCTTCCTGGCCGACTACCCGCTGGGTGACTCGCTGGCCGTCATCTCCAGCGACCACGGCAACGTCGAGGACCTCAGCGTCAAGACGCACACGACCAACCCGGTCCCGACCATCGCCACCGGCGCGGGTCGTGACGCCTTCGCCCGGCGGATAACGGCCATCACCGACGTCACCCCGGCCCTCATGGACCTCCTGGACGGGGCCTGAGGCCTACCCCAAACGAGAGGGGTTCAACGCACCCGATGATCGAAGACAAGACCCTCCGAGCCCTCGAATTCGATAAAGTCCGCGCCCTCCTGGTCGGCCAGGCCTCATGCTCGCTTGGGCAGGCCGTGGCCGCCGAGCTCGTCCCGTCCGACGACGTCGGCGTCGTCCGGCGCTGGCAGGCGGAGACCACCGAGGCCCGCGGGATTCTCCTCGGCCACAGCGAGGTGCCCCTCGGCGGCCTCCACGACGTGCGCCCGTACCTCCGCCAGGCCGAGATGGGCTCGGTCCTGACGCCCCCGGACTTCCTGGCCGTCGCCGATACCATCCGCGCTTCCCGACGTCTGAAGCGGTTCTTCGCCGACGAACGGGTGGTCGCGCCGGTCCTCGGGGAGATGGCCGCCGCCCTCGGCGCCTTCGACCGGCTCGACGCCGAGATCCGGCGGGTC
>JAJZPE010000120.1 GCA_021811325.1 Bacillota bacterium
GGGACCAGTTCCACTACACCTTCTTCTCTAACAACCTGTGGCAGCTCGACCCGGACACCGAGATAATGATTCAGATGTTCCCGGAGGAGTTCTTCTTTGACGCGGCCGTGCGGGTGATGGGCCTCTTCGTCGGGTTGATGGTCACCATGAGCGGTTTGGCGTGGTATTACCTCAGAGCCTCCAGGCCGCGGAGCGACCGCCGGCTCCGCCCCGTAGCCTAGCCACCGGCCCAGGCCTGCCGCTTAGCCGCCGACACCGATTCGACGCTTCGCATCCTCGAGAGAAAAGGCCGCCTCCGAGTTGCCGGGGGCGGCTGTCTGTTTCTATGGCTCGACCAGGCGGGCGCTTTCGTCCCTCAAAAACGCTTGAACCCAAAGGTACCCAGCTGGCTCACGCCATATTTCCCATTACTCCACCGTCACGCTCTTGGCCAGGTTGCGCGGCTTATCCACGTCGCACCCGCGGGCCACGGCCGCGTGATAGGCCAGGAGCTGCAGCGGAATCACCGCCAGAGCCGGGGCCACCAACCCATCGGTTTCCGGGATGGCGATTAGCTGGTCGCAGTGGTGGCGCATCTCCTCGGCCCCGGAGCCCTCTGGGGCGATGCCCAGAACGAAGGCGTCGCGGGCCTTGACCTCGCGGATGTTCGAGATCATCTTCTCGCGCAGGTCGTTCTGGGTCGACAGGGCGATGACCGGCACGCCCTCGACGACCAGGGCCAGTGTCCCGTGCTTCAGCTCGCCGGCCGCATAGGCCTCGGCGTGGATGTACGAGATCTCCTTCAGCTTGAGCTGCCCCTCCAGGGACACGGCGTAGTCGAGCCCGCGCCCGATGAAGAAGACGTCCTTCCAGGCCGCGCACCTGCGGGCGAAGTCGGCGATAGCCTCTTCTTTGGACAAAAGGTCACGGGCCTTCTGGGGCAGTTCGACCAGTTCCTTGAGGACCTTCTCGGCCCGCGCCTCGTCCAGCGTCCCGCGGACCTGCCCGAAGTGCACCGCCAAGAGCGTCAGCAGCAGGATCTGCGTCGTGTAAGCCTTGGTCGAGGCGACGGCGATCTCCGGCCCCGCCCATGTATGGATGACGTCGTCGGCCTCCCGGGCGACGCTCGACCCGACCACGTTGGTGATGGCCAGGGCGTGGACCCCACGGGCCTGGCTCTCGCGCATGGCGGCCAGGGTGTCGGCGGTCTCGCCGGACTGGCTGACGACGATGACCAGCGTGTCATCGGGGTTCAGGATGGGGTCGCGGTAGCGGTACTCCGAGGCCAGGTCGACCTCGACCGGCAGCCGCGCCAGCCGCTCAAAGAGGTACTTGCCGACGAGCCCGGCGTGATAGGCCGTGCCGGCCGCGGTGATAAACACCTTCCGCAGGCCCTTGATCTTCTCGGGGGTCAGGGTCAGCTCGTCGAGCTTCACCGACTTCCTGTTCGTTGCCACCCGCCCGGTGAGGGTGTCGCGGAAGGCCTTCGGCTGCTCGTGAATCTCCTTGAGCATGAAGTGCGGGTACCCGCCGCGCTCGGCCTGGACCGGGTCCCACTTGACGATGAACGGCTTCTTTTTCTTGGCCTCGCCCTTGAGGTCGGTCACCTCGACCGACTCGGCGGTGACGTCGGCCATCTCCCCGTCTTCGAGGATGTAGGCCCGGCGGGTGTGCTCGAGGATGGCCGGCACGTCGGAGGCGATGAACTGCTCGCCCTCGCCGAGGCCGACGATGAGCGGGCTGTCCCTGCGGACGGCGATGAGCCGGTCGGGCTCCTCGGAGCTGGCCACGGCCAGCGCGAACGAACCGCGCAGGCGGGAAGCCGCCTCGCGGACGGCGTCGGCCAGGTCGCCGGAATAATAGTGCTCGATGAGGTGCGGGACGACCTCAGTGTCCGTTTCGGACTTGAAGATGTGCCCCTCCGAAACGAGCCATTCCTTGAGGCCGCGGAAGTTCTCGATGATCCCGTTGTGGACGACGACGAACCGGCCGGAGCAGTCGCCGTGCGGGTGGGCGTTGACGTCCGAGGGCCGCCCGTGGGTCGCCCAACGGGTGTGGCCGATGCCCGTGTGACCCTTGGGCGCATCGCCTTCGAGCCGACCCTCGAGCACTGACAGCCGGCCGACCGACTTCCTCACCTCGACGTGGTGGTCGGTGAGGACGGCCACCCCGGCCGAGTCGTAACCGCGGTATTCAAGGCGCTTCAGACCGTTTATCAGGACCGGCAGGGCCTGCTTCGGTCCGACGTAGCCGACGATTCCACACATCAGTAGCATTCCTCCATGGTCTTCACGTTGTTAGTTTGCGCCGGGGGATGAAAAAGCCGCCCCTGCGTTTACGGCCAGGCGCGGCCTGACAGGCGACCATCAACGACCCGTCAAGGTCGAGCGTGTTTGAGCTCGACGGCACGCCGGGGCGAAGGTGATTGGACGCCCTCCACGCGAGACCCTTTTGTCCTCGCGGTCGCCCGCGAGTTTTATCTGGGTCTCTGACGGCTGTGGCTGCCGGGGGTCACCCGCCGAAGGTTCCGAGATCCCCCACCTCGTCAACTCACCCGCGCCGGCCCGACGGGCCGGCTTTGGCTGTCCTTGCGGTCACCGCCGGATGAGTTCTGGCGCTTATCGTAACCTGCCGCGCTGCTTTGGGCTCGATGGTCCCATTCACTGCTCCCTGTCCGCCCTCGTTCCTCCAGCTACCGCCGTCCTTTCGTCAACCGGCTCGGGCCCCGGTTTCCATGATATTATACCACAGCCCCATTGTTGCGGGCCACGGGAGGTTGTCCCGCCTGTCGGGAGGTGTCCCGCCCTCCGCGGCCGCCCACGGCGCCCGCTACTCCCCGCCCAGTTCGCTCCGGATGATGGCCGACAGTTCCTCGGCCACCTTGTGGGCCCGCTCTTCGTCCAGCGCCTCAACCATCACCCGGACGAGCGGCTCGGTCCCCGACGGCCGGACGACGACGCGGCCGTCGTGGCCCAGCTCGGCCTCGGCCTGGCGGATGGCGATGGCCACCGTGTCCGATTTCTCGAAGATCCGGCGGTCCCGCACCCGCACGTTCACCAGTACCTGCGGGAAGCGGGGCATGGCCGAAGCCAGGTCGGCCAGGGGCCGCCCGGTCCGCTTGACCACCCCGAGGAGCTCGACCGAGGTGATGATGCCGTCGCCGGTCGTGTTGTGTTCGAGCATGATGATGTGCCCCGACTGCTCGCCGCCCAGGACCAGCCCGCGCTCGCGCAGGGCCTCGAGGACGTAGCGGTCGCCGACCCGGGTCCGGTGGACCTCGGCCCCCACATGGGCCAGGGCGTGGTCCAGACCGAAGTTGGACATGACCGTGGCCACGATGGCCTTGCCGGGCAGGGCGCCGCGGGCCGCCATGTCGGTGGCCAGGAGGGCCAGGATGCCGTCGCCATCGACGATGTTTCCGCCGGCGTCGGCGGCGATGACCCGGTCGGCGTCGCCGTCATAGGCCAGCCCCGTATCGACGCCCATCTCGCGGACGGCGCGGGCCATGGCCTCGGGATGGGTCGAGCCGCAGCGGACGTTGATGTTCAGGCCGTCCGGCTGGGCGTTGATGGCCGTCACCCGCGCCCCCAGGCGTTGCAGGGCCAGCGGGGCGATGCTCGAGGCCGCCCCGTTGGCGCAGTCGACGGCGACCTTGACCCCGGCCAGGGCCCCCTCCCCCCCGCCGACCTGGACCAGGTAATCGACGTAGCGCTCGACCTCGGCCTCGTCGCGGAAGAGGCGGCCGACGCCGGCCCCGGTGGGCCTGGGCAACTGGTCGACTTCCTGCTTGATCAGGGCCTCGATCTCGTCCTCGGTGGCATCGGGCAGCTTGAAGCCGCTCCCGTCAAAGAACTTGATGCCGTTGTCGCCCACCGGGTTGTGCGACGCCGAGATCATCACGCCGGCGTCGGCGGCTGTTATCCGCGACAGGTAGGCCACGCCCGGCGTGGTCACCACGCCGAGGCAGCGCGCGTCGGCGCCGACCGAGCACAGGCCGGCCACGAGGGCCGACTCCAGAAGATCGCCGGAGATCCGCGGGTCGCGCCCGACGAGCACCGTCGGCCGCTTGGACTTGCGGGTGAGAACGAAAGCCCCGGCCCGGCCCAGTTTATAGGCCAGCTCCGGGGTCAGCTCACTGTTGGCCACGCCACGCACGCCGTCAGTCCCGAAAAGCCTTGCCACAGGACACTCTCCTCACTTGATGGTCAGGGTCACCATGGCCGGGTCCTTGGCTACGACGGTGAAGCCGTTGGGCACGGTCACGTCGGGGGTCAGGGTGTACGTCCCGACCTTCAGGCCGGCCGCGTTGACCGAAGCGGCGATGTCCTTCGCCGCCACGCCGGCCAGCTGGCTCTGGGGCCCGCGGATGGTCGCGCTCAGCGTGCCCGGGGAGAGGGAGGCGCTCAACCCGCCGGCGAGCCCGCCGACGCTCATCGGGATGCCGCTGATGGTCTTCTCGGCGGCGTCCTCCTCGATGACCGCGGTCACGCGGACGGTCCGGGGCTCGGCCATGACCACCCCCGGCGGCAGGATGAGTTCCGTGTCTTGCGAGACGATGCCCTTGGCACCATCGATGCTGAAGGGCTGGAAGCTCACGGCGTCGATGCCGGCCAGCTTGGTCGAATCCCCGCGCAGCTTGACCTCGACCGGGTCGCTGGTGACGGCCACGAAGTGATAGCCCGGGGCCGGGTCGCCGGTGACTTTCCCCTTGACCTGGACCACTTTGCCCGGCGGCAGGGAGACCACGGAGACGGTGACCTCGACCGAGTTCGGCCGGATGGTGATGTCGGACATGTCGAGCCCCTGAGCATCGATGGCCTTGACCGGGACGGTCCGCTTTATCTCGGCGACCGCGCCGGTGAGGTCGACGTCGCCGGTTATCTTGGCGATGAGGTCGAGGCGGCCGCGCGGTCCGGAGACCACGACCTGACTCGGCCGGACGGTGGGCTGCTTGTTGGCGAAGTCGTCACCGAGGACGCCGACCAGGTGCACCTGGATGTCCATCTGACGGCTGGTGACCACGTCCAGGCGGGCCGAGGCCTGCGTGGGGTACTCGGTGAGCTGGACGTCCTGAGGCTTGACCTTCACTATCATCGGGAACTGGCCCCAGCCGGGGTTGCCCCCGTGGAGGTCGACGGAGGCCGTGAAGTCGTCCTTGGTCAGCTTGGCCAGCTGGCCACGGAGCCCCTGGACCTTGACGCTGATGGTCTCGGGCTTCTTCTCCATCAGGATGAGGCCGGAATCAAGGTTAGTGTACACCACCCGGATGCCGCTGATGACTCGCTGCGTCTCGGGGTTCTGCTCGCCCGTGACCTGGAACCACAGGAAGAGCGCCAGGAAGACGGACAGCACTTTGAGGACGACGTCCCGTTCGAGGAGCCTATCCATTGGCCGCGCCTCCCGCCGGCGCGGCGCCGGAGATGGGCCGCGACATCAGGTTGGACTGCAGGAGTTCGGTCAGCGTCTTCGGGTCGAGGTGGCGGATGAGCTTGCCCGCGTTGGCCAGTGAGATGCTGCCGGTCTCCTCGGAGACGACGACCGCCAGGGCGTCGGAGTGCTCGGTGATGCCCAGGGCCGAACGGTGTCTGGCGCCCAGCTCGCGCTCGAGGTCCTGGCGCTCGGTCATCGGGAGGAAGCAGCCGGCGGCGACGATCCGGTCGCCGCGGACGATGACCGCGCCGTCGTGGAGCGGAGTCTTCGGGACGAAGATGTTGATGAGGAATTCGGCCGAGACGACGCCGTCGATCTTGGTGCCGGTCTCGGCGATGTCCTTGAGACCGGTGGCGCGCTCGACGACGATGATCGCCCCGGTCTTGTTCTTGGCCAGCAGCTCGGCCGCCCGGGTGACCTGCTCGATGACCTTCCTCAATTCCTCGTCGCCGAGGAACATGTACGAACGGGCGAAGAGGCGGCCACGCCCGATCTGCTCGAGGGCGCGTCTGAGTTCAGGCTGGAAGACCACGGGCAGGGCGACCAGGAGCATGACCTGCGCCTGGCGCATCAGCCAGTTTATCGTGTAGAAGTGGAGCCAGCCGCTGATGGTGGTGGCGATGACGAGGACGATGACGCCCTTGATCAGCTGTACGGCCCTCGTCCCGCGGATGAGGATGAACAACCGATAGACGACGTAGGCAACAATGACGATGTCGACGATCGAAGTGACCATGTCCAATGGACTCATGGCTTTGAGTTGTGGTAGCGTGGCCACCACCCCCGTTCCGGCATTCCCCAGGGTTTGGACGGCGCCCGGCGCCGCAAGGTTTCAGCGATGGGCGGTCCAACACTAAATAATAGCATGTGCAGCCGCTTTTTGGCGCTGGATGATTCTACCCAATTCTCATTTCGACCAATCAGCCCAGAATCCCTCCAGCGAGGCGCATTACGGGCGACATAATGAGGGCCCCGCCGCGGCGGGACCCCCGAAATCCGGGCTTCTCAAGGTTTTAGCTGCTGTTAAGAGCTGGTCGCACCTGCTCGCCTCAACCGCTCGCCTCAATCCGCTCGCCTCAACCCGCTCATCTCAGCCCCTCGTCATCATCGTCTCCTCCGCGAACCAGGTTGATGAGGTGGCCGGGAACGTAGACGGTGAGCTTCACAGGCCGGCCAGCCAGGGCCGCTCTCACCTTGGGGCGCGCAAGGGCGGCCGCGACGGCCTCGCCCTCGGGGGCACCGGGCTGGACGGCGAGGCGGTCGCGCACCCGGCCGTCGACCTGAACGGCGATGACGATGGGCCGGCCGCCACCGGACATCGGCCGTGCCTCCGGCGTGGGCCACGGCTCCGTATGGACGCTGGGCCGGTGCCCGAGGACTTGCCAGGCTTCCTCGGCCAGGTGCGGCGCAAACGGCGCGAGTAGGGACACGAGAGCCTCGACCGCCTCCCGTCGCCCCGGGAGGCCGGCCGGCGCGCGGGCGAGAGCCCTTGAGAAGCTCATCAGGGCGCTCATGGCCGTGTTGAAGCGCAGACCCTCGATGTCCGCGGTGACCCTGGTTATGGTCTCGCCGGTCAGGCGGGCCAGGTCTGCCGGCGCCATCGGATTGGCCGGGTGGGCCGCGACGGCCGGCTCCGGTGGGTCACCCCCCGCCTCGCAGGCCAGCCCATAGACCCGCTTCAG
>JAJZPE010000121.1 GCA_021811325.1 Bacillota bacterium
CCCCGAGTTCGCCCCGCCCCCCAAGACATCCACCGTGCGCGCCGCCGACCTGCCCGCCCTGGCCGCGAAGCTCGCCGCGGCCCGCGAGTTCGCCTTCTTCATGGTCACCGACGCCGCCCGGCCGACGGTCGCCCACCCCAAGGGCTTCGGGCTGGCCCTCGCCGGCGAGGCCGCGCATGTCCCCGGGACCTCGGGCGACGGGCTCTTCGCCGGCGATGAACTCCTCCCGCCGGCCCTCGCTCCGGCCTTCCAGGACGCGGCCGTGGCCAAGCACGGCCACGACCTCAAGACGGCCTACATCCTGCTCCGCCGGGCCGGCTACAAACCCGCCGGACTGTCCTTCGACACGGCTCTGGCGGCCTACCTCATCGACGCCACCCGCGGCAACTACAACCTCGAGAGCCTGACCAAGGAGCGCTTCGGGGCCGAGCTGCCCGCCATCGAAGGACCGCGCGGGGCGGGCCTCGACGAGCCCACCGAGACCCAGGCCTACTGTGCCCGGGCGGAGGCCGTCCGCCGCCTGGTCCCCGTCCTCCGCGAGGCCCTCGAAGAGCGCGGCCTGACCCGCCTCTTCCAAGAGGTGGAGATGCCCCTCCTGGGCGTCCTGGCCGAGATGGAGCTGACCGGCGTCGGCCTCGACGTGGCCGGCCTCGACCAGATGTCCATCGAGTTCGGGCAGTCCCTCGACACCCTCACCCACGACATCTACGGCCTGGCCGGGGAGGAGTTCAACATCAACTCCACCCAGCAACTCGGCCGCATCCTGTTCGAGAAGTTGCGCCTGCAGCCGGTCAAAAAGACGCCCAAGGGGCAGCCGTCCACGGACGCCGGGGCCCTCGAGGCCCTGGCCGAGGAGCACCCCATCGTGGCCAAGATCCTCGAGCACCGGACCCTGGTGAAGCTTAAAGGGACCTACATTGACGGCCTCAGGACCCTCGTCAACCCGGCCACCGGGCGCATCCACACGAACTTCAACCAGACGGTTACGGCCACCGGGCGGCTCTCCTCGAGCGACCCGAACCTGCAAAACATCCCCATCCGCTTCGAGCTGGGCCGGAAGATCCGCAAGGTCTTCGTCCCGACCGAGCCGGGCTGGGTCATCCTGGCCGCCGACTACTCCCAGATCGAACTGCGCGTGCTGGCCCACTTCTCCGGCGACCCCGTCCTGCAGGACGCCTTCCTCAAGGGCGAAGACATCCATCGCCGCACGGCGGCAGAGATCTTCGGCCTGCCGATGGGCGACGTCGCGCCCGAGATGCGCGACCGGGCCAAGGCGGTCAACTTCGGCATCGTCTACGGCATCAGCGACTATGGCCTGTCGCGGAACACCGGCGTCGCCCGGCGCGACGCCAAGGCCTATATCGAGAGCTACTTCGCCCGTTACAGCGGGGTCAAGGAGTTCCTCGACCGCGTCGTCGCCGAGGCCCGCGAAACGGGCTATGTGACGACCATCCTCAACCGCCGCCGTTACCTCCCCGACATCAACGCCCGCAACCACAACCTGCGGGCCTTCGCCGAGCGGACGGCGATGAACACGCCCATCCAAGGGAGCGCGGCCGACATCATCAAGCTGGCCATGCTCAACCTGCATCGCCGCCTGGAGGAGGGCAAGGTCCGCAGCAAGATGATTCTGCAGGTGCACGACGAGCTCATCTTCGAGGTCCCGCGCGACGAGCTGCCGGCGATGACTGAACTCGTACGGCAGGAGATGGAGTCGGCTTACCCGCTGGCCGTTCCCCTCAAGGTCGATTTGAAGGTCGGCCCGAACTGGTACGACGTCAAAGACATCGATTAGGAGCTGCCACCAGTGCCCGAGATGCCCGAAGTAGAGACCATCCGCCGGACCGTCGCCGCCAGGGCCGCCGGCCGCCGCGTCGAGGCGGTCGAGGTCCGGCGACCGAAGTTTGTCGAGCCGCTGACCCCCGAGGAGTTCACCGAGCGGGTCGCCGGTCGGCGCATCACCGAAGTCGACCGCCGTGGGAAGTACCTCATCCTGCGGTTGACGGAGGACACCAGGAACGCCCCCGCCGGCGAGGTCGTCATCCACCTGAAAATGGCCGGGCGCCTCCTGGTCTGCCGCGCCGGCGAGGTCCTCGAGCCGAAGCTCGAGAAGCACACCCACGTCGTCTTCCGCCTGGAGGGCGGCGAGGAACTGCGCCACATCGACCTCCGCCACTTCGGCCGGGTCTCGTGGGTCCCCGGAGCCCGCGACCGCGCCGGTTACGCCGCCCATCCCAAGCTCAAGGGCCTGGCCGAACTGGGACCCGAGCCGCTCAGCCCGGACTTCACCTACGACTACCTGAGATCGGGTCTGGCCCGGCGGAAGACCAAGGTCAAGCCGCTCCTGCTCGACCAGTCCTTCGTCGCCGGGCTCGGCAATATCTATGCCGACGAGGGCCTCTACCGCGCCCGCATCCACCCCGGGCGGCGGGCTGCCGACCTCAAGCCGGCCGAGGTCCGCGCCCTCTTCGAGGCCATCCAGGAGATCATCCGGGAGGCCATCGCCCACCGCGGGACGACCATCGCCACCTACGTCGACGGGGAGGGGAAGCGCGGAGAATTCGCCGCCATGCTCCTCGCCTATGGACGCACCGGTGAGAAATGCGACCGTTGCGGTACCCCCATCGAACGCATCGTCCTGGGGGGCCGCAGCACCCACTTCTGCCCCAAGTGCCAGAAGCTCCCAAGACCAAAAAAGCCCGCCGCTCCGCGAAAAAAACTTGCCAGAACGACTGTTCGTGGCAAGCAAGAAGTGGTACAATAGGAAATGGAAGAAAGCGCTCAAAACCCAGCCTGGCGGGAGGGACGAACCGGTTTGCACGCCTTTGCTCTCGAATATGACAACGAAAACGACGTCCGCGAGGAGTACAAGCGCCTGACCCAGAAGATGGGCCTCACCGGCGAGTTCGGGGTCAGGTCGGTCGACGGCAAGTGGCGCCTGGAAGTCGTCTCTGAACGGGATCTGGGCGAGGCGGCCCTCGCCAAGTTCCGGGGCCGGATCATCGAGGCCTGAGGAAGCGACCCAACACGAGTGCCGAAGGGGCTCCCGAAGACGAGAGCTGAAAACGAAGACCGCCGCAGCCTGTCGCTGCGGCGGCCTTTTCACTTCTTCGACCGATCAGTGGCGCCGACCCCGGGCCGTGGCGCCTCACCCCAGGCGGCTCAGGTAGCGGTACACCGCCCAGAAGTGGCTGAGGCTGCCGGCCATGACGAAGAGGTGGAACAGCTCGTGGAACCCGAAGATGCGGGCGTTCCGGCCGGGCCACTTGAAGGCGTACATGACCGCGCCGACCGTGTAGAACAGGCCGCCGGCCAGGAGCCAGCTCAGGCCGCCGGCAGGCACCGTCCGCAGCAAGGGCGCCGTGGCCACGGCCACGAGCCAGCCCATGGCGAGGTAGACGAGCGTCGACACCCAGCGCGGGGCCTGCAGCCAGAAGAGCTTCATCAACAGCCCCGCCGCGGCCAGCCCCCAGACCGCCCCGAAGAGGCTCCAGCCCCACGGCCCGCGCAGGGGCCCGAGGCAGAAGGGCGTGTACGTCCCGGCGATGAGGACGAAGATCATCGTGTGGTCGACCCGCCTCAGGGCCGCCGTGGCCAGCGTCGGCAGGCGCAGCCAGTGGTAGACCGTGCTGGCCGTGTAGAGCAGGATGAGGCTGACCCCGAAGACGGCGAAGGAGACCAGGCGCCAGGGGTTCCCGGCGGCCGCCCGCAGCAGAAGGATGAGCCCGACCGCGGCCAGCACGGCGCCGGTCATGTGGGTCAGGGCGCTGACCGGGTCCTTGATGGACCAACCAAGTCCATTGCGCTCTCTCGCCAGCTCCACGTCGAATCCCCCTTCGCCCGGTCACCCGCGGCGGTCGTTCTGGTAAAGCCACAATACCACGGATAGCGCGGGCGCACAAGGGATCAGCGGAAAACATGCCCCGTCCGGTGGCGGCCGCTTCTTCGGTGATGTGGGCCCCGAACAAGGCCGCGGCCACGGCCATGCGGGCACGGCGTGCCAGCTATCGAAGAACCGCGGGCGGCGGAATCTCGTCATTCTTGTGCCTCCGGCGTCCGCGCGGATTCCCACATATTCGCTCCTCGCGTAGCTTCCTCTAGGTTGAAAATTGACGGCCCAGGACAGGGGCGGTAAAATAGAAAAAAGGCCTCGGGCCGCCAACGAAGCCTTCGTCGGCCCAAAGGGGGTGGGCATCGCGACCACGATCGGCTTGACCGGCGGCATAGCCAGCGGTAAGAGCACGGTTTCATCGATCCTGCGCGGCTTGGGGGCCAGGGTCATCGACGCTGATGCCATCTCCAAGTGGGTCACCCGCCCGGGGACCGCGGCTTGGCGTGAGCTCGTCGACGCCTTCGGCGCGGACGTCCTCAACCCCGACCGCACCGTCAATCGGCGCAAGCTCGGCAGCAAAGTGTTCAACGATCCCGAGGCCCTGAAGCGGCTGAACGCCATCACCCACCCGCGGACCATCGGCGCCATCAAGAAGGAGATTGCCAGGTCCGAGAAGTCCGACCGGGTCGTCGTCATCGACGCCCCGCTGCTCATCGAGTCGGGCATGACGGACATGGTCGATCAGGTCTGGGTGGTCAGCGTGGACCGGGAGACCCAGGTCCACCGGCTGATGGAGCGCGACCACTTCAGCCAGCAAGAGGCGGAGAGCCGGATGCGGGCGCAGCTTCCACTGGACGTCAAGAAGAAGTATGCCGACCACGTCATCGACAACTCCGGGAGTTTTGACAAGACCAAGGCGGAGATCGAAGAACTCTGGAACCAGCTCGCGGGCAGGAAGTGACCTGGGGCCGACGATCGCTGCGGTTGGCCGCATTGCAGACCCTACGCTAACATACACTGGCTACGACCAACCCAGCGGCTTCGGAGGCTCGATGACCCTGAGCGAACGATTCCACGGCGCCCGCTTCCGCACGGTGCGCGTCCAGAGTGTCAGACGCCCCGGGCGTTTCCGGGACTTATTTGTTGTCTTGGCGCTCATCGGCTTCCTGGCCCTGGGGGCCAGCCGGTGGGTCTGGCGCCTGGCCTATCCCATGCCCTACCGCAATCTAATCCGGTCCTACTCGGTCGTCCACGACCTCGACCCGTACCTGGTGGCGTCGCTCATCCGCATGGAGAGCAAGTTCGACCCCAACGCGGTCTCCCGGAAGGGGGCCGTCGGGCTGATGCAGCTCATGCCGGAAACGGCCCGCTGGGCGGCCGGCCGGCTGGGCCTCGACGATTTCGACGTGTCGCACCTCAGCGACCCCGACACGAACATCCGCCTCGGCACGTGGTACCTCGCCGAGCTGAGGGACGAGTTCGACGGCGACCTGGTCCTGGCCCTGGCCGCTTACAACGGCGGCATCCGCAACGTCCGCGGCTGGGTGACCGGGAAGGTCATCGAGCCGGGCAACGTGAAGGTCGAGGCCATCCCCTTCGGCGAGACGCGGCTCTTCGTCAAAGGGGTCCTCGACGGGTTCGAACGCTACCACCTTATCTACACCGGCCAATAGCGCGGCGCCAGGGTGGCCGTACGGCCCGGCGGCGCGGGACGGTCGGCGCGAGGACGGTCGGCGCGAGGATGGGCAAGCCCACGAAGACCGGCAAGTTCAGGCTCCCGAGACCAAGGCGGTGGAGGCTCGTCGCCCTCCTGGCCGCTCTTTTTGTGCTCGTCGCCGGCGGCAGCTTCGTGGTCACCAGCTACCTGGGACGCCGGGCCAAAGAGCCGCCGGCCCTGACCCTCTTCGCCGGGAGCGAGCCGGCCGGCCTGAACCCGCTGGTCCTCAATGACCCCATCTCGGCCGAACTGGGCGGTCTGTTCTTCGACCCGCTGGTGCGGGTCGACGGAGCGGGGAGGGCGGTGCCCACCCTGGCCACCGCCTGGGCTTCGGCCGACGGCGGGACGACTTGGACCGTCCGTCTCCGCGACGGCGTCAACTGGCACGACGGCAGGCGGCTGACCGCCGATGACGTCACCTTCACCTACGGGGCTTTGGCCGCCGTGGACTTCGACTTCAACGCCGGAGGGTTCTGGCGGCGCTGCCGGGTGGCCAAGGTCGACGACCGGACCGTCCGCTTCACCCTGCCCGTGGCCGACGCCTTCTTCCCCTGGCGGCTGACCGCCCCCATCCTGCCCCGGGCCAAGCTCTACGGCGTGCCATACTACCTCTGGCCGGCCCACGAAACGGCCAAGAAGCCGGTGGGCACGGGCCCCTTCATCTTTGAGGACTGGAAGCCCGGGCGCGGCCTGACCGCCAAGGCCAATGCTGCCTACTGGGGCGGGGTGCCGGGCTTCGGGCGAGTGTCCGTCCGCTTCACCCCGCTGAACGGACGCGAGGTCGGGGCCGGGCCGATCAGCCCGGAGCAGGCGGCCGCCCTCGGCAAGGACCGCCGGTTCGACATCATCGCCCACCCCGGGCCGTCTTATTTCTTCATCGCCCTGAACCAGAAACTGGGCTCGTCCGCGGCCGCCCGCTTCGGCGACCCGCGCGTGCGCGAGGCCCTGGCCACGAGCCTCGACCGCCGCAAGGTCATCGAGGCCGCCGGGCTCAAGGGCGCGAGCGGTTCCCGTGACCGGGCCTACCCGCTGGCCTCGCCGTTCCCGCCGGGGGTGTGGCCCAACACCGACGGCGAGGGCCCGGACACGCCGTACGACCTGGGTCGGGCCAAGGCCCTCCTGGCCGCCGCCGGGTGGAAGGACACCGATGGAGATAGGGTCGTCGACAAGGACGGCCAGTCCCTACGCTTCACGCTGCTGGCTCCGCGGGACCCGGCCCGCCTCAAGGCCGCCCAGGCCGTCGCCAAACAGTGGAGCCGGCTCGGCGTGGTCGCCAACGTGCAGGCCGTCTCGCTGGCCGACCTCTTCGCCCGGATGGCCCCGCCGTTCGATTACGAGGCCCTCCTCGGGCGCTTCGTCCTCGGCCCGGACCCGGACGTGATCGACGTCTTCGCCTCAAATCGCATCCCCGGGGCCGAGCCAGACGGCTTCCTGACGGGTGGGGCCAACTTCTTCGCCTACCGCGACACGCGGGTCGACGGCCT
>JAJZPE010000122.1 GCA_021811325.1 Bacillota bacterium
AGCCGACCGCCAGCCGGGGGGGTTCTGGAAACGAGGAAGGGGCCGGAAACGGCCCCTTCCTTGCTCACCGGCCCACTTCTCCAGGCCTTGCCCTCGGCTTCAGCGGCCTCGGGGCCGGGCGTTCAGACCTTGAACCGTTCGACCAGGGCCACCAGGCGCCCGGCCTCCTCCGCCAGCATCCGGGCCGCTTCGGCCATCTGGTCGACGGCCGTGGCCACGGACTGGGTCGAGGCGGTGACCTCCTCGGTGGCCGCGGCGCTCTCCTCGGAGATGTTGGCGATGTGCTCGATGGCCTGCGTGGCCTGGGCGCTCTTGCCGGCCATGTCGGCCGTGGCCACGGTGTTGGTCTCGGTGGCCTGGGCCATGGCCTCGACCGCCTGGACCAGTTGTTCGCTCGAGGCCAGGACCTGCTGGGCGGCGGCGGAGATGTTCTGAGCCTGGTCGTCGGTGGTCCCGACGGTGTGGAGGATGTCCGTCAGGGCCTGGCCGGCGGCGGCCGCCAGCTCGGCGCCGACGTCCACTTCCTGGGTCCCGGCCTGCATCGCCTTGACCGCGTCGTCGGTGCCCTTGCGGATGGTCTCGACGAGTTCGGCGATTTCCTTGGTCGACCGACTGGACCGCTCGGCCAGCTTCCGGACTTCCTCGGCGACGACCGCGAAGCCGCGGCCCTGCTCGCCCGCCCGGGCCGCCTCGATTGCGGCATTCAGGGCGAGGAGGTTGGTCTGGCCGGCGATGTCCCCGATGACCTGGATGATCTCCCCGATCTGCTGGGAGCGTTGGCCGAGTTCCTTCATGGCGGCGGCCGAGGCGTAGACTCGCTCCTTGACCCGCTCCATGCCCTGGACGGTCCGCTCGACGGCTTCGCCGCCCTTCTTGGCCGCTTCCCGCGTGCCGGCCGAGGCCTGGGCGACGCTCTGGGCGCTGGCGGCCACGCCCTGCATGGCGTTGGAGACCTCGGCCACGAGTTGCGAGGTCTTCGACACGACCTCACCCTGGCGCCGGGCGCCTTCGGAGATCTGCTCGATGGACTGCCGCAACCCGTCGATGAGCATCGAGCCGTCGACGGTGGCCTTAGCCTGAGTCGTGGAACCGCGGGCAATCTCCTCGATGGCCCGGGTTATCTCCCTGGCCCCGTTGGCCGACTGGGCCGCCAGGTCCGAGACGCTGGCGCTCTTTTCCTTGACGTGGCCGGAAGCCGCTCGGACTTCGCCAAGGGCCGACCGGAAGCCGTGGACCATGTTCAGGAAGGCGGTGCCGAGGCGACCGCTCTCGTCCTTGTTCAACATCAGACGGTGGCGGTCGATGGCCGTCAGGTCACCGGTGGCGATCTCCTCGGCGGCCGCTTTGAGCAGGCCGACCGGCAGGCTGACGGTGCGGGCGACGGCCAGGCCGACCAAGGCCATGACCACGGACCCCAGAATGAAGAGGATGCCGGCGGCCGTCTGTCGCTGCCGGTAGACCCGTTCGACCGCGGCGTACTCCTTCTGGGCCTCCCCCTGGCTGATGGCCACCAGGCTCTGCGCCTTCAAGAGGACCATGGCCAGGTCCTCCCCGCTGCCGGACTGCCGGAAGCGGTCGAAGGCGGCCCTGGTCTCCGCGAGCGCCCCCAGCTCGATCTGGGAACCGACCAGTTTCTGGTATTTATCGAAGGCGGCGATGATGATTGAACCGTCGCCGCCCCGCATGACCGTCTTCGTCCCAACGACCTGCGGCCGGTACAGGGCCAGTTCGTTGAGGATGGTGTTGACCTGGACCAGCGAGGTCACCCGCTCCTGATAGAGGTCGGCGACGGCGCCCTTGAGGGCGTTCATCCCGAGGAGGCCGCTGATGGCCATGGCCACCAGGGTGACCAGCATGACGCCGGCGAGGCCGCCTATTTTGACCTTTGAGCTGCTGTTATACCACAAGCCGCCGATCTTCTTGAACAAACCCGCTTCCCCCCCACGTACCGTTGAGAAAATAGAAGGGCCTGAAACGCGCGTTTCCCCTAAAAGGAATCGGCGATTCCAGGTCCTTACTTTAGTCTCATGGGGGGCTTGGACGGTCGGCGCGGGGCCAGGCCGAGGGGACCGGGGCCGGCCCGGATCAGGCGCGGCCGATGAGCCGCCTGAACTCATCCTCCCCGATGATTTTCAGGCCCGGCGCCTGACCGGAGGAGACCAGCTCGCGGGCCTTGTCAAGCTTGGAGCCGGGGTTCTCGCCGGCGACGACGTAGTCGGTCTTCTTGCTGACCCTCGAGGAGGGCCGGCCGCCCAGGTTGCGGATGAGTTCCTCGGCCTCACCGCGTTCCAGCGTCGCCAGGGTTCCGGTGAGGACGATGGTCAGTCCGGCCAAGGGTTTGGCCGCCGCCGTGCCGCCCGGGCCCGTGCCGCCACCCGCCGCGCCGGAGCCCGGCATGACCGTGTTGACGCCGGACTCGACCAGCCGCCGGATGAGGTCGCGGTTGACGTCCTGGGCGAAGAACTCGGTCACGCTGGCAGCGATCTTCTCCCCGACCTCCGGGACCTCGCGCAGCTCGGCCTCGGTCGCCGCCTGCAGGCGCTCGAGACGGCCAAAGTGGTCCGCCAGGAGATAGGCCGCGCGGTCGCCGACGTGGCGCAGCCCGAGGGCGAAGAGGAGCCGGTTGAGCGGCCGGGCGCGGCTGGCGGCGATGGCCCGGACCAGGTTCTGGGCCGACTTCGGGCCCAGCCGCTCCAGCTCGGCGAGCTGCTCCTCGGTCAGCCGGTAGAGGTCGGCCGGGTCGTGGATGAGCCCGGTCGTCAAGAGCTGGTCGATGATCTTGGGGCCGAGCCCCTCGATGTCCATCCCCTCGCGCGAGGCGAAGTGGACCAGCGACTCCCAGACCTGAGCCGGGCAGGCGAGACCATTGGTGCAGCGGTGGGCGGCCTCGCCGGGTTCCCGGACGACCGGAGCGCCGCAGACCGGGCATGTGGTCGGCATCTGGAATGGCCTCTCGGCCCCGGTGCGCTTGGCTTTGACGACCTCGACGACCTCGGGGATGACCTCCCCGGCCTTCTGGATGATGACCGTGTCGCCGATGTGGACGTCCTTCTCCCGGACGATGTCCTCGTTGTGCAGCGAGGCCCGGCTGACCGTGGACCCGGCCAGGCGGACGGGTTCCAGTTCGGCGACCGGGGTGAGGATGCCGGTCCGGCCGACGTTGACGACGATGTCCCGGACCTTCGTCTCGGCCTTCTGGGCCGGGTATTTGAAGGCGATGGACCAGCGCGGGCTCTTGGCCCGAACGCCGAGGCGGGCCCGCTGTTCGATGGAGTCGACCTTGACGACCACCCCGTCGGTCTCGTAAGGCAGGTCGAAGCGGCGCTCATCCCAGCCGCGGCAGTATTCGGCCACGGCGGCGATGTCCGGGCACGGGCGCGACTCGGGGTTGGTCTTGAAACCCAGCTCGGCCAGGAACTCGAGGGTCTCCCGGTGGGTCTCGGGGGCGACCGCCGGCGGGTCGCAACGGAGGATTTCGTAAATGAAAGCGTCGAGCTCGCGGCCGGCGGTGACCTCCGGGTCGAGCTGGCGAAGGGACCCGGCGGCGGCGTTGCGCGGGTTGGCGAAGAGCTGCTCGCCGGCTTCCTGACGGGCCCGGTTGACCTTCTCGAAGGCCTCGACGGGCATGAAGACCTCGCCGCGGACAATCATCGTCCACCCGCTCGGGGCCCGGCTGAACAGGTCCGGCTGGGCCAGAGCCCGGCGGGCCCCGTCGCCCAGGGGCTTGAGCCGGCGGGGGACGGTCTTTATCGTCCGGACGTTGGCGGTGACGTCCTCCCCGACCTCCCCGTCGCCCCGCGTGGCCGCCTGGACCAGGACGCCGTTCTCGTAGCGGAGGGCCACCGAAAGCCCGTCGATCTTGAGCTCGGCGACATACCCGACGTCCTCGCCCGGCACGAGCGAGCGGACGCGGCGGTCGAAGTCCTCCAGTTCGGCCTGGCTGTATGCGTTCTCCAGGCTGAGGAGAGGCGTCCGGTGGCGGACCGGCGAGAAAGTCGGCGCGGCCAGGCCGCCCACCTTCTGGCTCGGCGAGTCCGGCGTGACCAGGTCGGGGTGCCCGGCCTCGATCCGCAATAGCTCCCGCATCAGCTGGTCGTAGTCGGCGTCGCTGACCTCCGGGTGGTCGAGGACATAGTACTGGTAGTCGTGGTGACGGATGGCCCGGCGCAGGTCCTCCAGGCGGCGGGCGGCCGTTTCGCGGGACAGGCCGGCTCCTCCGTCGGACAGGCCGGCTCCCTTGTCGGCCTTGTCAGGCACGGCGAATCACCTCTCCATCTTGCGCAGGCGGGCGAACTCGGCGATGAGCTTCTTCACCCCGAGGCTGGGGAAAGCCACCGTAAGCTCGGCCGCCGGCCCCTGCCCACCGACGGCGACGACGGTCCCCTGGCCCCACCTGGGGTGCTCGACCCGGTCGCCCGGGCGCAGCGTGGGGAGGTTGGCCGGGGGCGAAGCGGCGGCGGCGGAGGCCGCGGCCCAGGAGGGCGCGCCGGCCTGCCCATGACCGGCCGGTTGGCCGACCTTGACCAGAAGCCCCTCGGGAATCTCCTCAAGAAACCGCGACGGCGTGTTGTAGACCGTCTGGCCCCGGAACATTCGGTGGAAGGTCGAGGTCAGGTAGATCCGGCGCTTCGCCCGGGTGATGCCGACGTAGCAGAGCCGGCGCTCCTCCTCCAGCTCGTCCTCGTCCTCGAGGGCCCGGGAGTGGGGGAACATCCCCTCCTCCAGGCCGACCAGGAAGACCACCGGGAACTCGAGGCCCTTGGCCGAGTGGAGGGTCATGAAGATGGTCGCGTCGGCCGTCTTGTCGAAGCTGTCGATGTCGGTGATGAGGGCGATGCTCTCGAGGAAGGCCTCGAGCGAGTTCTCCCCGCCGCCGGCCAGGAAGTCCTGGGCCACCGACGAGAGTTCCTGGATGTTCTCGATGCGGCTCTGGGCCTCCAACGTGTGCTCGGCCTTCAGCTCGCCCATGATCCCGCTGCCCTCGGCCACAGCCTGGATGAACTTCGGGAGGGGCGTGCCCGCGCGTTTCCGGCCGAGTTCGTCGAGGAGGGCGACGAACTTCGCGAACTCCTTGCGGGCCCTCGGGGTGAGCCCCTCGCCCTGCCCTTCGGCGGCGAGCATGCAGGCCTGGAACAGCGGCAGCCGCTCGGCCTCGGCGTAGGCCGCCAGGCCCGCCACGGCGGCGTCGCCCAGCCCGCGCTTGGGCACGTTGATTATCCGCTCGAAGGACAGCGAGTCCGATGGGTTGGCGATGAGTCGCAGGTAGGCGAGGACGTCCTTGATCTCCTTGCGCTCGTAGAAACGGACGCCGCCGACGATGCGGTAGGCGATGCCCATTCGCATGAACACGTCCTCGAACACCCGGGACTGGGCGTTCATCCGGTAGAGGACGGCGAAGTCGCGGTCGCCCAGGCCCTCCTGGACCTTCAGCCGCTTGATCTCAGAGGCCACGAAAGCCGCCTCGTCGAACTCGCTCTCGCCGTGGTAGTAGAAGGCAGGGTCTCCGGCCGGGTTCGCCGTCCAGAGGGTCTTCTCCTTGCGCCCGAAGTTGTTCCTGACGACGGCGTTGGCCGCCTCGAGGATGCGCCCCGTGGAGCGGTAGTTCTGCTCGAGCTTGACCACCTTGACCTCGGGGTAGTCCTTCTCGAACTCGAGGATGTTGCGGAGGTCGGCCCCGCGCCAGCGGTAGATGCTCTGGTCGTCGTCGCCGACCACCGAGAGGTTGCGGTTCTTCCTGGCCAGGAGGTTGACCAGGACGTACTGGGCCCGGTTGGTGTCCTGGTACTCGTCGACGAGGATGTGGCGGAAGCGTTCCTGGTAGTACTCGAGCACGTCCGGCTTGGTCTCGAAGAGCCTGACGGTCAGCATGATCAGGTCGTCGAAGTCCAGGGCGTTGTTCTCCTGGAGCCTCTTCTGGTACAGCTCGTAGACCTCGGCCGCCTTCTCGAGGAAGAAGTCGTCGGCCCGCCGCCTGAGCTGCTGCCACGTGACGAGGTCGTTCTTGGCCCGGTCGATGGCCGCATGGATAGCCGCCGGGGCGAAGCGCCGCTCGTCGAGGTTGAGGTCCTTGAGACCGGCCTTGACCACGGTGAGCTGGTCGCTATGGTCGTAGATGTTGAAGCGGCGGGTGTAGCCGAGGTCGAGGCGCTCGATCTCCCGCCGGAGGATGCGTCCGCAGGCGGCGTGGAAGGTGAGGACCCACATCTGCTCGGCCGCCGGGCCGACCAGCCCGGCCACCCGCCCGCGCATCTCCTCGGCGGCCTTGTTGGTGAAGGTGATGGCCAGGATCTCGTGAGGCCGGACGCCACGCTCGCGGATGAGGTAGGCGATGCGGTGCGTCAGGGCGCGGGTCTTGCCGGTTGTACTGGCTCTTACTTCTTCCCGCAGAAGTTCTAGATCCTGTTCGGAGAAGGATTCCGGCGGATATATCGCGGGGTCATAGGAGCCGCCAAAGAGCAGCAGATAGGCGATTCGGTATGTCAACACACGCGTCTTTCCGCTGCCCGCCCCCGCTATTATTAGCTGCGGGCCTTCTCCGTAAGTTACGGCCTCCCTTTGGGCATCGTTAAGGTCACTGAGAAAGTGTTGCCTGAATTGTTCAATCAATGAACGGTATTCCCGAACCTCCCCGGCGCTTAAGGGCAAACTGTCACCTTCTATCGTCTCGGATGCCGCCTTCAGCCAGCAGGGTCACCAGCCCAGCGACCTGTTGTCTCAGCTTATCGGTGATTCCTCTAAGGAAGCGGATTTCCTCTTTCAAAGCTGAGACCTCCGGCGTGTCAGTCTCGTTTTCAAGAGTCTTCTTTGGTATTATAGTGGACCCAGAAAACCAGACACGAAAACGGCCGGTTTTAGGTTGACCCTGGAGGTACCTTTCGTGTTGGAAGCCATGGGCAGGGCCTTGGAACGAGCCCGACCGGACATCGTCAACAGCGACCAGGGGAGCCAATTCACCAGCCCCAGCTACATCTCCCTTCTGCAAGCTGCCGGCGTCAGGATCAGCATGGATGACAAGGGGCGGGC
>JAJZPE010000123.1 GCA_021811325.1 Bacillota bacterium
CCGCCCAGCGCCTTCGCCCGCTCCTCCTCGGTCATCGCGTCGAGCACGATCTCGACCTCTTCGACCCCTGGGACCTGGGCGACCGCGGCCTTGGCGTCGGCCTCGATCTGGCTCCTGAGCGGGCAACCGGGGACGGTCAGGGCGATGGTCACGCCGACCTTCCCACCGTCAATCCTGATGTCTCTTATCATCCCGAGTTCGACGAGGTTCCGTCCCAGCTCGGGGTCCATCACCGTGGCGAGGGCCGCGCGGATTCTGGCGATGTCGGGCAAGTGAAAGCTCCTCCTTCCGATGCTCCGGAAAATGGGTGGGTCGTTGGGACGTGTATCGCGCGAAGCCCCCGCCAGGTGGCCCTTTGACGGGGTCTCCCCTCGGCGGGGCTCACTGCCTCAGTGGAGCTTCTCGATCAGGTTGCGGATGGTGCCGTCGAGGTAGGCCCGGACGGCCTCATCCACGTCGCGGATGTCGGTGATGATTGCCTCCAGGCCATAGCCCTGCAGGCTGTCGTAGGCGCCCCAGCCCATGCCGCCGGCCAGGACCACCTGGCAGTCGCTGATGTTGCCGGCCATCTGGGCGTGCTTGTCCTGTGACTCCTGGTCGTAGCCATGGGTCCCTTCGCGCGCCGGGGCTTGGGCCGCCCCGTGGGCCTGGGCCGCCCCGTGGCCGTCGTGCCCCCCATGGGCTCCAGCATGATGCTCCCCGCCGAAGGCGTGGTGCCCGACCTTGTCCCGGACCTCACGGCTCACAACCTGACCGTTCTCGGTGCTCAGAACCACATAGAACCGCGCCCGCCCGAAGTGGGCCGACACGGTGCGACCGTCGTCGGATATGACCGCTATCTTCTTCAACGAATTCGCCTCCTGATTGACAATCCCCGGGTGCGAGCCGGTTCCGCCGCATCTCGGGCAGGCCACGTCGGCCCGGCCCGGACGGCGCTCGATGACCTGCTCCCAGTTGTGGCCGCACCGCCGGCAACGCAGCCGCACGGGGACGACGTGGAAGTCGCCGCCCTCGATGCGCAGCGCCTTGCCGTTGACCAGCCCGTCGGCCACCTTCCTCAGGGCGCTCTCCAGCGTCCGTTGGAAGGTCTGCCGGGATACGCCCATCCGCCGGGCGGCCTCTTCCTGCTCCAGGTCCTCCAGGGCCTTCAGGCGCAGGGCTTCGAGCTCGTCCACCGAGATCCGCACTTCTTCCAGGTAGCGCAGCGGGATGCCCTGTGGCTTGAAGTAGGTGACCCCGGGCATGAATGCCACCCGCCTGGACTTTCTCGGCCTAACCACTGGTACCGCCCTCCGGTTTCGGTCGTGTGCCCAAAACCCATGATAGCCCCGAACGCCCTCCGGGTCAACCCTGACGGGCCGTCGATGATGACGGACTCGCACCCTTCTTCGGTGGCTGCCTTGCGGGCCGCCTGTCTGACCAGTGTCACTAGTTTGCCCGAGTTCTCCTGGGCGGGGTACAGCCGGGCGTGGAACAGCGGGCCGAACCGGGTCTCCGACTTGAACCACTCCCCGGCCGACCGGTCTTTCATCCGGATAGCTCCGTGAACGCAGGCGTGCCGGCTCCGCCGCCGACGGCGGCTCCTGGGTTGGTCACATGGTGGTGGTTCATGGTTTTGGGGGGGCCTCGAGGCCTCCGTCCAGCGCGCTCACGGCGATTTTCATTTGTATCTCCTCCTTCAATCTGTTCGCCTTCGCCCCGGCGGGGGAGCCGGGCAAAGTCGGCCGGCCACTCCAGCTTCGCCCGCTGCTCGCCCGTCACCAGCCTTGGGAGTCTCAGTCACGCATGATTAGCCCTTGGCCGCTGTGTCCCTGTCGTCGCCGGCTTCGGCGGTCTGCCGGTCCGGGGGCCGGGCCGGGGACAGCGCCAGGTGCCACGCCATGGCCGTACCCGCGTCCCTGGCCATAGCCGCGCCGGGCGCCAGCCCATCCATCCCCGCGACCGTATCCGCGTCCGTAACCGCATCCATATCCATGTCCGTACATCACATCAACCCTCCTTTCCGCGATTCTCCAGGCCGCTAAGTGAGCAGCCTATTACGGGCGTATGCCCAAAACAAATATATCCATCCTGCCCGCACTTGTCAAGGTCTGCTTGTCAAGCGCGGGCGGCCCGGTGGTGGGCCTGACGCGCAGCCCGACGCACGGCCAATGGACCTCCTCAAAACAGGACGGCAGCCCGCCGCGACTTTCCCTCCAATTGGCAGTGTTCGTGGTCGGCCATTGACAGGGGCCGGCCGGCGTGCTACATTGTTTGTGACAAAGATACCCCATGGGGTATCTGAAAAGGCGAGGCAACACCCGAAGCCCCTTCACCAAGGAGGAACTCAGCATGCCAGTCATCGTCGATTACCGTGTCTGTGACAACTCGCCCGCGTGTTCCGCCGTCCGCGTCTGCCCGCGTGGCGCCCTGACCTTCAACCGCCACGAGAACCGCGTCGAGGCCAACAACGACAAGTGCCATTCTTGCGGCGGCGCGTGCTCGCGCGTCTGCCCGGCCGGGGCCATCAAGTGGTTCAAGACCATGGACGAGCTGGAAGCGGCCAAGAAGGAGATGGAGTCGAGCAACCTCTCCAAGGACGACCTGCTCGAGCAGCGCTACGGCATCCGCCCGGGCGACCCGCGCGAGCTGGGCCCGAACCTGCACCACGTGGACTGCGGGAACTTCCAGAGCGAGGTCCTCGAGTCCGACGTCCCGGTCGTCGTCGACTTCTGGGCCGAGTGGTGCGCCCCGTGCCGCATCCTCGCCCCGACCTTCAAGTCCCTGGCCGCCCAGTACGAGGGCAAGGTAAAGTTCGGCAAGCTGGACACCGAGGAGTGCCAGGAGGTCCCCGGCGAGTATGGGATCATGAGCATCCCGACGATGCTCTTCTTCCACCAGGGCCGGGTCATCGACCAGGCGGTCGGCGCCCTGCCGGCCGAGGCCCTCAAGCGCAAGCTGGACGCGGTCGTCGCCCGCACCAGCAAGGGCGCGAACTGACGCAAGCTGAAGAGGAGCGCGCATCGATATGCCGGCCAAGGTCATCGAGAAGCTATGCACAGGTTGCCGCAGTTGTGAACGCCACTGCCCGACGGGGGCCATCGCCGTCGTCGCCGGCGTCGCCCGGGTCGACGCGGACCTCTGCACCGAGTGCGAGACCTGCATGGAAAGCTGCATGCAGGGCGCGGTGACGATGGTCGCGCGACCCGGCGCCAGCGCGGCCGGGGCAGGAAATCTCTGAGCCGGGCAGAATCTCTGAGGCGGGCATAATGTTCAACCGGGGGTGACCCGCGTGCCGCTCTTGAAGACCGATGAGGAACTCCGCCAGGCCATGACCGCGGCCAAGACCATCGCTGTCATCGGCCTTTCGCCCGACTCCGACAAGCCCAGCCACTTCGTGCCCAAGTACCTGCAGTCCAAGGGCTACAAGATAATCCCGGTCAACCCGACCGTGGACCAGGTCCTGGGCGAGAAGGCCTACCCGACGCTCTCCGACGTGCCGGTCAAGGTCGACATCGTCGACGTCTTCCGCCGGGCCGAGAAGACCCCGCCTATCGTCGACGAGGCGGCCAAGGTCGGGGCCGGCCTGGTCTGGCTCCAGGAGGGCATCTTCAGCGACGAGGCGGCCGCCCGGGCCGAGGCCCACGGCCTGCCCATCGTCATGGACAAGTGCCTGCTGAAGGAGCACCGAAGGCTGATCGGGTGACACGCTCTGAAGCTCACCCGGCCGATTGGTGACGCGCCCGGCCGTGCCGTGGCGATCCAGGGATAAAGGCCCTCTCCGCTCTGTGCGGGGAGGGCCTTTGACTGAGCCTCTGCACCAACGCCCGCCCGAGTCCCTGACGGCGGGCTGCTATATGGCGTCACGGCTGTCCAGCGTCAGCGTGACCGGGCCGGAGAGCGCTCGATGCTAGAATGCCCCGCCTTCACTCCATAGGCGGCCACTCGAGCGCGACCCGCCGCAATGGCCAATACCTGGCACACACACGTCTTAAGGGCTCGAGTTCAAAGGAAGCTTTGGGGAGCCCACGTGTTTCCTGGCTTCTTGTCGACACGAAGAAGGAACCGCGCGATGAAAGCGGAATGCATATCCGCCGGATGGATGTCCAGCCCATTTCTGGGCTACTCGGGAATGAGCAGAATAGGATGTGGGGACGTTAGATGTCGCCCTTCCACATTCTGCGCCTTCCCGTCAGGATGGAGGGAGGGGAGCAGGTAAGAATGGCATTAGCGGAGGCCCGTGTCGTGCGTAAGAAGTCGTCCAAGGGCCGAGCCAAAATCAGGAAGCGGGCGATGGCCAAGGCTGTCACCACCCGCCAGCGAACCGTCCAGGAGATGCAGAAGGCCCTGGGCCTGGACAAGATTGAGCCGATCACTCTGACCCCTTCCGATGCTGCGGATTTCCGCCAGAAGGGGGACCCCTTCAAGGAGTGGTATGAGCAGGAACTTCGGCGAGTCTACAGGCGCAAGAAGTGAGGTGGAACAGCCCGAAAAGGATCGCCGCGCGGCCAGGAAGGGGGACTTCTTCTTTGCCGCATTCTGGGTAGGGCCCGGTGACGCGCGAAGGTCACCGGTCTTCATTATCGGCGAGGACGGAGACCCTTTGGACGTTATCGCATGCAGCTGCACGACTTCGCCGCCAAGGTCTGAGCTTGATGTGAGAGTAACCCTGAAGAAGACCACCTACGTTAGAACGAACAAGATCTATACCATCCCACGGGACCAACTGGAGTTCAGAATCCTTCAGAAAGCCGAACCGAATGAGCTCAACCAAATAATGCAAGGGCTTAAAAAGACCCTAGGCCTCTAGACTAGGCCCTCTCCGCTTTATGCGGGGAGGGCCTTTGACTGCTTCCGCGACACCCGCGGCCGGCCGGGCCGAGGCCCCCGGCGACCTATCCGTTACTCGGTTCCACCAGCACGAAGGCGTTGCCATAGAGGTCGGCGAAGACCGCCTCGACGCCATATGGCCGGTCCTGTGGCTCAGCCAGAATGGTCACCCCCCGGGCCTTCAGCTGCTGACAGGTCTCTCTACAGTTCCCGGTCCCCAGGATCATCGGCGGCGCCTTGCCCACCTGCGCCAACAGCTCCTCGGCCGCTTCGGGGCCGCGCCAGCCCCGCGGGTTGTGCAGGACGATCTCCGGCCCGGCGCTCCCCTTGGGGGCGACGGTCAGCCAGCGGGTGCCCGGCTTGAACGTGAGGTCCATGCGCTTCTCAAAGCCCAGCTTCTCGGTGTAGAACCCGAGCGCTTCTTCCTCATCGCGGACGTAGACGGTCGTCTTGTCGATCGACGTGATCATCCAAGGCTTCCTCCTTGTGGTGTCTGGGCTGCATCGCGCCTCGTCGCGGAATCAAGGGTCGGCGGGCCTGACAGGTAGGATGCCCGGACCCGGACGTGACGAAGCGGTGCGCATAAGGTTCATTCCGCTTCGTCCCATCCATAAGGAAGCTCAATGATGGTGCCCGGCTCGGTCGCGTTGACCAGTAGGTTCAGTGAGTCCATGACGACCTTCTCGTGCAACCCACGGTTCAGGGGGGCGCCCAGGGGCGCGCCGAACTTGGCCTTGACGACCACGCCCCGCGGCGGCTTGACCTGCTCCAACAGCTCCCTTATCTTGCCGAGGGTCACGGTCGCGATCCCGCGCGCCTCGATAGCCCGAGCGATCAGTCCCACGGACTGATTGCACACCGGTCACGTCGGCGCCAGGAAGGCGGCGTCGACCCCGGCCGAGGCCAGCTTGCCGGCGACCTCCGGCGCGGTCTCCTTGATCAGAGCGTCGGCCACCGGGATGTACCCCATGAAGCTGTAGTTGGTTTGGGCCAACCCGCCGATGACCCCGCGACCCTCGAGATCGCGGAAGATTTCCAGAGGAAAGGCCACGTTGAGGTCGGCGTCGGCGTAGTGGTGGTCGTAGTGGGTGTGGGAAATGGTGAGGTCGGCCCGGATCGCGCCCTTCGGGATGGCCCGGTAGCTGGTGTCTCCCAGCGGGTTAGCGGTGTCGAACGGCGGGTCGGACTTCACGTGGAAGCCTCCGGTGGAGATGACGGCCACCTTGCATAGGTTCAAGGGCTTGTCCAGCTTCGCCCACGGGATGTCCGTGGCGTCGTTGACGACGTATTCGAAGTCCGGAACGGCCCCGGCGCGTACCGTCGACCGAATGCGTTCCAAGAGGTTCACTTGAGCGTGCACCTCCCCGGAGGTTGAGCAACGACTTCGGTTACTGGAGGAAGGTCAAGAGCCGATTGACCATTTCCCGTCTTGGCCCGGGTTTCCTGCTGCTCGGCTTTCCTTCTACCCGGCGCGCTTATCCATCCCGCCGCGGAGCCCGCACCGGCCCAGCCGGCGGCCCATAGGATGGCGACGTGGACGGAAAGATACTCTACCGCAAGTATGACTTCACCCTTCGCCAGGTCGCGCCGGACGAGCGCGTGGTCTTTGACGCCTTCATCGCTCAATCGCCCCGTGGCAACCTCCTGCAGAGCTATGGCTGGGGAGAGCACAAGCGCGAGGCGGGCTGGACCCCGCTGCGGTTCCTCATCGAGCACCGGGGCTTGACGCGGGCTGCCGCCACCGTCCTCAGGCGGCGCATCCCGGGCACGCCTTGGTGTTTCTTCTATGTCCCGCGTGGACCGGCCCTCGATTTTGCCGACCGAGCCGCCGCGGTCTTCTTCCGCGACGCCCTCCGTTTCCTGGCCCGCCGGCACCGGGCCGTCTTTGCCAAGCTCGATCCGGACGTGCCCGACCAGGCCATCGAGGTCAAGAGGTTGCTGGACCGCTACGGCTTCATCCCGGTGACCATCGACAACCTTATCTCCGGGACCCAACCAAGGGCGGTGTGGCGTCTGGACCTGACCAAGCCGCTCGCCGACCTTCACGCGGACCTGGCCAAGGACAACAAGTACTTCCTTCGCCGGGCGGAACGCGAGGGGATAAGGGTCCGGGAGGGGGGAGAGGCGGACCTGCCCGTGTTC
>JAJZPE010000124.1 GCA_021811325.1 Bacillota bacterium
TGGCCCGCGCGCCGAATTAACCCCGGTCGCCGGCGATGAGCCGGGCCGCGAAGCTCTCCCCGATATCCAGCGGCTTCGCCCCGAGCAGTTCGGCGATGGTCGCCCCGAGGTCGGCCATGGTCGACCTGGTCCCCAGGTCTGTCCCGGCCCTGACCGGCTGGCCCCAGGCCAGGAGGGGCACGTACTCGCGGGAGTGGTCGGTGCTCGGGGTGGTCGGGTCGCAGCCGTGGTCGGCGACGATGAAGAGGACGTCGTCCGGTCCCGTCGCCGCCTGCAGCGCCGGCAGCGCGCGGTCGAACTCCTCCAGCGCCCGAGCGTAGCCCTCGGGGTCGTTGCGGTGGCCGTAGAGCATGTCGAAATCGACCAGGTTGGTGAAGATGAGGCCGTGGCCGCCCTCGGCGATGAAGTCGCGGGTGGCCTCGATGCCCTCGGCGTTGTTGCCGGTATGGCGGGCGGCGGTGATGCCGTGCCCGGCGAAGACGTCGATGATCTTGCCGACGCTGAGGACGGGCTGCCCGGCGGCGAAGAGGTCGTCGAGGAGGGTGGCGTGGGGCGGGGTCAGGGCATAGTCGTGGCGGTTCTCGGTCCGGTAGAAGCTGCCGGGCCGGCCCAGGAAGGGGCGGGCGATGACCCGCCCGACGACGTGGTCCCCGGTCAGCTGGGCGCGGGCGATCTCGCACCAGTGGTACAACTGCTCGAGGGGGACGACCTCCTCGTGGGCGGCAATCTGGAAGACGCTGTCGGCCGAGGTGTAGACGATCGGCCGGCCCGTCTTCATCTGTTCCTCGCCGAGCTGCTTGATGATCTCGGTGCCGGAGGCGACGACGTTGCCGAGGACCTTGCGCCCGACGGCCTTCTCGAAGGGCTCGATGATCTCCGGCGGAAAGCCGTGCGGGTAGGTCTTGATGGCCTTGTCGAGGATGACCCCGGTCATCTCCCAGTGCCCGGTGATGGTGTCCTTGCCCCGGGATCGCTCGGCCATCCGGCCGAAGGCGCCGGTGGCCCGGGCCGGGTCGACCGCGGGCACGCCGGCCACCTCGGTCAGGCGGCCGATGCCCATGGCCCCGAGGTTGGGCAGGTCCACGCCGCCGCGGGCCCGCGACAGGTTGCCCAGGGTGTTCGAGCCCTCGTCGCCGTATTCGGCGGCGTCGGGGAGGGCCCCGATGCCGCAACTGTCGAGGACGATCAGGATGACCCGGCCCACGCGGGCCGTTCCGCTTTCCGTGGACGATTCCCCCTGAAGTGAAAAGACTTCCGTGGCCGAGGGGCCAGGAAGTCAGGGACTCGAAGCGCGTCCGCCCGGGGCCTCAGGCCCGCGGGTGAGTCTTCGCGTATACTTCCTTCAACCGGCCCTTGGTGATGTGGGTGTAGATCTGGGTTGTGGAAATATCGGCGTGGCCGAGCATCTCTTGGACGGAGCGCAGGTCGGCCCCGTTCTCGAGGAGGTGGGTGGCGAAGGAATGCCTGAGGGTGTGGGGTGTGATCTCTTTATCGATGCGGGCGTTAGCCGCATACTTCTTGACGATCTTCCAGAATCCCTGCCGGGTCAACCGCCGCCCGTGGTGGTTGACGAAGAGGGACTGTTCCTCGGCGCTCTTGACGAGCCTGGCCCGGCCGCGCTGCAGGTACTCCTGGACGCTCCGCTGGGCCACCGAGCCGAGGGGCACGATGCGTTCCTTCGAACCCTTGCCCGTGCAGCGGACGTAGCCCATCTCCAGGTTGATGTCGACCAGGTTCAGGTTGACCAGCTCGGACACGCGGATACCGGTGGCGTAGAGCAACTCCAGCATGGCCCGGTCGCGCAGGCCGGACGGGGTGACCGGGTTAGGTTGGCGCAGGAGCTGGTCGACTTCCTTCACCGAAAGCACCCGCGGCAGCCGCTTCTCCAGCTTCGGCGACTCCAGGTTGGCCGTAGGGTCACGGTCGAGGATCTTCTCTCTGACGAGGAACTGGTAGAACGACTTCAGGGCGGCCAGCCGCCGGGCGATGGTGGCCGTCGCCTTGCCCTGCTTTTCGAGGTGGAGGAGGTAGGAGATGATCGTCGCCCGAGTGGCCTGCTCAATGCTCGCGAACCGGCCCTTCTCCAGGAAGTCCGAATACTGCCGGAGATCACGGCCGTATGACTCGAGCGTGTTCAGGGCCAGGCCTCGCTCGACGCTCAGGTAATCGATGAAATCACCGATGAGCTTCTTCACCTGGGACTCTCCTTCTCCGGGGCTTCGCGTAGCGGGGTCAAACGCCGGTCAGTGCTCAAGCTTCCCTCAAAGCTGCGGCCTTTATGCAAAGGCCCGAGGGCCCACCCCTCTGGACGACCGACCCGGCACCGCGCCGAGGGTCCCAGGCAGGGCCCACGGCGGGCAGCCGGGCTATTCGACATAACTCATTCTACATAATTCCTAAAACTCCTTTTTGCGGTTGAAATTTCTAAGCCAGGAAGGCCGGCCCTGCTTATTCGATGCCTCGCTGGAGGCGGTGCCACCAGATGATGACGGCGGTCAGCCATTCCTGGTAGACGGCCCGCTCGGAAACGATGGCCCGGCTCAGAGCGGGCTGGGCGGCCCCGGGGGCGGCCGGCGGGAACAGGTAGTCGGCCACGGCCCCGAGGAGCCTCGGCAGGACCAGCCCCAGGACGACCAGGATGACCAGGATGCGCAGGAAGGCCAGGCCGGGTGAACCGGTATGAGTCCGACCGGTGACGCGCATTCCTCCCCCTCCCCCACCCCAGACTTACGTTAAAGTCTTATGGAACCAGCCCGAGAGTAGAACAACAAAACGGGCCTCCCCTTCATCGGGGAGGCCCGTGAGTTTCCCTGCGGTCTTACTTGAGGACGCTGTCCAGCGGATGGTATTCGAGGTTGTGGGCCGTGGCCACCGCCTGGTAGGTGATCTGACCGTCGAGGACGTTAACCCCCTTGGCCAAGGCCGGGTTGTCCTTGACCGCCTTCTTCAGGCCCTTGTTGGCCAGCTGGAGGGCGTAGGGCAGGGTGGCGTTGGTCAGGGCGAAGGTCGAGGTCCGGGCGACGGCCCCGGGCATGTTGGCCACGGAGTAGTGGACCACACCGTGCTTGACGAAGGTCGGGTCGGAGTGGGTGGTGACCCGGTCGATGGTCTCGATCGAGCCGCCCTGGTCGATGGCCACGTCGACGATGACCGAGCCGGGCTTCATCGTCTTGACCATCTCCTCGGTGACCAGCCGCGGCGCCCGCGCGCCGGGCACGAGCACGGCCCCGATGAGGAGGTCGGCCCGCTTGACCGCGGAGGCGATGTTGTAGCTGTTCGACATCAGCGTCGCGAGCTGGCCGTGGAAGATATCGTCCAAGTAGCGGAGGCGGTTGAGGTTGATGTCGAGGAGGGTCACCCGAGCGCCGAGGCCCAGGGCGATCTTGGCCGCGTTGGTGCCGACGATGCCGCCGCCGACGATGACCACTTCGGCCTGGGGCACGCCGGGCACGCCGGCGAGGAGCACGCCCCGCCCGCCCTGGGGCTTCTCCAGGAAGTGGGCCCCGATCTGCGGCGCCATCCGCCCGGCGATCTCGCTCATCGGGCTCAGGAGAGGCAGGGAGCCGTCGTTAAGCTGCACCGTTTCGTAGGCGACCGAAGCCACCTTGTTCTTCATGAGGGTCTTGGTCAGCTCGGGTTCGGGTGCCAGGTGCAGGTAGGTGAAGAGGATCTGCCCCTCGTGGAGCAGGTTGTACTCGGGGGAAAGGGGTTCTTTCACCTTCATGATCATCTCGGCTTCGGCGAGGATCTTCTGGTTGCTCTCCCAGACCTCCGCTCCGGCCTCGGCATAGTCCTTGTCGGTTATCCCACTGCCCGCGCCGGCCTGTTTCTCGATGACAACCTTGTGGCCCGCCTTGACCAGCGCTGCAACCCCAGCGGGCGTGATGGCCACCCGGTTCTCGTTGTTCTTAATCTCCTTCAGCGCACCGACTAGCATCTCTCAGGCCTCCCATGAACATCAGAGTGATATGAGTGGCTGCGACCCAAACTTCTTACTTATCCGCCCGCATGGAAAATCCTTCTCCGGGAGTAGCTTGTCCAGCCCGAAGGCGGGTAGTATCGGCGACCCAGTCCAAGGCCTAACCCAGGATCTGGGTCACCAGGCGCATGAGGGCCGGCGTGACGTACCCTTCGAGCAGCCCGGCGACCATCAGGAGGGCGGTCATTCCCACGCACAGGACGGTGTAGGAACTGAACTCCTCGACCCAGTGGGTCTTCCGGTGGGCCAGGCGGTTGACGAGGAGCATCCAGGAGAACGAGATGGACGATGCGGCGATGATCAGGAAGGCCGGGACGGCCACGAGGTTCTGCGGCCAGATGGAGAAGATCGAAAAGACGAGGCCGGAGAGGCCCATTTGCTCCACCAGGAACCCGACTGAGAAGCCGATGACGAAGCCCTTGACGAAGATGACCCCGACCACGAGGGGCAGGCCGATGATGGTCACACCGAGGACCCAGAGGACGACGGCCGTCTTCAGGTGGACCGAGTCGGCCCGCTGCATGACGGCCCGGGGGTCGACCTTGTCGGCGCTCGGGCCGAGGCCACGGAGGAAGACCTGAAGGTGGTCGACCAGCTCCTGCTTCTGGTCGGCTCCGAGGGCCCTGACGGTCAGCGACCCGGCCATGACGCCCAGGACGAACAGGAGAAGGACAAAAAAATACAAAGCGACATTCTTCCGGAAGTAGTTGAGGATCCCCTCTCTGAACTGCCCGACGAAGGACAAGCTGCTCACCTCGCGAGAGCTTCTCCCTCATCCTTATTTTTCCGGGGTGGCGGTTATGTGTCCCCTCGGCCGGGCGGGACCGGCGCCGCCTGGTCAGGTCTCCAGGACCCGGCCGTAGCGCCCGCCGCCGCCCACGGACAGGGCCAGTTCGCCGCGGCGGCCCTTGATGATCGCCTCGGCCACCCGCTCCCCCACCGTCTCGGCCAGTTCCTCGCGACCGGCGCGGTGCAGGACGGCCATCTCGCTGCCGAAGACGGCGATGAGGCGGTCGAGGGTCTTCGGCCCCACCCCCGGCAGGTATTCCAGGGGCACCTGCCAGTGGTAGGGCGGTCGGTGGGCCGGGCTGTGGCCGGGCTCCTGGTCGGCGATCTCGGTCAGGCGGTCGAGGACGCCGAAGGTCACCCGGCGGTTCCCGCAGCGCGGGCAGGACCTCACCGGCGGAGGGGCCTCGGCCGTCAGGCCGCAGGCGTCGCAATGGGTCCGGTGGTACTTGCCGAGCCTCGGGTCGAGGCCGTGGTTCGCCAGGACCCGCCGCCCGTCCTCGCGCCGCAGGGCCTTGACGACCTCGCCGTAGGTCGGCGCGGCCAGGGCCAGGACGTTGTACTCGCGGGCGATCTTCGGCAGCGAGTGGGCGTCCGAGTCGCTGAGGAAGGTCAGGCCGGCCAGTTCGCTCAGGCTGTCGGCCATGGCCGTGTCGGCCGAGAGACCGAGCTCGACGGCGGGCACCCGGCCCCGCAGGCCGCCCGGGAAGACCTCGGTCAGGGAGTCGGCGCAGTTGCCATAGAGGCTCTTGAAGGGCGTGAAGCCGTGGGCCGGGACAAGTTGCCCGTCGAGCCCGGCGACGACCTCCAGGAGCCGGCTCGGCGACAGGTTGAGCCGCTGGGTGCTGAGGTCCGGGTTGGAGACGTGGCCGCGCAGCTCGCCGGCCAGGGACTCGACCTGCTCGATGGTCCCGAACACGGCCAGGAAATGGGCCGACCCGGCCGGCCGGCCCGGCGCCAGGTCCTCGCGCCCGCAGCCGACCTCGAGTTCGGCCATGGGGATGACCGTCAGCCGCCCGTCGTACCTGAGCCCGCCGTCTTCGAGGGGCTCCAGGCGGCCGCGGCCGGCCAGGTCCCTGAGGTCCTTAAGGGCCGGGCCGGTCTGGCAGTCGACCAAGCCGACCAGGTCGAGGCCCTTGCGCCCGGCCGCCTCCCGAACGGCGTTCTCGACGGTCAGGTCGGCGGCCGAGGAGACCTTGATCCAGCGGCCGTCGGACGAGCGGCCGATGTGCACGTGGAAGTCGGCGTAGTAGCGGTTCAACTCCGGGTTCGCCTTGGTCACGGGATATCGAACAACCTCTCCTGGTTGGGCTCGCGGTCATAGGGGCGCCGCAGCAGGGCTGGGGGAGCGGGCAGGTCCCCGCGCGTCGGGACCCACAGGACGCGCTCCAGGTCGGCGATGAACTCGGGGCTCAGCAGTCGCTCGGCTTGGCTCCGGGCGTCATCGGCCCGCAACGAGCGCAGTTCCATCTGGCACAGGTCCATCACCCGGGCGGCCTCCTGGAGCCGTCCGTCGCGCGGGTCGGCCTCGGCCCCGAGCTTCAACTGCTTGGACCCGTTGCGGAGGAGGAAGACCAGCATCCGCCGGGTGGCCAGGCGGCCCAGGGGGCGTCGCGGCAAGTGGGTGTGGTCCTCGAGGTTGAGGTTGCTGCGGCGTGGTTTGTGCCGCGGCTGGACCTCAGCGGCGTAGGCCTTCAGGCGTTCCCAGACCCGTTCGTGGCGGCCCAGCAGGCCGAGGATGAGGTAGGGCACGGCCGCGGCATAGCGGCCGGCCTCGACCATCGTCCCACGAAGGGCCAGGTGGTAAAGGCCGGCCAGGGTCTTGGCGTCGCGCATGCGCCCATCGCGGACCCATTCCGCGGCTTCGGCGGCCGTCGCCCAGACGACCTCGATGCGCTCGTCCTCGTCCTGTTCGGCCTCGGCCGGACGGAGCCGCGTGGCCAGGAACAGGTGCAGGCGCTCGTCGCAAAAACCCGGGGCGCTGTAGAACTGGCCCAGGTGCTCCAGGCGCTTGGGGGCCAGCCCGATCTCCTCGGCCAGCTCGCGCCGGGCCGCGGTGGCCGGGTCCTCCCCCTCCTCGAGGGTCCCGGCGGGCAGCTCGAC
>JAJZPE010000012.1 GCA_021811325.1 Bacillota bacterium
CGCCGCCGGAGACATTCCGGCAGCACGCCAACGCCGGTGACCCCGCGATCTATCAGAAGGCCGAAACCGACCTGTCCGGGTTCTGGGCCGAGGAGGCCCTTCGGCTCGACTGGTTCAAGCGGTGGGAACAGGTCCTCGAATGGAACCCGCCATGGGTCAAGTGGTTCTCCGGCGGCCTGCTCAACGCGGCCTACAACTGCGTCGACCGCCACGCCGCCTCGCTCCGCCGGAACAAAGTGGCCATCCTCTGGGAGGGCGAGCCCGGGGACTCCCGCGTCTTCACCTATGGCATGCTGCTCCGCGAGGTCAACCGGTTCGCCAACGCCCTCAAGTCCCTCGGTGTCAGGAAGGGCGACCGGGTGGCCATCTACCTCGGAATGGTCCCGGAACTGGCCATCGCCATGCTGGCCTGCGCGAAGATCGGCGCCCCGCACAGCGTCGTCTTCGGCGGCTTCTCCGCCGAGGCCCTCCGCGACCGGATCAACGACGCGCAGGCCAAGGTGCTGGTCACGGCCGACGGGGCCTGGCGGAGAGGGAATGTCGTCCCCCTCAAGACCAACGCCGATGAGGCTTTGACAGGGACCCCATCCATCGAGAAGGTGGTCGTCGTCGACCGGATCGGGCGTTCCGGGCGGGCCGTGGCGGCCATGCAGGAAGGCCGTGACGTCTGGTGGGATGACGTGACCGCCGGGGCCTCCGCGGAGTGCGCAGCCGAACCGCTCGACGCCGAGGACATGCTGTTCATCCTCTACACCAGCGGGACCACCGGCAAGCCCAAGGGCGTGGTCCACACGACCGGCGGCTACCTGGTCGGGACCTCGACCACCCACCGGTACATCTTCGACCTCAAGGAGGACGACGTCTACTGGTGCACCGCCGACATCGGCTGGGTCACCGGGCACTCGTACATCGTCTACGGACCGCTGGCCAACGGGAGCACGACCCTCATGTACGAAGGGACCCCGGACTACCCGGACCGCGGCCGCTGGTGGCAGATCGTCGAGAAGTACGGGGTCAACGTGCTCTACACCGCGCCCACGGCCATCCGCTCGATGATGCGTTGGGGGACCGACTGGCCGGCCAAGCACGACCTCAACAGCCTCAGGCTCCTGGGGACGGTCGGCGAGCCGATCAACCCGGAGGCCTGGATGTGGTATCACGAGAACGTCGGCCACGGCCTCTGCCCCATCGTCGACACGTGGTGGCAGACGGAGACGGGGATGATTCTCATCTCGCCGCTGCCCGGGCTGATCGCCACGAAACCCGGGTCGGCCACCCGCCCCTTCCCCGGGGTGCAGGTCGACGTCCTGGATGAGCACGGGAACAGCGTCGGGCCCGGCGCCGGCGGCAACCTCGTGCTCACCAAGCCCTGGCCGGCCATGTTGCGGACCATCTACGGCGACCCGGACCGTTTCGTCCACCAGTACTGGTCGCGATACCCCGGCAAGTACCTGACCGGCGACGGGGCCAAGGTCGATGACGACGGCTACCTGTGGCTGATGGGCCGGGTCGACGACGTGATGAACGTGGCCGGTCACCGCATCTCGACCTACGAAGTGGAGAGCGCCCTCGTCGACCACCCGAGCGTGGCCGAGGCGGCGGTCATCGGCAAGACGCACGACATCAAGGGCCAGGCCATCTCGGCCTTCGTCACCCTCAAAGAGGGGGCGCGCCCGGATGAAGCCCTGAAGGACGAACTCAAGCAGCACGTGGCCCGGAAGATCGGGGCCATCGCTAGGCCCGACGACATCTTCTTCACCGCCGAACTCCCCAAGACCCGGAGCGCCAAGATCATGCGCCGCCTGCTGCGGGACATCGCCGAGGGGCGGGCCCTGGGGGACACGACCACCTTGGCCGACCCGGCGGTGGTGGCGCAACTGCGTGACCAGTACGAATCGGATGGGGACTGAGGCACCGGAGCTTCAAGAGGACCAGGTCTTTCAGTTTCGCCCCGGCCATACCTCAGGGGGCCGTCACGAGGTCCTTGACCTCGGCGAACTTCCGCTCCCCGATGCCCGAGACATTCCGGAGCTCTTCGATGCTCTGGAAGGCGCCGTGGCTCGCGCGGTAGGCGATGATCCGCTGGGCCAGGGCGGGCCCGATGCCCGGCAGCGACTCGAGGGCCAACTGGTCGGCCAGGTTCAGGCTGACCTTGCCCCCGATGAGCGCGCCGCCCGCAAGCCCGCCGCCCGAGGGCCCGCCGCCCGCAAGCCCGCCGCCCCCGGACCCCGCGCCGGTGCCCGCGCGCCCGGGCGATGCCGCCGTCCCCTGACCTCCGCCGACTTCCTTCTTGCTCGGCACGTAGACCTTCTGCCCGTCGGCCAGCTTCGAAGCCAGGTTGAGCCAGTCGAGAGCGGCCCCGTCGGCTGCCCCGCCGGCCGTGTTGACCGCGTCGATGACCCGGCTGCCCGCGTCCAGGCGGTAGACGCCCGGCGCCTTGACCGCGCCGGCGACGTGGACGACGAGGGGCGGCGGGCCCTCGGTAGTCTGGCCCTGCTCCCCCGGGTCTGCGAGGGAGGCGCCGGGCGGGCCGTGGGAACCGGCGCTTCCCGGCCCGGCCAGGGCCGCCCGCGAGGTCACGAAGTGGCGCCAGACGAGGAGCCCACCCCAGGCCGCCGTCAGGGCTACGACAAGGGCCAGCGCGGCCGCCTCGGCCCGCGTCAGTCGGGACACAAAAACCCCTCCCCCGCGTTGGGGGAGGGGTTTTCGATTCTCAGCCGCCGGTTCCTCCCGGCGTCGAACGATTACTTGACGACGATGTTGGCCAGGCGGTCGGGCACGGCGATGACCTTGACGACCTGCTTCCCGCGGACGAGTTCCTGCACCCGGCGGTGCTTCAGGATGAGCTCGCGGAACATCTCCTCGGACAGGCCCGACGGCACGTTCAGCCGGTCGCGGATCTTGCCGTTGATCTGGACGACGATCTCGACCTCGTCGACCTTCAGGGCCCGCGGGTCGTAGATCGGCCAGGACTGCAGGTGCACGCTGCCCTGCCGGCCCATCATCGACCAAAGCTCCTCGGCCAGGAACGGGGCGAAGGGCGCGAGCAGCAGGACCAGCTTCTCCACGGCCTCGGCGACGCCGGCTCTGTTCTGCTGGGCCTCCGGCACCTCGTCCTGGTACTTATGAAGGGCGTTGACCAGCTCCATGAAGGCGCTGATGGCCGTGTTGAAGTTGTAGCGCTCCTCGATGTCCTCGGTGGCCCGCTTGATCGTCACGTGGGTGACCCGCCGCAGCTCACGCTCGGCCGGGCCGAGGGGCGCCGCGCTCGACCGGGCGGCGGCCGCCTGGCGCCCGCCGGTCCCGAACGTCTTGAGCATCTCGGCGTTGGCGGCCACGAGGCGCCAGACCCGGTTGATGAAGCGATAGGCGCCCTCGACCCCACGGTCGCTCCACTCCAGTTCTTTCTCGGGCGGCGAGGCGAAGAGGATGAACAACCGGGCCGTGTCGGCCCCGTACTTATCGATGATCTCGACCGGGCTGACGATATTTCCCTTGGACTTGGACATGGCCGCCCCGTCCTTGAGGACCATCCCCTGGGTCAGGAGGTTGCGGAAGGGCTCGACCTCGTCCAGGAGGCCCGCGTCGTGCAGGACCTTGGTGACAAAGCGCGAGTACAGGAGGTGCAGGACGGCGTGCTCGATGCCCCCGGTGTACTGGTCGACGGGCATCCAGTAGGCCGCTTCCTGCGGGTCGAAGGCCACGTCGTCGTTGCGGGCCGAGGCGTAGCGTAGGTAGTACCAGGAGGAGCAGACGAAGGTGTCCATCGTGTCGGTCTCGCGCCGGGCCGGACCGCCGCAAGTCGGGCAGGTCGTCTCGACGAACTGCTTCGAGCCGGCCAGCGGGGACTGGCCCGCTCCGGTGAAGACCACGTCGTCGGGCAGCAGGACGGGCAGGTCCTTCTCGGGCACGGGGACGATGCCGCACTTCTCGCAGTAGACGACGGGGATGGGGGCGCCCCAGTAGCGCTGGCGGGAGATGAGCCAGTCGCGCAGGTGGTAGTTGACCCTGCGGACGCCCAGGCCCTTCTCCTCGACGAAGTCGGCGATGCGGGTCTTGCCGACCTCGTTGTCGAGGCCGTCGTATGGCCCCGAGTTGACCATCTTCCCCGGCCCGCTGTAGGCCTGGGGCGTCGCTTCATCCAGAGGCTCGCCGGCGGGCTGGATGACCACCCGGAGGGGGAGCCCGAACTTCTTGATGAACTCGAAGTCGCGCTGGTCGTGGGCGGGGACGCCCATGACGGCGCCGGTCCCGTACTCCATCAGCACGTAGTTGGCAATCCAGATGGGCACGGCCTCACCGTTCAAGGGGTTGACGGCCCGGGCCCCGATGAAGAGGCCCTCCTTGACGGTCTCGGACGACGTCCGGTCGATCTCGCTCATCTTGCGGACCCGCTCGACGAGGGCCTTCGCCGGCCCCTCGTACTCGGTCCCCTTGGTCAGCTTCTCGACCAGCGGGTGCTCGGGGGCGAGGACCAGGAAGGTGACCCCGTAGATGGTGTCGTGCCGGGTGGTGAAGACCGGGATAGGGTCACCGGTCTTCTCGACGCGGAAGGTCAGCTCGACCCCCTCGGAGCGGCCGATCCAGTTCTCCTGCATCGTCCGGACGCGCTCCGGCCAGCCGGAGAGCAGCGACAGGTCGGCCAGCAGCCGGTCGGCGTAGTCGGTGATCTTGAAGAACCACTGCTCGATCTCTTTCTTCGTGACCACGGAGTCGCAGCGCCAGCAGCGGCCGCCCTCGACCTGCTCGTTGGCGAGGACGGTGGCGCAGGACGGGCACCAGTTGACGGCGGCGCTCTTCTTGTAGGCCAGGCCGCGCTTATAGAGCTGCAGGAACAGCCACTCGGTCCACTTGTAGTAGGCCGGGTGGCAGGTGGCCACCTCGCGGTCGAAATCGTAGCTGATGCCGAGCGTCTGGAACTGCTCGTGCATGGTGGCGATGTTCTGGTAGGTCCACTCGGCCGGCGGGATGCCGTGCTTGATGGCGGCGTTCTCGGACGGCATGCCGAAGGCGTCGTACCCGATCGGGTGCAGGACGTTGAACCCGTTCATCCGCTTGAAACGGGCGATGACGTCCCCGATGGTGTAATTGCGGACGTGGCCCATGTGCAGGTCGCCGGACGGATACGGGAACATCTCCAGGGCGTAGAACTTCGGCTTCGCCGGGTCCACCTTGACGTGGTAGATCCCCGATTCGTCCCAGGCCCGCCGCCACTTCTGGGCGACAGCCTTGAACTCATAACGGTCTTCCATGGTTGCCCTCCGTTTTTCGGGCGTCTCGTCGAGCGGCGCCTGCGACCACGGGCCGCCAAAAGCAAAAGGGCCCCTCGTCCCGGTCAGGGACGAGAGGCTTCTCCCGTGGTACCACCCTACTTGATAAAGAAAAGCAATTTGTGGAGCCGATGGGGATCGAACCCACGACCTCGTGAATGCCATTCACGCGCTCTCCCAACTGAGCTACAGCCCCACGAATCTTTATCCGCTTGTCGGCCTCTTAACGCTGGCCCCGCGGCGCCGGTTACTGGGCTTCGCCGGCACGGCTCCCGGGCGAGTCCCGCCGCCACCCGCCGCCGGCTTGCACCATCCGCCGGCTCTCTACGGGTCGAGTGGGTCTGGCGTTACTCCCGATCCTCGCCTTGACCTTATTCGTCGAAAAGGCGCGCGGCCTTGCCGCGAACGCTACAAATGACATTATAGCCGCAGGGAAGGTCGTTGTCAAGTTGACCGGGGACTGCGTCTATCGGCTGGCGGCCTGCGCGGCGGGCATTTCCACGGGCTTGGCGTCACCCCACAGGCGCTCGAGGTTGTAGAATTCGCGGCTGATCTCGTCAAAGATATGCACGACGACATCACCGTAGTCAAGCAGGACCCATCCGGCCTTGTCGGCCCCTTCCCGGTGCAGCAAGCGGACCCCTTCGCGCTCGAACTTCTCCTCGACGCGGCCGGCCAGGCCCTGCACGTGGGTGCTCGAACTGCCGCTGCAGATGACGAAGTAGTCGGTCACCAGCGTCAGCTCGGTGAGGTCGAGGACGACGATGCGCCGTCCCTTCCGCTCATCCAGCCCTTCCGCCGCCAAACGGGCCAGCTCCGCTGAGGTTCTACCCATGCATCCGCCTCCTTGCCGTGCTTTCGTACCCGGTCTATCGATAGTCCTTACCGACGATGATGGTCACGTTGTACGACGGGTTCTTGGTCGTCCGGCGGTAGAGCTTGGCCGTGGGGACCAGTCCCGAAACCGCCTTGCCGACCGCCTGCAGGTTCTCCTCGCCGTCCAGCCCGATCACCTGGGTCACCGGGTAGCTGGACTTGTCGGCCGTCCCCACGGAGGCCACGTTGAAGCCCATGCCGCGCAGCTCGTCGGCCAGGCTCGAAGCCTTGCCGCTGGTCCCGCTGCCGTTGAGGACCTCGACCTTGATCTTGGCGTTGGCCCCGCGGTCGATGCCGCGGATGTAGGTGTCGACCATGTTCCGGACGCCGACCGGGTCGAGTTTGACGAAGGACTCTCCGCGGATGTCCTCCATGGCCAGCACCGGCAGCGTGCCTGACTTGACCCGGTCCTGGTTGAGCCGCAAGGCCTGAGTGGCCAGGTTGACCATTTCCGAAGGGGTCAGATTGGTGTCGATGTACTTCGAGGACTCGGAGGCCAAGACCGGGATCTTGAAGACCGTCCCGACGTTCAGGGCCTTCTTCATGACCGCCTTGAAGAACTGCTGCTGGACTTCCATCCGCTTGATGTCACCTTCTGGGTAGTACCGGAAACGCACCAGCTCCATGGCTTTTTCGCCGTTCAGGACCTGCTTCCCGGCTTTCAGGTGGATGTGCAGGTTCTGGTACGGGTCGTCATAGTCCATGTTCCGCGGGACGGTCATCTCCACCCCGCCGAGGATGTCGACCAGCTTGACGAAGCCGGTGACGTCGGTCCGCAGGTAGTAGTGAACCGGCACCCGGAGGAGCTTCGAAACGGTTTCCATGGCCAGCTCAGGCCCCATCGAGTTGGGGAAGGTCTTGAGGCCCTTCTTCCGGGCGGCCTCGTACGCGTCCCCGTCGCCGAAGGCGTGAGCGGCGTTGATCTTCTGAATGCCTTCCTTCTCATGCCCCGGGATGACGACCTCGCTGTCCCGCGGGATGGAGATCATGCTCAGGGCGTGGCTCTCGGGGTCGAAGCTGAAGAGGACCATGGTGTCGGTGCGGCGCGGGAGCGTGGCGTAACGCAGGTCTTGCTGCACCCCGTAGCCCCTGGTGTCCTGGGCCTCGTCGAGGCCGAGGACCAAGATGTTGACCGGCTGGCCGGGCTGGGGCACGGGCACCGGCCTGCGCCCGCCGCCGTTGAGGAGGCCAGTCAGGTCGGTGTGGATGCCACGGAGGAAGGCGTAAAGACTCCCGCCCATGAGGAGAGCGAGAACCAGGAGGAAGGCCAGCCCGATGAAGGTCAGGCGGCGCCACCGTACTTTCAGACGCTTCTTCTGCTGCCGGGGGCCGAGGGTGGGCACGCGGGACCACTCGCTCGGTGCCGGAGGAAGGTCTCCACCGGACATGACAGGACCTCCGATGCGGGGATGAGAGAGCGAAACTGAGGAGGCCGGAAAACGACAAGCGACGGTTTCGTCGCTGTCCTAAATACTATACCAAAAAGCTGCATCCTCTTTCAATGTCAATTACTGTGACCGGCCCGGTCATTAGACTGCGCGGCGCGACCGCCGGTTCCCAGGCCGAACAAAAAAAGCCCCCGACGGCTGAACGATAGGCACAATAAAGCCTCCAAAGCTGATAGCCAGGCCGGAGATCCAACCAGGATCGGAGCATTTAGAGGCACCGTCAAGACTGACGATTCAATTTTGCGTAGGGGTCGCGGTCTAAGCCGACCGCCGGTGTCGGAACAAGGTGTTCAAGGAACCTGGCCGATCAATACTTCGGCTGCCGGGGCCGGGCCTCGTTGACGACCAGGTCACGACCGCTCAACTGAGTGCCGTTCATGGCGGCGACGGCCCTCTCGGCATCCTCGTCGTTGACTTCAATGAACCCGAAGCCACGGGAACGGCCCGTCTCACGATCGGTGATGATCCGGCAGCTCTTCACCTCGGCGTGGGCGGCGAAAGCAGCCGTCAGCTCCTCCTCGGTCGTGGTCCAGGGCAGGTTACCGACGTACAGGGTCTTGGCCAATGTCTCACCTCCCTCACCGCGCCCGTCCGGCCTCTTGTCGTTCTATGCCTCGGGCCTTTCCGGGCTAGTCTTGGTACAGGCCGGTCCTCCAGATGTACTCCCCTACCGCGTCCGGCACTAGATACCTGATCGAACGGCGTTCCTTGACCCGTTTCCTGATCTCGCTGGAAGAGATGGATACCTCCGGGATGGCCAGGCGATGGACGACCCCACCGGAGCCGGCCATCGTGGCCACCATCCGGTCGAGGGCAACGGCATCGTAGCCTGGCCGCGTTACCGCCACAAGCTCGCAGTGGTTGAAGATCTCAAAGGGGTCCTTCCAGGACAGGATCTCGAGGACGGCGTCGGCCCCGGTGATGAAGTAGAGCTTCGTCTCCGGGCCAAATTCCCGCCTCAAGGAACGAACGGTGTCAACGGTGTAGGAAGCGCCGGGACGGTCAGTCTCGATGGTGCTGACCTCGAAGCCGGGGTTGCTGGAGATAGCCAGCCTGACCATGGCCAGACGGCGCGCCGCCGGGCTGACCCGCCGCCCGGTCTTGTGGGGCGGGGTGCCGGCCGGGATGAACAACACACGGTGAAGGTGAAATCCGTCACGAACCGATTCAGCAGCGATGAGATGTGCGAGATGGATTGGGTCAAAAGTCCCGCCCATCACCCCAATACGGCTAGCCTGGGCGGGTTCCCTCAACGCCAATTATGACCACTCCCGTCATTCACTACTATACTACGCCGATGGCGATATTCCTGCCAAAACCGGGGTCGGACACCGGAAATCCGCCCGTGGACCGGGGTTTCTCTGGCTTATGTGAACTTCCCCCAGTCCCTCACGTGGCCCTCCCCGGCTTCGGGCTCTCAGAAGATGTCCTCGCTGTACTCCAGTTCGGCCTGGCCGACGCGGACGCGGTCGCCGGCCTTGGCCCCGGCCTCCTTCAACGCTCGGTCGACGCCCATCCGGCTCATGGCCCGCTGGAACCGCCGGACGGCCTCGTCGTTTTCGAAGTCGGTCATCGCCGCCAGCCGCTCGACCTCCGGCCCTGAAACCACGAAGGCCTCTCCGTCGTTCTCGACCTCGAAGGTCGGGCGCGACTTGAGGCGGAAGACCCGCTCCTTCTGGGCCGGCTCGACCGTTTCGACCGGCTCCGGCGCGAGCCGCTCGAGCTCCTCGGCCGCCCGGGCTATGATGGCGTCGAGGCCCTGCCCGGTGGCCGCGGAGACAGGATAGACGTCGATTCCGCGCTGCTCAAAACCGGTCGCCACCTCGGGCAGGAGGGCGCGGACGGCGGGTAGGTCCATCTTGTTAATGGCCACCAGTTGTCGTTTCTCGCTCAGGCCCGGATCGTACAGCTCGAGCTCGCGGTTGACAGCCTGAAAGTCGGCCCAGGCACCCTGGCTCTCCGGCCGGCTGAGGTCGAGGACGTGGATGAGGACCCGGGTCCGCTCGACGTGGCGGAGGAACTCGTGGCCAAGGCCCACGCCTTGGTGGGCGCCCTCGATGAGACCGGGGATGTCGGCCAGGACGAAGCTCCCGCCGCCGGGGATGGCGACGACGCCCAGGTTCGGCGAGAGGGTGGTGAACGGGTAGTCGGCGATCTTCGGCTTGGCCGCGGTGACCCGGGCCAGGATGGTCGATTTGCCAACGTTCGGGTAGCCGATCAGGCCCACGTCGGCGATGAGCTTCAGTTCCAGCAGGACCCAGCGTTCCTGGCCCGGCTCGCCCTTCTCGGAGAGCCGTGGAGCCTGGTTGGTCGACGTGGCGAAGTGCGAGTTGCCGCGGCCGCCCCGGCCGCCGCGGGCGACGACGGCCCGTTGGCCCGGCGCGGTCAGGTCGGCCAGGAAGTCTCCGGTGTCGGCGTCGATGACGCTGGTGCCGGGCGGCACGGCGACCTCCAGGTCGCGCCCGGACTTGCCGTAGCGGTTACCGCCCTGTCCGTTGTCCCCGCGGGGCGCCTTGAAATGGCGCTGATGCCGGAAATCGAGGAGGGTCCGGAGGCCCTCGTCGACGGCGAAGACGACGTCGCCGCCCCGGCCCCCGTCGCCGCCGTCCGGGCCGCCCTCGGGGATGAATTTCTCGCGGCGGAAGGACGTCACGCCGTTGCCCCCGTCGCCACCCTTCACATAGATCTTGGCTTTATCGACGAACATTGGTCACCACCCGCCCCGCCGGCCGATTGGTCGCACCCGCCGGCTCGGACTTTATCTATTCTCTCGCCGCCGAGCGACAATATCATCGAAGGCCCGGGGCCCGCCGGCCACGGGCCAGGTGACGGTCCACCGGCCGGGGGCCTGCCGGCGCGCCCCAGTGGCCGCCAGGGCGTCGGCGAGCCAGGTGTCGGCCCCGCCGGAGGTCTCGATGGTCAGGCGGTAGGTCCGCCCGTCGCCCCCCAGGCTCAGGCTGAGCCGGGCCCCCGAACGCGGGGAGGTCTCGATGAGCCGGTCGAGAACGGTCTCGAGCGCGGGCTCGACGGTGGCGGCAACCTCCTCAGCCGTGGCCAGTCCCGGGTCGACCGTGGTGGTCAGTTGGATGCCCCGCGTCTTCGCCTGTTCCTCCTTGGCCAGGAAGAAAGCGACCAGGGAGGGGTCGGCCGCCCGGATGAAGCGGCCTTCCTCTTCCATGTCGCGCAGCACCCGGTCGATGTAGGCCGCGGCCCGTTCGACGTTGCCGAGCTGCAGCCAGCCCGAGATGACCTGCAGGTGGTTCAGGAAGGCGTGCCGGCGGCCGCGCAGCAGGGAGACGGCCCGGCGCTCGAGGTCACGCCGGGTCTCGTTGGCCTTGGCCTCGCTGGTGGCGCCCGTCTCGCGGCGATGGGCGGCCGGCGACGGCCCGCCGGTCGGGCCGCGACGTCCGGCCACGGTGACGCCGATGGCGAAGCCGATGAGGGCGCCCAGGGCCACGAGGCCCAGGATGACGAAGAACGGGTTGGTCCAACCGGTGGGAGCAGCGCTGGGGTTCATAGCTTGTCGAAGTCTCCCGCATCCACAGGGTGATCCGTCAAGAGAGGGTGATCCCGTCACGGTGGTCCCGTTGCTTTTCGCGGGGGAAGCCTTTCTCTGCCCAGGTGGTTTTTTCCTTGTGCCGGGGGGCCGGTCCGGCGGGGTCCGTGAAGAGGCAGCGACGGCGGCCTCGACGGAGGAATGACGGAAAAAGCCCGGGGAGTCTCGCTCCCCGGGCTTCAGGCTGCCCTGATAGGTCTCCCCGGCGCCGTGCCCGGCCCCGGAGAGGTCACGCCCGCGCCCACGGGCGCGTTCGTCACCGGCCGATGGGAACGACCGAGACGAGCTTGCGGCCGCCGCGGCGGTCGAAGTCGACCGTGCCGTCGACGAGGGCGAAGAGCGTGTCGTCGCGGCCGACGCCGACGTTCCGGCCGGCGTGAAACCGCGAACCACGCTGGCGGATGATGATGCTGCCGGCGCTGACGGTCTGTCCGTCGTGACTCTTGACGCCGAGCCGCTGAGCCGTGCTGTCGCGACCGTTACGTGAGCTGCCGACGCCCTTCTTGTGGGCGAAGAGCTGCAGGTTGATGCGCTCGATCATGGTCCGCACCTCCAAACGAGAAGTGCCGCTTGAGCGGCTTCAATCTCAATAGGCTGGCCGTCTGCGGCAAAAACGAAGTCAACACCTTGATTATAAACCTAACCTTGCTGGTCGACAACGGTCATATTCCTGGGATACTCGCGGGCGATGTCTTTGAGGGCGATGACCATCGTTTCCAGGATAGCCTGGGCCTGCTGCCGCTGGTCGACCGTCAATGACCGGTTCGATAGGCGTTGCAGGCTGAGCCACCCGTCCCTGATGGTGGTCACGGGCGACAGCCCGACGACCCTCTCGAGGCCCATCACGGCTCCCTGGCTGAGGGCCGAGACGGCGGCGCAGACGATGTCCCGCCCCTTCTCGGCGTAGTCAGAGTGGCCTTCGATGTCGAAGGCCCCGATGTGTCCTTCCCGCCGAGCAACCTGGACGGTGATCACTGATCAATCACTCTTCGCTGGCTTCGGCTCCCTTGGGCGCCTTGGCCGTGGCTTTCGTGGTCCGCTTCTTCTTCTCGGCCGGCTCCTTGGCCTTGGCGACCGGCTCCTTGGCCTTGGCGACCGGCTCCTTGGCCTTGGCGGCGGGCTCCTTGGCCTTGGCGGCGGGCTCCTTGGCCCCCTCGGCCGCGGGCTCAGCCGCTTCCTTGCGGGGCTTGCGCGAAGGCGCTACGCCGAGCTCGATCTTCTCGATCTTGAGCTCCGTGTATGGCTGCCGGTGCCCGTAACGACGCCGGTAGTTGACTTTCGACTTGTACTTGAAGACCAGGATCTTGTCGGCCTTGCCATGCTCCAAGACCCTGGCGACGACCCGGGCGTCGGGGATGGTCGGCGTCCCGAAGATGGTCTCACCGTCGTCCTTCGAAACCGCCAGGACCTGGTCCAGGACGACCTCCGAATTGACCTCGGCCTCGAGCTTCTCGATCTTGACCTGCTCGCCCTCGGCCACGCGGTACTGCTTCCCACCGGTCTTGACGATCGCGTACATGGAAAAACCCCCTGCTCTTAGACTCGCCGAAGGACGGGTACGGCGCGCGGGCGGCCCGCGAGACCGTTTTCACTGACCCACTTCGTGCGGTTTCGCCGGCTCATTGGGGAATTCTTACACAAAGCCGGTTACAGACTTTTATTTTAGCACGAAAGACGAGGTTGCGTCAACAAAACCGCCGTCCTAAACGACGCGCCCTTTGGCGTAGGTCCGGTAGACCTTGGTGATCTCGACCTTGACTCTCTCGCCGACGCGCTTGCCGGCCCCTTCCACGTCGATGACGTAGCCATCGAGGCGGGCGATGCCGTCCCACAGGTTCGAGACGTGCGGCTCCTCGATCTTGACCTCGACCGTCTGGCCCTGGCGTACCGGCAAGGCTTTTGTCTCGACCTCTTCGCGGGTCCCGAGGCCGCGGATCTTCATCTCCTCGGGATGACAATCGGCCGAGCCCTTGACGTAGACCGACTTGCCCGTGTTCCGCTCGAGCTCCTTGAGGTTGACTCCGCCGGCCCCGATGAGCAGCGCGGCCACCGACGGGTGGACCTCCACCAGGATGGCCTCGTTGTCCGTGTGCCGCAGGATTTCGCGGATCTCCCGCCGGACCTTGGCGGCCATCGTCTCCTCGGAGAGGATCTTACCCTTGCCCTCGCAGTAGGGGCAGAGCTTCTGGAGGACGTCGTCGAGCCCGTGGGTGACCTTCTTGCGGGTCATCTCGACCAGCCCGAGCTGGGTGATGCCGAGGACGTTGGTCTTCGTCCGGTCGGCCTTGAGGGCCTCGTGCAGCGCGGCCAGGACCTTCTGCCGGTGCTCGGCGACCTCCATGTCGATGAAGTCGACGATGATTATCCCGCCGATGTCCCTCAGCCGGAGCTGGCGGGCGATTTCCCGGGCGGCCTCGAGGTTGGTCCGCAGGACGGTGTCGGCCAGGTTGGTGCTGCCGACGTACTTGCCGGTGTTGACGTCGATGACCGTCAGGGCCTCGGCCTGGTCGAGGACCAGATAGCCGCCGCTCCTGAGCCAGACCCGCTTCCGCAGAGCCTTCTCGATCTCCGTTTCGATCCCGTAGAGCTCGAAGAGGGAGCGGTCGTGGCTGTCAAACAGGGTCACCCGGTCCTTGAGGTCCGGGGAGATGTCCTCAAGCAGGTCGAGGATGCGCTCGTGCTCGTGCTGGGAGTCGACCACCAGTCGCTCGGCGTCCGGCCCGAGGACGTCGCGAACGACCCGGAAGACCAGCCCCAGGTCGCGGTGGAGAAGGGCCGGGGCGGTGGTCGTCCGCGCCCGGTTCAGGATCTTGTTCCACAGGCGGGCCAGGAATTTGACGTCGGCCGCCAGGTCTTGCTCCTCATGGCCCTCGGCGACGGTCCGGACGATGACGCCCATGCCCGCCGGCTTTATCCTCTCGGCCATGGCCCGCAGGCGCGACCGCTCCTCCTCGTCGACGATGCGGCGGGAGATGCCGGTGTAGTCGACGGTCGGCATGAGGACCAGGTAGCGGCCGGGGAGGGTGATGTGGCTGGAGACCCGCGCCCCCTTGGTCCCGATGGGCTCCTTGGTCACCTGCAGGACGAGTTCCTGTCCGACCTTGAGGAGGTCCTTGATGGACGCCCCCTTGGGGGCCTCCACCTCGGCTTCGTCCTCGTCGCCCTCGCGGGACGGGATGGCGTCGGCGACGTAGAGGAAGGCATTGCGGTCGAGTCCGATGTCGACGAAGGCCGCCTCCATCCCCGGCAGGACGTTGTCGACTTGCCCCTTGTAGATGGCTCCGACGACCCGTTGATTGGTCGTCCGCTCGATGTACAGCTCGACGAGGACGCCCTCTTCGAGGACGGCCACCCTGGTCTCGTCGTGGTCGACGTTGACCACGATCTCTTTGCGCATGGTCCGGACACTCCTCACCGGAAAATCTATAGCCAGTGGGACTAGAGGTCCCACGCAGCCGTCCACTTCACAGGGTCGGGACCGGCGGCCTTGAACAGGCCCGTCCGTTCGACCCGCCAGTCGTCGGGGTCGAGGCCGAGGGCCGACAGGACGTCGACCGGGCGGGCCGTGCCCTCCCGGCCGGCGGCCAGGACCATGGTCAGGCGCCCGTCACCCCAGCGCAGTTCGAAGACGAGCGGCCGGAGGTCGACCTCGCGCTCGCCTTTGTCGGACTTGCGGGTGACCCGGACCTCGCGGGCGCTCATGAAGCGCTCGATGGCTTCGGCGACCGGACGCGAGGCGGCGGCATCACCATCAGAGGCGGTGCCGGCAGCGCCCGTCTCGTCCGAAAGCCAGGCCACATAGGTCGCGCCCGACACGCTCGAGGCCGGGCTCTCGGCCTCGGCCGGGACTTCCTTGGCCCGGGTGACTCGGAAGCCCTCGGGCATGGCCGCGTTGACCCGGCGCGCGAAGTCGTCCGGCTCGACGGGCTCGGTCAGAGTCACCTCGATGACCTCCGACCGGCCGGTCTGGCCGACCGGCAGGCTGGCGGCCGGCGCCATCTTCGGGTGGGGGTTGAACCCCTGGGACATGGCCACGGGGAGCCCGGCCCGGCGCATGGCGCGCTCCCACGTCCGGATAAAGTCCAGGTGGGACACGTAACGGGCGCGGTCGCCCTTGACGAACTCAGCCCTGATGCGCACTGGCCTCGGCACCGCCCTTCAGGGAGAGGTCCACGTCAAGGGTCGGGCAGACCTCGCAAAGGGTGCAACCTGCGGTGCGGCAGTCCGGCGTGCTCTCCCCGGCCATCGCCCGGCGGTGCTCCTCGATTAGGAATTCGCGGGCCACGCCCGAACTGAGGTGGTCCCAGGGGAGGACCTCGTCGTAACTCCGCGGGCGGTTGGCATAGAAGGTCGGGTCGAGGCCGACCGCGGCGAAGGCGGCCAGCCACTCGTCGAAACGGAAGTGGTCGGACCACGCGTCGAAGTGGCAACCCCGCCGATGGGCTTCGAGCAGGGCGCGGCCGAGTCGCCGGTCGCCCCGGGCGAAGACCCCCTCGATGAAGCTCAGGTTGGCGTCGTGCCAGTTGAACTCGGCCAGCCGCCGCGGCAGGCGGTGGCGCAAGAGGTCCTGTTTTCGTCTCAGACCGTCCAGCGGCGTCTGAGGTTCCCACTGGAACGGGGTATGGGCCTTGGGGACGAACGAAGAGGTGCTCACGGTCAGGCGGAGGGCCCGCCGGTTGCCGCGCGGGCCGCGGTGGTGCCCGACCTCGTCATAGACCCGGGATATCTTCTGGGCCAGGTCGACAAGGCCGAGGAGGTCCTCGTCGGTCTCGGTCGGCAGGCCGATCATGAAATACAGCTTGATAGCGTTCCACCCGGAGCTGAAGGCCGCCCGGGCCGTCCGCAGGAGGTCCTCTTCGGTGACGTTCTTGTTGATGACGTCGCGGAGCCGTTGCGTCCCGGCCTCGGGAGCGAAGGTCAGGCCGGTCTTGCGGACCTTCTGGACCTCCTCGGCCAAGGCCACGTCGAAGGAGTCGACCCGCAGGGACGGCAGGGAGACGCCGACCCCGGCCGGCCCATGCTTCTCGATCAGGTCGCGCAGCGTCTGGGCGATGGTGCTGTAGTCGCCACTGCTGAGCGAAGTCAGAGAGATCTCGTTATATCCGGTCTTTCGGACAAGCTCTGCGGCCAGCCCTTTCACTTTCTCCGGCGAGCGCTCGCGGACAGGCCGGTAGATCACCCCGGCCTGACAGAAACGGCACCCCCGGGTGCATCCGCGGAAGACCTCGACCATGATCCGGTCGTGGACGATGTCCAGGAACGGCACGATGGGGTCGGTCGGGTAGTCCAGCTCATCCAGGTCGCGGACGACGCGTTTGGCGACGACCGCGGGCACCCCGGGACGGTTCGGGCGGATGCTCTCGAGGCGCCCATCGGACCGGTAAGTGACGTCGTAGAACGAAGGGACGTAGACGCCGGGGATGGACGCCGCCCGGACGAGGAAGCCTTCGCGGCCCTCGCCGGCCTTCCCTGCCGCCCGCCTGGCCCGCCGGCCCCCGTCGCGTCTCGACCCCCGCCACTCCAGGTAGGCCTGGACGAGGTCGTGGACGGCCTCCTCGCCCTCACCGAGGACGACCAGGTCGAAGAAGTCGGCCACCGGCTCGGGGTTGAAGGCGCACGGGCCGCCGGCGACGAGGAACGGGTCGTCCGGCCCGCGCTCGGCCGCCAGGAGCGGGATGCCCGCCAGGTCCAGCAGGTTGAGGATGTTGGTGAAGCTCATCTCGTACTGGAGGGTCACGCCGACAAGGTCGAAGTCGCGGACCGGCGCCCGCGACTCCAGGGCGAAGAGCGGCCGCCCGGCCTGGCGCATCGCCGCCTCCATGTCCACCCACGGGGAGAAGACCCGCTCCGCCGCGGTGTCCGGCCGTTTGTTCAGTTCGTGGTAGAGGAGGCGCAGGCCGAGGTGGGACATGCCGACCTCGTAGACGTCGGGGAAAGCCAAGGCGAAAAGGACCTCGACCGCGTCGTGGTCCTTCCTGACTTCGTTCCACTCACCGCCGGTGTACCGGGCCGGTTTGGTCACCTTGCTGAGGAGCCGTTCGAATGACACCATATAGGTCTATTATAACCAAGATTACCCGTCCTTGCCATCGGTGGGTGGTCCGAGCAGCGAATCCAGGGGCGCCCCCGGCCCGGCCCGCTCGAGAGCCTCGAGGAGCTGGGCCTCGGTCAGGACACCGAGACGCCGTAGCCGTCCCGGTTCGAGGACGACGACGAACTGGAAGGCGTGCGGTTCGAAGGCCCGGAGGACCTCGCCGATCGAGGTCCCGCCGAGGGCGGTGAGGACCTGCCCGCGCAGGACGGCGCCGTCCCTGAGTTCGCGCCGCCGCCTGAGAAGCTGGCTGAAGGTCCGGTACGGCAGGGTCTCCCGCTCGAGTACGCCGGCGGCGAGGACGAAGAACCCCGCGCCGAGGACCCCGATGGCCGGCCGGCCCGTGGCCATGGCCAGGCCGCCCGCGGCGACGAGGGCCGCGCCGACGGCGACCCCGACCCGGTAGAAGACGGCCGTGGCCCGCTGGAAGCCCAGGCGCGAGGACAGCCAAGCCCGACCGACCCTCCCACCGTCGAGAGGCAAGGCCGGGACCAGGTTGACCGCCGTCATCCCCAGGTTGACCTGGACGAAGAAGCGGTAGAGATCGGGCCGTAGGAGGCCGGCCGAGGCGGCCAGCCCGCCCAGCGACAGGAGGACCAGGTTGGCCAGGGGACCGGCCAGGGCCAGCAGCCCCTCGGCGAACGGTTCGGACGGGGGCGCGTCGCTGTAGGCGATGCCCCCGAAGGGCCACAGGACGACCCGCTGGATGTCCGTCCTGACCGCCCTGGCGGCCACGAGGTGGCCGACCTCATGGGCCAGGAGGCTCCCAAAGGCGATCAAGGCCTCCCGGGAGCGCCCGGCCAAGGCCGCGAGCAACAGCAATCCAAGGAGCAACGGATGTGCCCCGATCGACGTGCCCAGCAGGTTAAAGAGCCTCATAGGGCCTCGGGGTGGTCGGGCGGCCTAACCGCCGGTGTCCATGACCAGCCAGGGGGTCGGGTCGACGGCCCGGTTGTTGACCCTTATCTCGAAATGCACGTGCGGCCCGTCGGCGTCCCCGGTCTGCCCCACCTTGGCGATCACCTGGCCCTGTAAGACCTGCTGCTTCTCCTGGACCAAGGTCTCAGAACAATGGGCGTAGATGGTCTCGAGGCCCTGGCCGTGGTCGATCACGACGACCAGGCCGTAGTCGCCCATCACCCCGACCCGGCTGACTTGGCCGCCCAGCGCGGCCACGATGTCCGTACCGGTCGGGGCGGTGACGTCAAGCCCGGTGTGGTTCTCGGTCTTGCCATCGGCCGAGCGCTTCCCGAAATGTGAGGTGACCGTGCCGTTGACCGGCATGGTCATCTGATGCTCTTCGGGGCGCGGCGCGTTGCCCAGGCGCAGGATGGACCTGACCCGATCGACCCAGGGGGTCAGGGCGTCGTTGAGCCGTTGTCCGCCCAGGGTCTGCAGGGAAGGCAGCTTGGCCCAGGCGCTCTTGAAGTCGTAGTCGGCGCTCAGGGTGTAGCGGACGGCGTTCATGGTCACGGCGACCGGCCGGAAGCCCTCCAGGGACTTACCCACCAGGACCAGGGCAAGAATGGCCAGGCAGGCCAAGGTTTGGCGGGCCCAGAGGGGTTCCGGCAGGGATACCTTCCACGAACGGAGGACACCGTCCGTCCTCAGGTCGCGGAGCCGGGTCCGCATCCGGCGCCTGATCCGTTGCCAGCGCATTACCTGTCGCCTCCAGTCGCCAAGAACGGTGACCTGGACCATTCATATTGGCCCGTCCCGCTTTTTAGACCGCCGGACGTTCATTCCCTCGGTTTAGCTGACCTCAAATGGGCCTTCCGAGGCGCCGATGGTACGGGCGGACAAGCGCGTCTTCATGTCTGGGAGATCCTGGGGTGTAATGATGCGTCTAGGACGGACTTTTCACGTCATAATGGCCCTCATCGGGGCCGTCATCGTCTTGGCCGGGGCTACCCTCGGCGGCGCCGCCGTGGCCGTGCTCCAGCCGGAGCTGGCGCAGTCCACGGCGGGCTTTCTGAACCTCGCCTCCAAAGCCGTCGGCCGCCTCCCGCAGCCGGCCAAGGCCGAGAGCCATGGCCGTCAGTCCGGGGATGACGGTTACGAGATCGAGGCCGTCCTCGGCCTCGATCAGGTCGTGGCGGGCAAGGTGACGGTGACTTTCACCAACGATGCGTCGGTCGGTCTCGACCGCCTCGTCTTCCACCTGCCGCGCGGCCTTCAGACCGTGGCCCTGGAGCATCTCGACGGAGCCCAGGCGGGCGGGGACCCGGCCCGGGCCGGCCTGATGTACACCGTCCCGTTGAAGAGTCCCCTTCCCCAGGGGGCCCAGGTCCGCGCGACCCTGAAGTACTCGACCTTTCTCGCCCAGGGACACCGGCGGCAGGGCATCTCCAGCGGGGTCTGGCTGGTCAACGACTGGTACCCGAGCCTGGACGTCTTCGACGGGGAGCACTGGCACGCCGGCGAAGGGGCCGCCTTCGGCGACTACTCGTTCCTGGCCACGGCCAGCTATAAGGTCCGCCTGACGGCGCCCGCGGGGCTCTCCGCCTACGGGCCATATGGAGACCGGGGCCGGGTGGTCGCCGTCGAGGGCTCTGCACAGACCCTGGTCTTCGAGACCGGGCCGGTGCGCGAGTTCGCGGCGGTCCTGACCGACCAGCACGGGGCCGTGGCTGAGGTCGGCCAGACCCGGCCGGCGTTGGCCGCCCTGTACCTGGCGGGCCACGAGGCGGCCGCCCGGGGAGCCCTGGGCTCGGCGCGCAAGGCCCTGACGACCTTCTCCGAGCTGTTCGGCCCCTATCCCGGACCGGCCTTCGTCATCGTCGAGGCGCCGATCACCGACTTCAAGGGGGTCGAGTTCCCCGGCTTCATCCTCATCTCGTCGTCACAGTACGAAAGCGGAGACGGCCTCGAGTCGGTGATCGTCCATGAGGTCGCCCACCAGTGGTGGTACAACCTCGTCGGTAGTGACCAGCTCGAGGAGCCGTGGATCGACGAGGCCCTGGCCAACTACTCGACGTCGCTTTACTTCGAGAAAGAGTACGGCCCGGCCGCCGGCCGCTCTATCCTGAACGCGGGGGCCTTCGCCCTCTATCGGGCCCGGCGCTCGGCCTATCCCGAGTCGTACGTGGCCAAGCCGGTGACCGCTTTCGCCACCGAAGAGGAGTACAAGATGATGACCTACGGCCGCGGGGCCTTGTTCCTCCAGGCCCTCCGCGAGGCCATGGGCGACCAGAAGTTCTTCGAATTCCTGCGCGGCCTGGCGGCCGACCACGCCGGCGGGTACGTGACCGAGAAGACCCTCCGCGCCGAGGCCGACCGGGCCGCGCGGCGCAGCCTGGCCGGCCTGTTCGACCTCTGGCTGCACCAGCCGGACGCCAGGTTGCCGCGCTGAGGCGGCCGTCTCCCCCGCTGACGTCGGGCCGGGGTCGGACGATAGAGAGTCGCCTGGAGATGATCGGGCCGGCCCCCTCGGGGGCCGGCCCGCTTCTCATGTGGCCGTGGTCATGGCTCGCGTCCATGGTCGGCCGGGCCGCGCATCAATCGAGCGGCGGTTGGCAATGTTGGGGTTGTGGACCACGGCCGAGGACGGGTGAACAAGGGGGGCGACCGATGGGCGCAGACGGGACAGACGGCGTGAACGAGAAGCGGCTTGTGGACACGTTCATCGGGCTGGTCAAGATCGACAGCCCATCGAAGCGGGAGAAACGCATGGCCGAGCACGTCCGCCAACGCCTGGCGGACCTCGGCCTGGAGGTCAGGTCCGACGACGCCGGCTCGACCTTCGGCGGCGAGGCCGGCAACGTCTACGGGGCGCTCCGGGCGAACCCCGGCGGTCACGATGAAGGCGGCCGCAGCCGCGGTGACTCGGCCGGCGCCGGACGGACCCCGTTGCTCTGCGCCCACATGGACACCGTCAGGGCCGCCCCCGGGTTGGAGCCACAGGTCCGCGGCGGGGTCATCTACAGTGACGGCAAGAACATCCTGGCGGCCGACGACAAGGCCGGCGTGGCGGCCATCCTCGAGGCTCTGACCGTCGTCCGCGAGTCGGGCCGGCCCCATGGCGACCTGCGAGTCCTTTTCACCGTCGGCGAGGAGATCGGTCTCTTCGGGGCGCGCGGCGCCCCCGACCGCGACTTGGGCGCGGGCCTCGCTTTCGTCTTTGACAGCGGAAGCGAGGTCGGCACGGTCATCGTCGACACCCCGACCGAGGTCGACCTGACCATCAGGGTCATCGGCCAGGCGGCCCACGCCGGGGTCGAGCCGGAGAAAGGGATCAACGCCATCCACGTCGCCGCGAGGGCCATGGCCGCGCTGCCCACCGGGCGCCTTGACCCGGAGACCACGCTCAACTTCGGGGTCATCCACGGCGGCGTGGCCACCAACATCGTCCCCGAGGACGTCGAGATCGAGATGGAGACGCGCAGCCGCAACCGGGCCACCCTGGACCGGCTGGTGGCCCAGGTCGAGGGGGCGTTCAAGGACCAGGCCGGGGTGGCCGGCGCCCGTGTCGAGATAAAAAAAGTAGAAGCCTACAGAGGCTTCAAGCTCAGCGAGAAGGACGAAGTGGTCCAGGTGGCCATGGAGGCCATCCGCCAGATCGCCCTCGAACCCCGGCTCAGCCCGCGGGGCGGCGGCAGCGACGCCAACATCCTCAACCTGCGGGGCGTACCGGCGGTGAACCTCGGGGCCGGCTACAACGACGATCACACCTCCCGGGAGAACATCCCGGTCGATCAGCTAGTCAGGGCGGCTCGGCTGGTGCTGGCGATCATCGACGTCCTCGCCGTCAGGGGCTGAGCAAGCGTCCGACGCCGCGCCCGACGCCGCGCCCGACGCCTCCTTCGGCCAGAGCCCGAAAAAGCCGGCCAGGTCCAGGCCTGGCGCGGGCCTGAGGGGGGCACGCTCGCCCGCCGGCGCCCGGCGCCTGGCCGGGGCGACGATGAACCAGTAGTATGCGCTCACGGCGAGGACCACCGAGACCCCGGAGACGAAGCCGATCCTTTGCCCAGGGACGAAGTAAATCGCCAGGATGATGGCGGTCATCGAGATGATGGCCGCCCACGTCGTGTAAGGGTAACCGGGCATCCGGTAGGCCGGCGCCCGCGGGTCCTCGGCCGGCGCCTTGGGCCGGAAGAAGAGATGAGTCAGGGAGATCATCAGCCAGGTGAACATGACCCCGAACGAGGACATGGCGGTGATGTAGAGAAAGGCCGTCCGCGGCGAGAGGTAGTAGACGAGGACGGCCCCATAGAGGGCCAGGGTGCTGAGGACGACGGCGTTGGCCGGGACGCGCCGGCGGTTGAGGACCGCCAGCAGCCGCGGGGCCTCGCCCTGTTCAGCCAGGTTGTAGAGGACGCGCGAGCTGGTGTAGAGGCCGGAGTTCATGCTCGACAGGGCGGCCGTGATGACCACGAAATTCATCACGTTGGCCGCCCCGGGGATCCCGAGCAGCTCGTAGACCAGGACGAACGGGCTACCACGCAGGCCGACCTGGCCCCAGGGGATGACCCCGACCAACACGGCGATGGAGCCGATGTAAAGAATGAGGGTCCTGAGGACGATGCCGTTGAGCGCCCGGGGCACGTCGCGCCTGGGGTCCGTCGACTCGCCGGCGGCCACGCCGATGACCTCCGTGCCGCCATAGGCGAACATGACCATGACCATCGCCAGGAGGACACCGCTGAGGCCCCTTGGGAAGAACCCGCCGTAGCCGAGGTAGTTCGTCGTCCCGATGCGGACCCGCGGGAAGGCCCCGAAGATAAAGGCGGCCCCGATGCCGATGAAAGCCACGATGGCCACGACCTTGATGGTCGAGAACCAGAACTCGAACTCACCGAAGGAGCTGACCGAGCTGAGGTTGACGAGGGTCATGAGCAACGCGAAGGCGATGCCGAAGAACCAGCTGTAACGGTGGGGCACCCAGAAGTCCATGTAGGTCGTGGCGGCGACGATCTCGGCCGACATGATGGCCACCCAGGCCAGCCAATAGACCCAGCCGGTGAGGAAGCCGGCGTAGGGGTGAAGATACTTGGCGGCGTAAAGGCGGAATGAGCCGGGCGAGGGCTCGGCCACGGACATCTCGGCCAGGGCCATCATCACCAGGAGCATGATCACCCCGCCCAGGGCGTAGGCCGCGACCACCCCCGGTCCGGCCAGGGAGACGGCGCTGGCGCTGCCGAGGAACATGCCGACGCCGATGACCCCGCCGATGGAGATCATTGCCAGTTGGCGCGAGTTCAGACCCTTCTTCAGCGGCATCAGCCAGCCTCCTCAAGGCCCGCGGCCATCACGGCCCGCAGGCCTCAGGAGGTTAGCCTGCCGCCGCCGCCCGGCCGGTATTCGAGCGGGAAGCGCGCCAGCAGGGGAATTACTGTGGGCGTCGAAACATGGTCACACTGTTTGAGCCATTCGAAACAGGGGAGGAACCAGAGGGATGGCCGTCTGGAAGTGCAAGGAGTGCGGTCAGGAGCAGGAAGGCCGCTGCAAACCCAAGAAGTGCCCGCAGTGTTCGGGCAAGGACACCTTCATCAAGAAGGAGTAGGCACCGTGGTAGAGAGGCGAACAAGCCGGAGGATACGGACATGTGAGACGTTGCGGCCGGGCACCCGAGTGCCCGGCCTTTTGTTTCGCAGCCCCCAACGGCGAGCACCTCCAGGAGGGCCAACTCGAGGCTCAGCGTCGACGCCGGCTCGGCCGGGTCTCCGGGGAAATTGACCGTGGTCAATGAAGACGTCGCCGCGTCCTGGCATAATGGTCTGGAGAGAACCGGAGGGGGTGAACCCGTGGCCTGGCTTTCGGACCGCCTCAACTACCTGTTCAAATCGACGAAAGGGCTCGTCCTCACGGCTGTCGGACTGGTCGGGCTGGTGACCGCGGTCTTCGGCATGCTCTCGGGGCCGGCCAGCGAGTGGGGCCTGAAGGACTTCATCGTCCGGACGCTGGGGATGCGCCTTGTCGAGGCGGAGCGCGAGGGGCGGATTATCATGCTCTACCACTCCATCGCCATCCCCGTCGTGGCCATCCTCGTCTACCTCATCACCGACGCCGTCCCGATGAAAGAGCGGCAGCGGTCGACGATCAACGCGACGATCACCGTCGGGTACCTCCTGACCATGTTTGATGGCCTGGGCTTCGCGTACTTCGGCCACAGCTGGCTCCTGCACGGCCTGTTCATCGCCGGGATGAGCTTGACCTTCTACTCCGGCGGCCTGCTGGCGGCGGCCCTGTGGCCGTGGAACAAGGAGCACCACGTCAGTGACCCGGCCTACGCCCACCTGCGGAGCGGGGTCGACCTGGAGCGGCTGGCCTTCTTCACGATGGCCGTAGCCACCCTCGGTTCGGCCGCCTTCGGGGCGGCCGCCGGGGCCTACTACGGGAACGGCTTTCAGACCTTCCTGGCGGAGAACCTCATTCGCGAACCGCATCACAGCGTCGCCCAGTTCGCCGTGATCGGCCACCTCCATATCATGTTGGCCCTCATCGCCGTGGCCACGACCCTGGTCATCGGCCGCTGGTTCGATTTCAAGGGCATCTGGCACAAGCTGGCCATGCCCCTGATGATCCTCGGCACGGTCGTCCTCACCCTGGGCGTCTGGGGGGTCGTCACGCCCCTCGAGCCCGCCGCCCACATGGTCATCTATGTCGGGGCCACCCCGGCCATGCTGGCCGCCCTCTTCCTCATCCTCTACGCTTGGCCGAAGCTTGTCCGGGAACGCCTGGCCGAGCAAGGCCTGACGCGGGCCGGCTTCGGGCGCAAGGCGCTGGCCCTCCTCCACGACCCGCTGAAGTTCGGGGCCCTGTGGCAGATGGTCTACATGAACTTCACCGTCAGCGGGGTGGGCATCTTCATGGCCGTCACCCTGGACAAGATCATCCGGGTGTGGCCCTCCAAGGAGGAGCGGATCACCCTCACCGGGCACTGGCACATCCTCTCGGCCATCGTCGCCACGATCATCCTGTTCTACTTCGCCGACATGGTCGGGATGAAGGGCCGGGTGCGGCAGTGGTTCGGCTGGACCATCATCCTGGCCTCCGACCTCGCCTTCGGGGCGGTCACGGTCTTCTCCCTGAAGCGGCTGTTCATCGCCGAATATGACCAACAGCCGTTGGTCAACGTGACCATGTGGCTGACCGACCTCGGGTTGATCACCGTCCTCACCGTGCTGGCCGCCTTCCTGGTCTGGCGCCTGGTCGACCTGGCCCGGGCCAGGGGGCACTGGCGCGAGGATGTTGCGGAAAAGGGGATCCTCGGGATGGATGCGACGGTCGTCCCTGCGAAGACGCCCACGTCCACGCCAGGGGCGGGGGCCGGGACGGGGGGGAGGTCATGAGCCGCTCGTCGTTGGGCCGCAACGCGCCACGGCCGGTCCGTCGGCCGGTCGCTATCATCCTCGCCGTCCTGGCCTCGGCCTCACTCCTGGTCGGGGCCGCCTGCGCGGCCGTCCCGGCCTCGTTCGCCGCGCCGCCCGCCTACGCCACGGGCGTCGACCCCGAGGCCTGGGCGCTCGTCCCCGCCGGCGAGTACCTGGCCGGGCAGTTCAATGAGCGGGCCAGGACCGACCGGGACTTCGAGATCATGGTCACCCCGGTGACCAACGCCCAGTACGCCCGCTACCTGAACGAGGCCCTGGCCGCGGGGAAGGTCCGGGTCGACGGCGGCCGCGTCCTCGGCCATTACCCGGGCGACCCCTTCGCCGGGAAAAAGCACGAGAAGCCGATCAAGGCCGGCGCCTGGCCGTTTTATGTCTTCTCCGACCCGGCCGCCCGCATCACCTTCGACGGCAAGGCCTTCACCGTCAAATCTGGTTATGAGGACCATCCGGTGACCATGGTCACCTGGTTCGGGGCCCGCGCCTTCGCCGAGTCCCACGGCTGGCGCCTGCCCACCGAGGCGGAGTGGGAGAAGGCCGCCCGCGGCGTTGACGGCCGCCCCTTCCCCTGGGGCGACGCCATCGGGCCCGGCAACGCCAACTACTACCACAGCCGCGACCCCTTCGAGACGCCTGGGCGGATGGGCGACACCACGCCGGTCGGCCTCTATGGCGGCAAGAGCTATGGCAGCTTCAAGACCGTCGACTCGAAGAGCCCCTACGGCCTCTACGACATGGCCGGGAACGTGGACGAGTGGACGGCCGACGTGTACGCCGGGACCCATCAGCGCTACCTGCGCGGCGGGAACAAGGGCGACTACCCGCCCGACCTGCGCTCGTGGGCCCGTTCGAGCGCGCCGCCCGACTTCGCCGGGCCCAGCGCCGGCTTTCGTTGCGCCCGCGACCCGGTCCGTTGAACCAGCTCCACGAACGTGGACCACTCTGTTTCCTTTGGAGGGATGTATCCAGTGACCTCGCTCGATCGCTTGATCCTCCTCCTGACCGGTCTCATCGCCCTCTACCTGGTGGTGACCTTCTTCCAGGCCGGCCGCCGGGGAGGCCCGGAGTCCCGTCCTCCCCTCTATTACCTCGTCGCCTTCGCCGTCCTGCTGGTGGCCGGGCTGCTGCTCATCGCCCTCGGCTACGGCGTGCTCGCCAACCCGCTCGTGGTCATCGTCGCCGCCTTCATCCCCCTGGCCCTCTCCGGCGGGCTGGTGGCCCAGCTCTATCCGCGAAGTGAACGGACCTACCTGACCTTCGCCGTCGTCGGGTTCCTGGCCATCGCCATCACCCGCTTGACCGGACCGGAGGGCCTGGCCACGGCCGTCCTGGCCGCCGTCCACGCCATCGCCGGGCTGGTCATCTTCCTCGCCCCCCTGGCTAGTTTCGCCCAGGGCAAGCGGCCCTGGTCCTTCGCCTTCGTCACCGTGGGTGGGGCCCTCATCGGCGTGGGTGGCATCGCCCTGGCTTTCCTCAAGGCCGGGCGCCCGATCCTCCCGGCCGAGGTCATCTTCGCCATCCTCGCCCCCCTGCTGTTCCTGATGACGGCCAGCTTCGCCTGGGGCCTGACCCGGGATACGCGAAAGGCCTGAGACCATCGTCCCGCCGAACTCATCGGCAAGCCGCGTCCACCGCCCCGGCCCGCCGGGGCGGTCCTTGTTTTCCCCCGCGGCCGGGCTGGCGGCGAAGGGCGGGGCCCAAGACCCGGCCGGACCTTGAAGGAAAGCCCAACAGGGCCGTCGAAGGGGACTTTGAGAAACTATTCACATCAATATCCTTGCCCCACCTGTCTGAAAGTCGCCCAAAGGGGGGCCGGCTATGTCCCTGCCGACGACCGCGCCGCCGAGTCGATGCCACGATTGCCCGATCGCCCTGGGTACGAGCCATGCCGACCTGCTCTTGACCCGCGCCCTCAGCGCCGAGCTGGAGGAATACAGCCACCTGCGCCGCTACCTCCCGGGGACGGGCATCGTCCGCCAGGGCGAGCCGATGGAAGGCTGGCACATCGTCCGCGAAGGGGCGGCCAGAATCACCATCCTCGATGAGCGCGGCCATGAGCAGACCCTCCGCTACGCCTATCCCGGCCAGCTCGTCGGGGGTTGCGCCCACGGCCAGGTCCGAACATATTGCTATTCGGCCGAGGCCGCCGAGCCCACCACCACCTGCTTCTTCCCGGCCAGCCTACAGCAGGAGTTGTTCCGCCGGCACCCGGAGATCGCCGAGGCGGTCATCGGACTGCTCATCGCCGACCTCTCCAACGCCTATAAGCGCCTGCACGACATCTCGACGGCGACCGCCCACGAGCGCCTGCCCCAGGTGCTGACGGAGATCGCCGACGGCCAGAGGCAAGGCCGCAGCCCCAGTGGCGTCGAGGCCCGCCCGGGCCCGAGCCCAGGCTCGTACTACATCGTCCTGCCCCGTCAGCACCTGGCGGACATGCTCGGGGTAACCAAGGAGACGGCCGTCCGGGCCCTGACCGCGTTGAAGAAGAAGGGCCTCGTCGAGACGCACGGCCGGACCATCTTCGTCGCCGACGCCGAGGCCCTGCGCCGGTTGGGCCGGGACACCGCCTGAAGGCGTCCAGGCCTGACCCGCCGAGGCGCACCGAGGCCCTGGCGGGGTGAACCCGCCGGGTTGACTTCCGTCAATGTTCGGCCTGCCCGGCGCATGCTACAATGAAACCATCGGGAGAGGGGGTGCCGCCGACCGATGCTCGAGGAACTGGTCCCGCAGACCCCGGCGCGGCCCGCCCGGGCTCTCGACGCCGTGGAAAAGGCCAAGGCCTTCGCCGAAGCTGCCAAGTTCAAATCGGCCGTCCTGCTCACCTTCGTCGGCTTCTCCACCGGCGTTCACGCGGCCGCCGGCCGCCTGACCGACCCGAACCTTTGGTTGGGCACCCTGGCCGTGGCCCTGGGCAGCATGGGCACCAACGCCATCACCGGCTTCATCGACCGGCGGATGGACGCAGCCATGGAGCGGACCCGGGACCGCCCCGTCCCGCAGGGCCGCCTGACGCCCCTCGAGTCGCTGGTCTTCGGCATCGTCCTCTGCCTCGTCAGCGTCGGTGTCGCCCTCGTCACGCGGCGCTCCTGGAGCGTCTTCTGGCTCCTTTTCGGCATCCTCGACACGGTCCTCATCTACAACGGCTGGTCCAAGCCGCGCACGCCGTGGAACGTCGTCCTGGGGTCGCCGGCCGGCGGAGCCACGGTGATGGTCGTCGCCTCGGCCGTCACCGGTCGGCCGATGGACTGGGTCTCGCTGCTCCTCGCCGCCCTCATCGTCGCCTGGACGCCGGTCCACATCTGGAGTCTGGCCATCCTCCACGTCGAGGACTACCGCCGCGCCGGCGTGCCGATGCTGCCCGTCATCTACGGGGTTGACAGCGCCGCCCGTTGCGCCTCGGCCTCGAGCCTCTTCCTCTCAGCCCTCGGCTTGGTTCTGCCTCTCGTCGCCCGCTTCAACCCCGCCGGGCTCATCGTCAGCCTGATCCTGCCGGTCCCGGTAGTCATCTTCAGCTTTATCGTCGGCAGCCGGCCCACGCCGGCCCGGGCCTACGTCCTGTTCAAGCTGTCCAGCCCGTACCTGGCCGCCGTCTTCCTGCTGGTGATCTGGCAGACGATGGTGAGGTAGAAGGACCGGCCGAGGCCCGCCGCCGGCCGCCCTGCGGCCCCCGCGCGACCACCGTATATAAAGCCCGGACTCCCTCGAGGGGGTCCGGGCTCTTCGTTTCTCTCCGGAGGGGGCGGCCGTCCAGCCGCGTCAGAACAAGATCTTCTGTCTTCGCATGCCCACGTTGAGGAGCACCCCGATGGCCGCCGAATTGGCCATGAGCGAGCTGCCACCGTAGCTCATGAACGGGAGCGGGATGCCGGTCACCGGCATGATCCCGGCGACCATCCCGACGTTGACGAGGACGTGGAAGGTCAGCATTGTCAGCACGCCGGCGGCCAGGAGGACGCCATGGGTATCCTTGGCGTTGGCCATGATCTGCAGGCCGCGGAAGATGATGAAGAAGTACAGGCCGAGGAGGGCGATGGCCCCGACGAAGCCCAACTCCTCGCCGACGACGGCGAAGATGAAGTCGGTGTGCTGCTCGGGGAGGAAGTTGAGCTGGTTCTGGGTGCCGGCGAAGAGCCCCTTGCCGAGGAGACCGCCCGAGCCCACGGCGATCTTCGACTGGATGATGTGGTAACCCGCGTTGAGCGGGTCGATCTGTGGGTCGATGAAGACGGCCAGCCGCTTCATCATGTATTCCTTGAAGAACTGGCGGACCAGCGGCAGGTCGATGGCGTACTGGAAGTGCAGGACGAGGATGGTGGTGATGACGGTCAGGCCGGTCCCGGCGATGACCGCCAGATGGCGGCCGCGGGCCCCGGCCATGTAGAGCATGCCGAAGAGGATGGCCGCGAAGACCAACGACGTGCCGAGGTCGGGCTGCCGCAGGATGAGGACCATCGGGACGGCCACGTAGATGAAGGCCGGCACCAGGTCGGGCGGCCGCGACAGGCGCCCTTCCCGGCGCTTGAGGAAGCTCGCCAGGGTCACAATCATCAGCACTTTCCCGATTTCGGACGGCTGGAGCCGGAACAACCCGAGGTCGATCCAGCGCTGCCCGCCCATCACCGTCCGCCCAATGCCCAGCACCACCAGCAGCCCGAGAAGGTTGGCCGCGTAGAGGACGTTGGCCAGGCGGCTGAAGAAGCCGTAATCAAAGAGCAGGACGACGAAGATGGTCGCCAAACCGAGGGCGGCAAAGATGATCTGCCGCTTGACATAGCGTAACGGATCGGCGGACGCATCGCCGGAGCGCGTGGCGCTGCCGATGATGACGATGCCGAAGACCATCAGCGAAATGACCGCCGCGAGCAATGGATAGTCTAGATTTCGCCACAGCCGGCGTTCGAACATGGACCCAGGACTCCCGCTTCTTATGTCACTTACAACCGTGCCTTATTCTCCTCTTGCCTCTCCTTCACCTTCTGGTTTATGCGTCACCGGCGCTGGTTTTCTCGCGCCGGACATGATCTGCGGTTCCCTGCCGGCGGCCGTCTTCTTGGCCAGCCGGACCGCGCGGTCGCCCCAACACTCCGCCCGGTCATGAGCCAGGACCCAGCGCAGCCGATCGACGGCGAGCCGGCCAGAGGTCTTGGTCTCTTCCTTCCGGCGGGCGTGGAGGAACTCGAACATGCCAAGCCCCCCTGTCTTACGTTTATCGCCCGCCGATGAACCTCCTCAAGGCGGAGATGAAGTTCGCACCGGCCTCCAGGTCCATCAAGGGCACTTCCTCGCCGCAGAGCCGCCGGGCCATGTTGCGATAGGCCTCGGCGGCCCGCGAAACATGGCTGGCGATGATCGGCTCGCCCCGGTTGCCGCACGAGATGGCCGCCTCGTCCTCGGGGACGACCCCCAGGAGGTCCACGGCCAGGATGTCAATGATGTCATCGATGTCCATCATGTCGCCGCGCCGGACCATCCCCGGCCGGATGCGGTTGACGATCAGATACGGGTGCTTGAAGCCGGCGGCCTCGAGGAGGCCGATGACCCGGTCGGCGTCGCGGACGGCGGCGATCTCCGGCGTCGTGACGACGATGGCTTGTTGAGCCCCGGCCACGGCGTTGCGGAAGCCTTGCTCGATGCCGGCCGGCGAGTCGATGACGACCATGTCGAAGTCGCGCTTCAGCTCGTTGCAGATCTTCCGCATCTGGTCCGGACTGACGGCGCTCTTGTCCTTGGTCTGGGCGGCCGGAAGGAGCTGCAGGCCCTCGAACCGCTTGTCCTTGATGAGGGCTTGTTTCAGCCGGCAATAGCCCTCGACGACATCGACGATGTCGTAGACGATGCGGTTCTCGAGCCCCAGCGCCAGGTCCAGGTTGCGCAGCCCGATGTCCGCATCCACCAGGGCCACTTTCTTGCCGAGCATCGCCAGGCCCGCGCCGAGGTTGGCGGTCGTTGTGGTCTTACCAACCCCACCCTTGCCCGATGTTACGACGATGACATCTCCCAAACTCGTTACCCCCCTATTCCCCAAGTCCGTGGTATGGTTCGATGACCACTACGCCGTTCCGCACCTTGGCTATCTCCGGCATCTCCGGGCCGCTGGTCTCCTCGTCGGGGGCCCGGGCGATGTGGTTCCCTATCCGGAGCTGAGTCGGCCGCAGGCGGAAGGCCGCCACCACCGCCTGGTCGTTGCCGCCGCCACCGGCGTGGGCGATGCCGCGCAACACACCGAGAACGATGATGTCGCCGCCGGCGATGACTTCGCCGCCCGGGTTGACGTCGCCGATGATCGTCACGTGGCCCGGGTAGTGGATCACCTGGCCTGAACGGAGTGTCCGCCGGAGGATCATGGCGTCGTCGTCGGGCGGCGGCGTCCCGGCCTCGGTCACCGCCGGCGGAAGCTCGGCCACCCTCTCAGGTTGCGGTCTGGGCCGGGCCCGCCCCGACTGGATGGTGAAGAGCGGCCCCGGCCCCGATGGGAAGGCCCCCTCGAGGGCGTCGTGGGGGGGTTGGGCGCGGGCCGCCCCCGGCATGACGGCGGCCGGAGTGGCCGGAGCGATCTTCGCGCCCGGCGGCTCCAGCACGACCGCCTTCGGGGCCGCCACCGCCACCTCCGCCGCGGTCGCCACGCCGGCCTTCGCCCGGCCGGCCTCGGCCCCCTCCGTCGCCGGCGGGGGGGGTTCCGGCTCACCCTGGGCGGCCTCGCCGGAAGGCCGTCCCGTCTGCGCCGGCGTCTTCTTGTAGAGGATGTCTTCGTTCTGCCCGTGGATGATGTGGACCACCCCGGGCACCGGCTCGAGGACCTTCTTGATCTTGCGGACCTGGTCGGAGTCGAGGAGGCGGCGGCCGAAGTCGATGTCCAGCCGCTCGCCGCCGATGACCCCTTCCAGGGCGACGATCCGCTCCAGCTTGGACTTGACCTTGCTGAACGAATCGTGCTCGTCGATGACGATGAGGTTCCTGCCTTCCTTGCTCTGAACGGCGAATCCGTCGCGCTTCATCATTTGGCCCCTTCCACCCGGTCCTTGATCATCGGCCTGACGCGGCCTCTATTCCGCGGTCAGATTCTGGGGCTAGGCTTCCAACTCCTTCCATGAAAAATGCAGAACAATGTAGGAACGGACCCCTTTTTCTCTCGCTAAAGAGACAAGAATGGACAGGCCCGGTTGGGCCTGTCCAGAATGATGGCGGAAGATGCTTTGGGCGGGTTTCAGCGCGGGGTCGACGGGTTCTGGCGATAAGCCGGCCCGGGCTCAGCCGGAGCGGGCGACACCGGCGCCACGGGCGGGGCGGGCGGGGCGATGTGGAAGTACTGCTGATAGACCGCCTTGGCGACGGGACCCGCCGAATTCGACCCGTGGCCGGCGTTCTCGATGACCACCGCCACGGCGATCTCAGGGTCGTCGAACGGCGCGAAGGAGACGTACCAACCGTGCGTCTCCTGACCGCGCCCGTTCTCGGCGGAACCGGTCTTGCCGGCGGTCTTTATCGGGAAGCCGGCGAAGAGCCAGGAGGCCGTGCCCTCGGGACCTATGTTCACCTCGAGCATGCCCTGGCGCACGATGTTCCAGGTCTCCGGGGAGGCCTGGACGCGTCCGACCTCCTGCGGCCGGTTCTCGAAGACGATCTTCCCGTCGGGCTGAACGATCTGCTTGACCACGTAAGGCCGGTACCTGATGCCGCCATCGGCGACCTCGGCGATGTAGGCGGCCATCTGGATCGGAGTGAGGGCCGTGAAGCCCTGGCCGATGGCCGCGCTGTCCTGATCGGCGAGGTACCAGTGCGGGTCACGGTTGTTCTTGACCGAATCCGGCCCGGCCACCGTACCGGCCGCCTCCCCGGGGAGGTCGATGCCGGTCTTCGAGCCGAGGCCGAACTTCACCGCCCAATCGTGCAGCAGATACTGGCCTTTGCGATAGAGCCGCGTGCCCATCTCGTAGAAGTAGACGTTGCAGGAGACCTCGAAGGCGCGATAGATGTCAACCAGCCCGTGCCCCGCCGGCACCCAGCACTTCTGCTTGGTCGGCGCATAGACACCGGTATCGAAGACGGTGTCCTTCGTCGTCGTCAGGCCCTCCTCGAGGGCGGCCACGGCGGTGACCATCTTGAAAGTCGAACCCGGCGGATACTGTCCGGAAATGGCCCAGTTGTAAAGGGCCTTCTTCTCCAGGATCTCCTTGTACTGCTGCTGGCTGATGCCGGAGGCGAAGAGGTTCGGGTCGTAGGCCGGCCGGTTCGCCAGGGCCAGGACCTCGCCGGTCTTGACGTTGAGGACCACCGCCGCGCCCACGCCCGTCTGGGCCCTACCCTGCTTCTGCAGGGCGGCGATGGCGTCGTCGAGGGCCTTCTCGGTCACTTTCTGGAGTTCGGCGTCGATGGTCAGGATGACGTTGTCGCCCGGCTGCGGGTCGATCTGACCAAGGGTGGTGATGGCCCGCCCACGGGCGTCGACCTCGACCAGCCGGCCGCCGTCGACCCCGCGCACATAGCGGTCGAGGGTGTTCTCCAGGCCGGACTGGCCGACGATGTCGCCCGGCTGATAGATATTGTCTTTGTTGTTGGCCATCTGCTCCGCGCTGACCTCGCCGACGTAGCCCATGACGTTGGCGGCCAGTTGGCCGTTCAGGTAGTCGCGGATGGGTTGGACGTCGACGACCACGCCGGGTAGCTCACTCTTCAATTCCTCGAGGCGGGTGTGTTCCTCGGGAGTCAGGTTGGTCTTCAGGCGGACCGGTTCGAACGGCCGCCCCGCCTGGGCCGCGACCTTCTTCCTAATCTCGTCCGGGGTCATCCCGATGATGCCCGCCAGGCGGTCGATGACCTCGTCCGGCTGGGACAACCCGGCCGGGGTGATGGAGACGGCGAAGGCCGGGCGGTTGGTGGCCAGCACCGCGCCGTAACGGTCGTAGAGGATCCCCCGCGGGGCCTCGATGGGCAGCCGGCGGATGCGGTTGCCCTCGGCCAGCTTCTCGTAGTGGTTCCCCTGGACGAGCTGCATGTAGGCCAGGCGCCCGCCGAGGACGACGAACACCAGCAGCACGGTCACGGAGAACAGGTTGACCCGCTTCTCGAGCTCGCGGGAGATCATGGTGGCTCCTCCAGTTTCGGACCCCTCAGAACGGAGAAGGCCCCCGCTAGGCGCGGGCGGCCGTCCCTTTGTCGGTCTCGGTCTTCAGCCGGCGCAGCGGCCGGTAGAGCACCGGTGCGACGATGGCGTTGTAGATGGCGGCGGGCCCGATGATGTGGACGAACGAGCGTCCGAAGCCGGGCGCGGCGCCGAAGAGTTTCAGGATGAGGAACAGCAGCGTCTCACTGACCACCGTGGCCACGAAGCTCGTGGCCATCGGGACGAGGAAAGGCTCCTTGTACACCCGCCGTTCCACCAGACCGGCCAGGTACCCGGCGAGCATCCTCGTCAGGCCGAAGAGCCCGATGAAGCGGCCGGTGAAGAGGTCCTCCAGGAGCCCGCCGAAGAGCCCGCCGGCGGCCCCCTGGACCGGCCCGTAGAGCAGGCCGACGAGGACGATCAGGACGAGGGTGATGTCGGGCTTGACCCAGTCGATGGCGAAATAGGGGATGACCGTCGACTGCAGGACCACGGCGACCAGGAGGGCCAGGGGCAACACCCAGAAGCGCGCGTGCTTCACGGCCCCCCACCGGCCTTCGGCAGCGAGGTTATCACCAGGACGTCTTCGAGGTGCTGGAAGTCGGCCGACGGCTTGACCTCGGCGTACTGCACGAGCCCGAACTCGGCCGGCTCGACCTTGGTCACCCGCCCGATGGGGACACCCGCGGGGAAGACCCCGCCCAGCCCGGACGAGATGATGTCGTCACCCACCTCGATCTTGGCGTCCCGGAAGAAGAACTTGATCCTGAGGCTGCCGGTCACCCCGGCCTGGCCCAGGACCACGCCCGTGTCCCGGGTCCGCTGGACGAGGCCGCCGGCGCCGCTCTCCGGGTCGAGGAGGAGGAGCACGGTGGCCGTTGTGTCGGTCACCTTGGTGATCTTCCCGACGAGCCCGCTGGGGGTGATGACGGGCATGTCCCGGTCCAGCCCGGCGGCCCGCCCCTGGTCCAGGACGACCAGCGAGAACCAGCTGTCCGGGTTGCGGGCGATGACCCTGGCGGCGACCGTCGGGTAGGCGGCCGCCGTCTTGAAGTCCAAGAGCGCCTTGAGCCGCTCGTTCTCCGCCCGGTACTCCTGGAGCTGGACGCGGAGCTGCTCATAGTCGGACAGGGTCTGCTTCAGGCGGTGGTTCTCGGCCCGGATCAACCGCAACTCGCCGAGGCCGATGGCCCAACCACGGATGCCGTGGGCCAGCCCATAACTCCACCGCTGCACCGGAGCCATGATCTCGGCCGTCTTCTGCTCGATATAGGCCAGGTGGTGCCGTTCCTGGCTGGTCAGGTTCATCAGCACAACCAGGACGACGACCACCCCGGCGGCCGCGATCAGCCTGGCGTTGCGCCGGAAGAAGCGGGCCAAATGAATCAGTCCCCCGTGGTCCCTTGATCAGCTGGCTTTCCTCGTCGTGATCAGGATCCGTCGGAGGGTTTCAATCTCTTCCAGGACTTTCCCTGCCCCGCGGACCACCCCGAGGAGGGGTTCGTCCGAAACGTGGACAGGCATACCGGTCTCCTTGGAGACGAGGTTGTCGAAGCCCTTCAGCAAGGACCCGCCGCCGGTCATGAAGATGCCCCGGTCCATGATATCCGAGGCCAGCTCGGGCGGGGTCCGCTCGAGGGTGACCTTGATCGCCTCGACAATCGAATCGATGGGCTCCTGGAGGGCCTTCTGGACCTCGTCGGAGGAGATCTTCAGGGTCCGCGGCAACCCGGTGACCAGGTCGCGCCCGCGGACCTCGGCCTCGTCCTTCTGGTGGGCCGGATAGGCCGAGCCGACCTTCATCTTCACTTCCTCCGCCGTCCGTTCCCCGATGAGCAGGTTGTAGTTGCGCTTGACGTAGTTGACGATGGCCTCGTCCATCTCGTCGCCGGCGACGCGGATCGACCGGCTGGTGA
>JAJZPE010000125.1 GCA_021811325.1 Bacillota bacterium
ATCTCGGTCATCGATAACTTGGTGAAGGGGGCGGCCGGCCAGGCGGTCCAGAACATGAACCTCATGCTGGGCCTCGATGAGCGGACCGGGCTCGACCTGGTGCCGGTATATCCATGATCACGGAAACGACGAAGTCCACGACCCTGACCATAAGGAAGGCCCGGGTGGACGACATCCCCCAGGCCCACGCGGCCATTGACGCCTATGCCCGACAGGGGCTGATGCTCCGGCGCCCGCTGACGTTCCTCTACGAGTCCCTGAGGGACCTCGTCGTCGCCGAGGAGGGCGGGCGGGTCCTCGGGGTGGGCGGGCTGCACGTGATGTGGAATGACCTGGCCGAGGTCCGCGCCCTGGCCGTGGCCCCGGAATTGCGCGGGCGGGGCGTCGGGCGACGGCTGGTCGACTTCATGCTCGGCGAGGCCCGGGAGATGGGCCTGGCGCGGGTCTTTGCCCTGACCTACCAACGTGAGTTCTTCGGCGCCTGCGGGTTCGAGGTCATCGACAAAGAAAAGCTCCCTCAGAAGGTGTGGAAGGAATGTGTCTACTGTGACCGCTTCCAGGACTGCGATGAGCTTGCGGTCATCCGCTACCTGCAGGCCTGAGACGGCGGCCGCCGAGCGCGGACTCATGGTGGTGAAGTACGGCGGCGCCGCCCTCCCCCCGGCGGCGACGGCCGGCTTCAGCGAGGCGCTGGTCGAGCTGGCCGAGGATATCGTCGCCCGGTCCGACCTCGGCCGGCCGACGGTCGTCGTCCACGGGGGAGGGCGCGAGATCACCGACGTGATGCGGGCCCTCGGCAAGGAGCCCGTCTTCATCCGCGGGCGGCGCGTGACCGACCCCGAGAGCATGGACATCGTCCAGATGACGCTGGTCGGCCGGGTGAACCGGGCCATCGTCCGCTGCCTCAACGCCGCCGGGGTGCCGGCCGTGGGGCTGTGCGGCCAGGACGCCACGCTGGCCGTGGCCGAGAAGCGGGTCGACCACGACGAGGACGGCCGGCCCGTGGACCTGGGGCAGGTGGGCGAGGTGGCCGAGGTCAACCCCGGGCTGCTCCTGACCTTGCTTGAGGACGGGTACGTCCCGGTGGTCGCCCCCGTGGCCGCCGACCGGCAGGGGCTGCCATACAACGTCAACGCCGACACGATGGCCGGGGCCCTCGCCGCCGCCCTGCGGGCCGAGTGCTTCGTCCTCTTGTCCGACGTGCCGGGGATCCTGCTCGACCCGGCCGACCCCGCGAGCCTCATCGCCCAGGCCACGCAGGCCGAGGTCCTCTCACTCATCGCCGCCGGACGCATCGGCGGCGGGATGATCCCGAAAGTGGAAGCTTGCCTGCTGGCCCTCAAGGGCGGGGCGGCCACGGCCCGAATCATGAGCGGACCGGGGAACCGCCTGCCGCTGGTCGTCGCCGGTGAGTCGGCCGGGACGTTGATAACGCTTTAGACCGGTCGGCCCCGAGCGGGGCCGCGCTTCGGTCAAGGAGGAACGGGGATGGCGGTCAAAGAGCCAGTTGTCAATGATGCGGACGGAGTCCTCGCCGCGGCACCGTCCGCGGCGACGTTTGAGGTGACGTCCCCGGCGACGTTCGAGGCGGTGCGCCAGGCGGACCAGGACCACGTGATGTCGACCTACGCCCGCTACCCGCTGGCCCTGGTGCGCGGCCGCGGCACGCGGGTCTGGGACAGCGAGGGGCGGGCGTACCTCGACTTCATCGGCGGCATCGCCGTCAATGTGCTGGGGCACTGTCACCCGGCGGTCACGGCCGCCATCACCAAGCAGGCCAGGACGCTCATCCACGCCTCGAACCTGTTCTACACCCTGCCCTACGTGGAACTGGCCGGGCTGCTGGCCAAGACCGGCGTCCCGGGTCCCGTCTTCTTCTGCAACAGCGGGGCCGAGGCCACCGAGGGGGCCATCAAACTGGCCCGCAAGTTCGCCGGGGCCACCGGCAGGAAGGGCCGCCGGATCGTCGCGGTCGAGGGCGGGTTCCACGGGCGGACCATGGGCGCGCTGGCGGCGACCGGCAAGCCTCAGTTCTGGCAAGGGTTTGAGCCTCTGCCGCCCGGCTTTGTCCACGTCCCGTTCAACGACGTCGGCGCCCTGGAGAAGGCCTTCAGCCCAGGGGCAACAGGTTCAGAGACGGGCGACCGCGCGGCGGCCGACCCTGCGGATGCCCCGTGCGCGGTCATCCTCGAGGTCATCCAGGGCGAGGCCGGCGTCAGGCCCACCTCGCCGGAGTTCCTCGCCGCGGCCCGGGAGCTGTGCGACCGCCAAGGGGCCCTCTTGATCATCGATGAGGTCCAGACGGGCCTGGGGCGCACCGGCACGTTCTGGGCCTTCCAGGGCGCGGCCGGTGCGGGCGCGGCCGGCGCGGGCGCGGCCGGGCTAAGGCCGGACGTGATGACCGCGGCCAAGGGCCTCGGCGGTGGCCTGCCCATCGGCTTCTTCTCGGCCCGCGACGAAGTGGCCGCCGTGCTGCGCCCGGGGGACCATGGCTCGACCTTCGGAGCCAACCCCGTCGCCTGCGCGGCGGCCGTCGTGACCGTCAGTGAAATCCTGAAGCCCGGTTTTCTGGATCACGTCCGTGAGATGGGCGCGGAGCTGAACGGCCGCCTCGCGGACATGGCCGCCGCCTTCCCCGGCGCGGCGCGGGCCGCCCGGGGCAAGGGGCTCATGGCCGCCCTCGAGATGGCCTCGGCCGACCTGGCCCAGGCCGTGCTCGACGGGTGCCGGGCCGGAGGCGTGCTCGTCAACCGGACCGCCGGCAACGTCATCCGCCTGCTGCCGCCCCTGACCGTTACTCAACGCGAGGTCCGCCGGGCGACGGCGGCCCTCCGCGGGGCGGTGGCCGAGGCGGCGCGCCCGGCCGGCGTCGCCTGCCCGCCCAACGCCCCGTCGGGACGGGCGGGGTCCTTTCTTTTTGAAACGAGTTCGATGAGCATATAACCGGAAAGTTGAGTTCGATAACAATCGAACAGTAATTGGAAAGTGAGCCCCTTATCCTCCCGATTCGACATCGCCTGGCGCCGTCACTTCCTTCGTGTCGGGGCGGACGAGCTTGAGTTCCGTCCCGCCTTTGCTTCTCCTGGCAAAGGCGATGAGCCGGCCGTCGGGCGACCACGCCGGCGCGATGGCGTCGTCGGGGCCGCTGGTCAGGCGGGACGTGGCCATCGATGCCACGTCGAGGAGCCAGAGGTCCCAGTGCCCCTTGTCGTCGCAGGCGAAGACGACCTCGGCGGCGTCGGGCGACGGCGCGGCCCAGGCCGCCGCGCCCGGCAACTCCACCTTCTTGACGCTGTACCCGCCGGGGGAGTTGGCGTCCCGGCGGATGACGACCAGGTCGGCCGGGAGGTGGGCGATGCTGTTGCCCGTGTCATAGGCCTTCCAGGTGGTCAAGGCCACGAGGGAGCCGTCGTCACTGGCTCCGCCGCCGGCGAAGCCGACCACCGGGCCGCCGGTGATGAGGGTGCGGGCTTCGCCCGTGGTCGCGTCGGCCTCGCGAAGGTCGTAGGCGAAGTAGTGGCTGTGGTTCTTCTGGTCGTAAGTCTCGAGGAAGAGGAACCGGTCGGGGCCGGTCCAGCCAAGGAAGTGCTTGGTCCCGCCGGTCGAGCCGACCGCCCGCAACTTCCGACCGGACGCGTCGGCGACGAAGAGGTTCTGAATCACGTCGGAATGGGCGTCGACCCCACCGTAGTTGCCGACCACGGCGTAGAAGCGCCCATCAGGGCTCGGGTGGGCGGCCAGCCACGACGGGCTGACGTAATCGGCTGCGCGGATGAGGGCTGTGGCGGCCGGCTGGGCGGCGGGTGCGCCGCCCGCACCGCCTGCGCCGCCCGCGGACAAAGCCTGGACGGTCCAGACCTCGTCCGGGTTGTACTTACCGGTCACCGCTCGCGGGACCACGGCCGCGTAGATGACGCTCCGGCCGTTCGGTGTCCAGACCGGCGACTGCCAGCGCTGGGCGAAGTTGGTCAGGCGGGTCGGTGCGCGCCGGCCGAGGGTGGCCAGGTTGAGGGCATAAGCCTCACTGGGGTAGCTGGGGGCGCCACCGCTTCCGACATCGGGATCAGGCGGCGATAGGAAAGCCAAATGCCGTCCGTCGGGCGACCATCCCGGAGCGGGCAGGTCCGAAGTCGGCCAGCCGATGCCGGGCAGGGAGGACGGTCCGGTGCGGAAGGTGAGCTTGAACGGCTCGGCCAGGGTGCTCCCGTCCTCACCGCGGACGCCGGCCAGGGTCAGGGTGTAGGTGGTCAACGGCTGCCAGGCCGGTTCGGCCTTGAAGAGCAAGCGGTCCTTCGCCCCGTAGGGCTCCCAGGCGCCGGTGGTCTCCGGCGAGAAAGCCGCGCCCTTGGGCAGCGAAGCCAGGTCGATCGCGGTCTCGAAGGCCACCACAAGGCCTGAGGACACGGGCACCTCGGTCATCCCCGGCAGGGGGAAGGTGCTCTTGATGTTGAGGGCCTTGGCCGCCGGGACCGGCTGGGCCGGCGGGCGGCGGAAGGCCAGCCGGGAACAACCGCCCAGGGTCGAAATGACCAGGGCGGCGATGAGGACGGTGAGGACGAGACCCCACGCGTGGGACGAGACCGCGGGGTAGCGGGCGGGGCGGGCGGGGCGGGCGGGGCGGGCGACGCGGGCGACGCGGGCGACGCGGCGGAACCGGCGAATGCTCGACACCAGGACCACCCTCTCACGTTACGATTGGAGGCTCTGCCCGGGCGCCGGACTACGCTCAGATCCTCAGCCCTCGCGCCTCAATCCTCTCTCGCGCCCCGGCGACCAGCTTGTCCACGCGCTCCTGGAGCCGTCCGACTTCCTCCCGGGTGCGCTCGACGAAGGCCGCGTTCTGGATTGAGCCCAGGTTGATGTCGACGTTGAGCCGTGCGCCTTTGAAGCCGGCCTCGTAGAGCATGACCCCGACGCCCACGTCCGTGATGGCGTTGGGGTTTCCTTTTTCCAGCAAGGCTTCCGCGTCGGCCAGGGCCTCGGCGCAGAGGCGGCCGGTCTTTAGGGGCACGGCCACGGCCACCTTCAGGCCGGCCTGGATGGCCTCGGCCCGGCGGGCCTTCTCCTGCTCGCTCTCGCGCGGCAGCTTGTAGGCCGCGGCGACGGCTTCGTAGGCCTCGGTGTCCTCGTCCATCAGGGCGCGGAAGCCCTCCATGCGGGCGCCCGCGCGGTCGGCCACCTCGCGCATCAGCGGGTGGGCGGCCGCGTACTTCTTGCCGGTCAGGGTCAGCCGGCCGACCATGGCGAACAAGGCCGAGCCCATCAGCCCGTTCATCGCCGAGACGGCGCCGCCGCCCGGGGCCGGGCTGGAGCCGGCCACGTCTTCGACGAAGCGGTCGAGCCGCCCCTCGTCGCCGAACTGGAAGTCGATGATCTGGCGGCGCTTGAAGCCCTTTAGTTTCAGGTACCAGCGGGCGCTGCGAAGGAGGGCGTCGAGGGGGACCAGGCCGACCAGCTCGGTGTCGGTGACCGTCGCCCCGTGACGCTCGGCCTCCCGCTGGACCGCCTCGAGGGCCCGGTGAATGGGCGTCTTCCTGTGGTTGATCAGGTTCATGGTCACCTGGGCCTGGCCGGTGGCCTCGAGGGCGACCCCCTTGGCCTGGACGTTGACCAGCCCGCCGGAGGACTCCCGGACGGCGCGGGCGACGGCCCGGGCCCGGCCCATGTCCGCGGTGCTGAGGTTGGCGTTGAAGGCCACCAAGGGCGGCCTGGCGCCGACGGCTGTGGCCCCGGCGGTGGGGTGCATCCGCGCCGGGCCGAAGTCCGGGCGCCGTTCGGGCTCGGCGATGGCCGTCTTCAGGCCCTCATACTCACCACGACGGACGTCCGGCAGGCGGCGCCGGGCCGGGGTCGTCGCCGACTCGGCGTAGAGGTAGACCGGGATGCCCAGCTCCTCGGCGAGGCGCCGGCCGACCCGGCGGGACATCTGGACGCACTCGTCCATCTCCACGCCGGACAGGGGGATGAAAGGGATGACGTCGGTGGCCCCCATCCGCGGGTGCTCGCCGTGGTGCTTCTCCATGTCGATCAGCTCGGTCGCCTTCTTGCAGGACCGGAAGGCGGCCTCCTCGACGGCCGGCGGCTCACCGATGAAGGTGACGACGACCCGGTTGTGATCGGCGTCCGCCGCCGCGTCCAGCAGTTTGCACCCCTGCACCGCGCGGACCTCATCGAGGATGGCCTCGATGACCTCCGGCCGGCGGCCTTCGCTGAAGTTGGGGACGCATTCTACGACTTTAGGCACGGCTGGGGCCTCCTTCAAGTCCGCTCTCGCGGGTCTGCCTCTGGATTCTAAGCCGCGCCTCCCGGTTCCTGCCGGGGCGGCGTCCCATGGCCCGCCTGAGAGCGGGAACAGCTTACCGCGCGAGGACGAAGGCCCGCAGGTTCTCCAAAGTCGGTTCGTCGATGACCGTCAGGCCGGCCTCGTGGGCGACTAATAAGAAGCCGTCGGCGCCGGGGTTCCTCGACGACGTGAAGTAGGCCGATGAGGCGGGGAACCGTCTTATCATCTGGGGGTCTTGGAGGACGGCCACCCTGCCGGGGGCCAGGACACCGGCGACGGCCTCCTTGAGGGCATCCTTGAAGGCGCGCGAGGCGGAAGCGCAGGAGCCGTAGTCGAGGGCGGTCAGGCGGGCACCAGGGTGGGCGGCCAGGGCCTTGACCCCGGCCGATACGGCCGCGGCGTTCAACTGCCCCGG
>JAJZPE010000126.1 GCA_021811325.1 Bacillota bacterium
CGATCTGCCTGGCGCGCGAGCCCGGAGATGAAGTCCGGAAGGTCCCCGAGGTCGCCGCCGACCACGACGTCGTAGGTCGGGGCCTTGATGGTGAAAGGCGCCCCCGCTCGCGAATCCGTCGCGGTCGCCTGCGGGCAGCTCTTGAGACCGGCCTTGAGGGCCCAATCGACGACGCGTCCCGCCACCTCGTCGAGGGAGAGACCGCCGGTGTCGAGGGTGAGGTCGCTCGCGGCATAGACGGTCTGGCGCGCGGCCAGAAGAGCCGATATCCGCGACAGGACGTCGCCACCGGCCAGCAGGGGGCGACCACCGGCGCCCGCGGAACCCGCCAGGCGGGCGGCGATGAATTCCGGGGCTGCCGTCAAGGTGACCACGAGGGAGCGGGCGGCGAGGTCCCGCCGGTTGGCTGGGTCGAGGAAGGTGCCGCCACCGGTGGCCATGACCACCCTTCGCAAACCGGCCGCCCAACGCACCGCGTCGCGCTCGATGGCCCGGAAACCCGCCTCGCCGCTCACGGAGAAGATGGCGGCCACCGGTTCCCCGTGGGTGGTCTCGACGAGCCGGTCCAGGTCCAGGAAAGGTAGGCCCAGGCGGTGGGCGATGATGGCCCCGGCGCGGGTCTTGCCGGTGCCCATGAAGCCGGTGATGACCAGGCGCTCGGGGGCCGCGCGATCCGTGGCGTAAACGCTCATCGGTGGCCCTCCCGTCCGTACCCGCGGGCGGCGAGTTCGTGAAGATAGGCCTCGTAGGCCGCGGCGGTCTGCGCCAGGCTATCCCCGCCGAACTTCTCGAGCCAGGCCCGGGCGAGCTCGAAAGCTACGGCGGCCAACCCGACCACCGAAGCCGCCGGGACGGCGCAGACGTCGCCCCTCTCCTTCAGGGCCGGGGCCGGCTCCATGGTCGACAGGTCCACCGAACGGAGGGGTTGTCGCAAGGTGGGGATGGGCTTCATGGCCGCCCCGACGACGACCGGCTCACCGTTGGTCACCCCGCCCTCGATGCCGCCGGCATGGTTCGAGTAGCGCCGAAGGCCGTGGCCGATTTCGTCATGGGCCGCCGAGCCCGGTTCGCGGGCGAGGGCGAAGCCGTCGCCGATCTCGACCGCCTTGACCCCGGGGATGCTCATCAGGGCGGCGGCCAACCGGCCGTCCAGGCGGCGATCGGCCTGGACGTGGCTGCCGAGCCCGGGCGGCACGCCCAGGGCCGTGACCCGGAAGGTCCCGCCGAGGGTGTCCCCGCGCCCCGCGGCTTCTTTGACGGCCTCGACCATGGCCCTCCCCGCTGCAGGGTCCGGGCAGTTGACTTCGCTAGTCTCCGCCGCGGCCCAGGCCGCGGCGTCGGCGGCCGGCAAGGTCGCGAGCCGCACCGACCCGATGGCCGTCACGTAGGCGCCGAGGCGGATCTCGAAGGCCGCCAGAAAGGCTTCGGCGAGGGCGCCGGCGGCGACGCGGGCGGCCGTCTCCCGGGCGCTGGCGCGCTCGATGACATCGCGAAGGTCCTGGTGGCCATACTTCAGGGCCCCGGCCAGGTCGGCGTGACCAGGACGGGGCGTGGTCACGGGTGGGCGTCCGTCAAGGTCCGCCCAGTTCGGGGCGTCCAGGTTGGGGATGCTGAGGGCCACCGGCGCACCCGTGGTCCGGCCGCGACGCAATCCCCCGAGGATGGTGGCCCGGTCGCGCTCGATCTTCATCCGCCCGCCCCGCCCGAAACCCTCCTGGCGGCGGGCCAGGCGCCGGTCGACGCGGTCCAGATCGACCCGGACGCCGGCCGGCAGGCCGTCGACGATGACGGTCAGTGCGGGGCCGTGGGATTCTCCGGCGGTGAGGTACCTCAGCATTGGTGGGCTCCTTTCATCCGGCTGAGCGGGGCGCCGGGTCCGCCTGACGATAGACGGCCTCACGCATGACCTCGATGGGCGCCTTGCGTCCGGTCCAGAGTTCGAAGGCGGCGGCCCCCTGAGCGATCAGCACTTCGCGCCCGTCGATGGTCCGCGAACCGGCCCGGGCGGCGACTTCGAGGAAGAAGGTCGGCTTGGTCCGGTAGGCCAAGTCGAGGGCCACGGCCGGGGAGCCGAAGGCGGAAGCCCAGGCCTCACCGAGCCCAAGCGGTTCCCACTCGTCCGGTTCCTTGAGGGGCGTGGCGTTGATGACGGCCACCAACCCCGGGGCGGCCAGCCATGCGCCAAGGGTCCGGCGGTCGAGCCGTGTGGTCTCGGCCGGGAGGCCGAGGCCCCTGGACATCTCGGCCAGCGAGGCGGCGGACGGCTCCGAACGGTTGGCCACGACCAAGCGCTCGAGGCCCATCCCGGACAGGGCGACGGCGACAGCCGCGGCGACCCCTCCAGCCCCGATGAGGAGAGCGGTTCCACCCTTGCCCGCAGGCCGATGTGGGCTCAGCAAGGCGCGGACCGCGGTCACATCAGTGTTGTGTCCGATGAGTCCGCGGACCAGAGTGTTGACGGCCTTCGCCGCGGCTGCTTCAGGCGACACCGTCGCGCACAGGTTCATGGCCGCCCGCTTGTGCGGGATGGTCACGTTGGCCCCGGCGAAGTCGTCCCGCGAGATGAACTCCCGGGCCACTCGCTCGAAGTCCTCCGGGCCCACGTCCACCGGGTCGTAGCGGGCCCGCAGGCCGAGGGCGCGGAAGGCCGCGTTGTGCATGGCCGGCGAGAGGCTGGCGGTGACCGGCCGGCCGAGGAGGTAAAAGCGGGCGACCGGCGACGGCGGCGAGCCGGGCGGCGTCTCGGCCTTGGCCCCCTTCAGCTCACTCATCGGCCGGTTGGGCGGGCCACTCGACGGACTCGGCGCCCAGGGAGCCCAGGTCCCGCCAGAAACCCGGGTAGGAAATGGCGACGCAGCCGGCGCCGGCGATGCCCAACCGACGGCCGGTCACGCAGGCGGCGACGGCGGCGGCCATGGCCAGGCGGTGGTCGCCGCGGCAATCGTAGGCGGCAGCCAGGGGGGCGCCAGCTGCGTCGCCGGCGACCCGGCCGCCAGCCGGGAGGCCTTGGCCGTCAGGCCCGGCCGTCATTCCACCTTCGATAAGCAGGCCGTCGCCGGCCACTTCAACCTCGGCGCCGATCAACCGCAGGAGGGCGGCCGTCCCCTCCAGTCGGTCGCTCTCCTTGTGGCGGAGCTCGCCGGCCCCCGTGATGACCGTGCGGCCTCGGGCCAGACAGGCCGCCACGGCCAGGACAGGCAACTCGTCGATGATCGACGGCACTCGCTCGGCGGTGATCGCCACACCCCTCAGTCCATGGCGCCCCGGCCTGACCCTGACGTCGCCATAGGGCTCGTAACCGTCGCCCACGGCCCGCACCTCGACCTCGGCCCCCATTTCTGAGAGGACCTCCAGGAAGGCCACCCGTCCCGGGTTGAGGGCGATCCCCTCGGCCAGCACTTCCGCCCCCGGCGTCGCGGCCGCGGCGGTCAGGAAGAAGGCCGCCGATGAGGGATCTCCGGGGACGTTGACCTCGGCCGGCCGGAGGGTCTGCCCGCCGGGAACGACCACGGTCGCGGCGCTCAGCCCAAGCTCCCCGCCAAAGACCGGCAGGAGGCGCTCGGTATGGTCCCGCGTCGGCCGGGGTTCGGTCAGGCGCGAGGTCCCGGCGGCCCCGAGGGCGGCCAGGATGAGCGCCGACTTGACCTGCGCCGAGGCCACCGGTAGGGTCCAGTCGATGCCCCTCAACCTTCCGCCGTCGATGGTGAGGGGCAGCGACTGCCCGCGGCAGCGCCCCGAAATCCGGGCCCCCATGGCCGCCAGCGGTTCGGTGACCCGCCCCATGGGGCGGCGCCGGAGCGAAGCGTCGCCGGTGATGACCGTGGCGAACGGCAGTCCGGCCGCCACCCCGGCAACGAGCCTGGCCGTGGTGCCCGAGTTCCCGGCATCGATGGTGTCGCCCGGCTCGGACAGGCCGGCCCTCCCCGGGGAGTCAATCACCGCCACCGGCCGCGGCCAGGTCTCGGTGATGGTCACCGTGGTCCCAAGGCTTCGCACGGCGGCCATCGTCGAGCCGACGTCGGCCCCGTTGCCGAGGCCGCGGATGACCGACCGGCCCTCGGCGAGGGCCGCCAGGATCAAGGTCCGGTGGCTGATGGACTTGTCACCCGGCACCCGGACCGTGCCGCAGAGGGGCTTCGGGCTGAAGACGCAGACCATCACGTTCATCCCTCCTTTTGGGTTACCGGAAAGGAGAGGCGGTCGCGAAAGGACCGGGCCCGGTGGAACGGGTCGCCGGTGGCGGCCAGGGCGGCCATAAGCCCGTCCACGACGGCCTTCAGCTCGGTCCAGGCCCGGGCGACTTCGGTGGCGTTTCCGGCGCACATCCCCCGCCCGACCTCCGGAGGGCCGGCGGCGACGCGGGTGGCGTCCCGGAAGGCGCCGGCCGCCAACCCGGCTGCCTCCGGGCCGAAAGCCTCGGCCGTCAGGCATAGGCCCACGGCCAGAAGGTATGGCAGGTGGCTGACCACCGCCGCGGCCCGGTCGTGGGTGGCCGCGTCCATCAGGACAGGACACGCGCCCACGCTTCGCGCCAGGCTCAGGACGGCCTCGGTGGCCGGCCGCCCCGCCGGCCCGGTGACGGCGTAAACGGCCCCGACGAACAGCGAGGAGTCGGCCGCGGCCAGCCCGGAGCGCTCGGAGCCGGCCATCGGGTGGCCGCCGACGTAAGCGACCCCGGCGGGAAGCTGTTCGGGAACGGCTTTTTCGAGGCCCGCCTTGAAACCGGCGACGTCGGTCACCACGGTGCCCGGCCGGCATGCGGCGGCCGCTTCGAGGATGGTGGCCAGGACGGCCAGGGGCGGTGTGGCCACGACCACCAGGTCGGCGCGGCCCGCGGCCTCGGCCGCCGAGGCGGCGACGGCATCGATGACCCCCATCTCCAGGGCGCCCTCCGCGACACCCGGGGCGAGGTCGTACCCGATCACCCCGGAGTAGGCCCCGGACTGCCGGGCGGCCCACGCCAGGGACCCGCCGATGAGGCCGAGGCCGATCACCGCCAGCCTTCCGCCGGCCATCAGAGCGTCCTCCCCACCGCCGCGGCCAGCGGCTTCAATGCCTCCACCAGCTCGGCGAAAACCCCGGGCAGGAGTGACTGAGGCCCGTCGGAAAGGGCTTCCTCCGGGTTGGGGTGGACCTCCACCATGAGTCCGTCGGCCCCCGCGGCCACGGCGGCCCGGCACATCCTGGGGACCAGGTCGGCCCGGCCCGTCCCGTGGCTCGGGTCGGCCAGGACCGGAAGGTGGGTCAGGGTCTTGGCCAGGGCCACGGCGCTGAGGTCGAGAGTGTTGCGGGTGTACCCTTCGAAGGTCCTTATCCCCCGCTCGCACAGGACGACTCGGGGATTGCCATTGGCCAGGATGTACTCGGCGGCCATCAGCCACTCCTCGATGGACGCGGCCATGCCGCGCTTCAGCATGACCGGCTTGCCGCATCCCCCGAGTTCGGCCAGAAGGGCGTAGTTCTGCATGTTCCTGGCTCCGACCTGGAGCACGTCGGCGACCTCGGCCACGGCCGGGATGTCCTCCGGGCTCATGACCTCGGTGATCACCGGCAGTCCCGTCTCCTCGCGGGCCCGGGCCAAGATCCGCAGGCCTTCGCGTCTCAGGCCCTGGAACGAATACGGCGACGTCCGGGGTTTGAAGGCCCCGCCACGCAGGAAGCCGGCCCCGGCCTCCTTGACCAGTCTGGCCGCCTCGACGTAGCCGGCTTCCGACTCCACGGCGCAGGGCCCGGCGATGATGGCCAGGCGTTCCCCACCCATGGAGTGGCCGTTCACGGCCACGATGCTGTCCTCCGGATGGAAGGCCCGGCTGGCCAGCTTGAACGGGTGCCCGACACGGAGGACCCGTTCGACCCCGGGGAAGGCCTCCAGGGCGGCGACGTCGACCTTCCGGACATCGCCGATCAAGCCGATGATGGTGCGCTCTTCGCCGACCGAGAGGTGCTCGCGAAGGCCGAGCCGGTGGGCGCGCTCGACAACCCGCCCGACCGCGTCATTCCCGCAACCGGGCTTCATGACCACGATCACCGACCGTCCCCCCTTTCGCCGGCCCAGTCGGGCCGGAGCCCGGCGGCGTCACCCAGATAGGTGGGCTTGGCCTGGAAGCCGCCGCGGCAGACCAGGAGCAACCGCAGACACCTCGGCAAGCTGCCCGGGACGGCCATCTCGGCCAGGCACATCATCGGGACTTCGTCCCACCCATCGCCCCTCCCACGCAGGGCCGCCGCGGGATAGGCGGCGTTCAGGTCGGGCGTGGCCGAGAAGACGGCCGTCACCACGTCGGCCGACGTCAGGCCGTTGCGCCTGAGGGTCTCGCTCGTCAAGCGACGGGCGGCCGCGGTGATGGCCTCCGCGTCGTTCCTCTCCACGTTGATCGCGCCCCGAACGGCCGTCGGTCCTTCCTTCACGCTCATGGTCTCCCCTTCTCTCCTGGGCGGCCGGCCTCTCGCCGGGCGGTCGGGGCGGGGTCATGGAAAACAAAAAGCCACCCCACGCATAGGGGTGGCTACACTCGGCGTACTTGCCCCCTACCGCGCTACCGTCCTACAGTCGCCCAAAACGGGCTTTGACCACCGGTCCCGCCCTACTCCCGCGCTTCTACCGCACTGCATGAGGCCCGCCCGGCCGGTGTCAGCTCGCCGACACCTCCGGACCGCCTTTGGGACTGGTGTTGGGGATA
>JAJZPE010000127.1 GCA_021811325.1 Bacillota bacterium
CGGGAGTGGGGGGTTTCCCGGATGCCCGTCGGCTACCTGCCGGACCAGTTCGGGCACATCGCCCAGATGCCGCAGGTCCTGAGCCGGGCGGGCCTGGAGACGGCCACCCTCTGGCGGGGAGTACCGCCGGCCATCACCGAGAGTGAGTTTCGCTGGGTGGCTCCGGACGGCAGCGGGGTCTTCTGCGTCTACCTGTCCGACAGCTACTCCAATGGGGCCACGCTGCCGCTGGCCCCGGCCGACCTGGGGACCCGTTTGGAGCGCGCCGCCGAGGCCCTTGGGGCATACGACCGCACCGGCTTGCTCCTGGTGATGAACGGTTCTGACCACCTTGAACCGCAGCCCGGCCTGCCTGCGGCGCTACGGGTGGTGGCCGAAGGCCACCCGGGCTGGGCCATCGAGATGTCGAACCTCTCGGCCTACGTCGAGCGGGCCGTGGCCGCGCGGTCATCCGCCGGAGCGCCGCCGTTGCAGGTTTGGCAGGGTGAGCTGCGCTCGCCGGCCAGGGCCCCGATGCTGGTGGGGGTGACCTCGACCCGCATCGGCCAGAAGATCCGCCACTTCAAGCTGGCCGCCTCTCTGGAACGCCAGGTCGAGCCGGCGGCCGCCTGGGCCTGGGCGACCGGCAGTCCCTACCCGGCCGGTGAACTGGCCGAGACGTGGAAGCTGCTTCTCCAGAACGAGCCCCACGACAGCGTCTGCGGGTGCAGCATCGACCAGGTCCACCGGGAGATGGAGACGCGTTACGACTGGGCCGGCCAGATCGCCGCGGGCGTCCTCCAATCATCACTGGAGTCGCTGGCGGCGCGGGTCGGCGTGGTCGGGCCCGCGACCGAAGCCGCCTGGGTGACTTTCAACCTGGGCGGTCCGGCCGGGACGGCCGTTGTCGAAGGCACGGTCCAGGCACCGGAAGGTGACCTGGAGGCGGTCGCCCCCGATGGCTCGGCCGCGCCGGTGCAACGGGTGGAGTCGCACGAGACGGTCCTCCTGCGACAGACCCTGACGCCACTGAAGCTGCGGGCGATGCTCCCGCTGGTGGCCGGCCGGCAGGTGATGGGCTACTACATCAACGGGTACAGCCACTCGCGGGTGTCCCCGGACACCGTGGAGGTCCGGCTGGTGATGGGCCGGACCGCCATCGGCGAGCTGGACGCGGTCTCGGTCCGAGCGCTGGCCGCCAAGCTGCTTGAGGACCGGTCGATCAAGACCTTCCGGGTCGTGGCCACGAGAGGGGTCAGCACGCGGGTCCTCTTCGTCGCCCGCGACCTGCCCGCCCTGGGCTGGAGGGCTTACAGGCTGCGCCCCGCGCCCAAGCCGGCCGCGCCAACGACCCGAGCGGGCGCTTCCGCCACCGCCGTCGCCGGGGAGGGCCTGCGGGTCACGCCGCGCTCCCTGACCAATGAGTTCTTTGAACTGACCGTCAACGCCGACGGTTCCCTGCGCCTGACCGACCGGCGGACCGGCGCGGTCCATCCGTCCATCAACCACTTCATCGATTCGGGCGACGCCGGTGACGAGTACAACTACGACCCGCCGGCCCAGGACACCGTCGTCGCCGCCCCTTCGCCCGTCCGGACGGGCCTCGGCCGGGCGGCCGTCAGGACGGCCGTCGTCGAGTCGGGCCCGGCCCGGGCGACCCTCGAAATCAACCTGGTCTACAAGGTCCCGGCCGCCCTGGCCGATGACCGCCGCGGCCGCGACCGGCGCCTGGTCGACCTGCCCGTGACCACCCGGGTCAGCCTGTACCCCGGCATCGCCCGGGTCGAGTTCGTCACGACCGTCGACAACCGGGCCCGTGACCACCGGCTGCGGGTCCTCTTCGAGACACCCATCGAGGCCGCCTCGTCGTCGGCCGAGGCCCAGTTCGCCGTGGTCGACCGGCCGGTCGATGAACCCGGCGACCCGGCCTGGTCGGAGCAGCCAACCGGGACCAAGCCGCACAAGGGTTTCGTCGATATCGGCGACGGCCGCCTGGGATTGGCCGTCCTCAGCCGGGGCCTGCCCGAGTACGAGGTGGTCCGGGGCGGGGGCGCCGGCTCGCCGGCAGGCGGCCCAAAGCCAGGTGGGTCGGCCATCGCCCTGACCCTCCTGCGCTCGGTCGGCTGGCTGTCCCGCGACGACGTGTCCGTGCGGCCCGGCCACGCCGGTCCGGGCTACCCTACGCCGGAGGCCCAGTGCCTGGGCGTTCGCGTTTTCGAGTACGCCGTCGTCCCGCACGCCGGAACCTGGCTCGAGGCCGAAGTGCCCACGATCTCGTGGGCCTATACGACCCCGCCGTCGCTGGTGCCCACGGCGGCGGTCGACGGGCCCGGGTCACGGATTTCGGCGCTGCTGGCGCAGGGCAGCTTCCTGCGGGTCGAGCCCTCCGCCGTCCGGGTGAGCGCCGTGAAGCGTTCCGAGGACGGCCAGGACCTCATCGTCCGCGTCTTTAACTCCTCGCCGGCGGCCGTGACGGCCCGGCTCGAGAGCGTATTGCCGGTCGCCGCCTGGCGGAGGGTCGGACTCCTAGAGGACGGCCCCTCGCCCCTGGCCGGCGCCGCTCAGGCGGCCGACCTGGAACTGGGGGCCTGGGAGATTGCCACGCTGCGCCTGACCCCACGCTTGACGGTCCTTACGGCAAGTAGAAAAAAATCGACGGCACGCGTTGCCCGCGAAACGTAGATAACAGTCAACAAAGGGCGCCGGCGGAGCTCGTTCAACCTCTGCCCCGGGCCCGGAACCAGTCATCGCGACGGGGGGTGGGGAGATGGGGACGACCGTCCAAGGGTCGGTTCCCGCGCGCTTCGAGTCATTCCTCCGGGGGCTGGTGACGACGCTGTCCGCCGACCCGGGCGTGCGGGCGGTGTTCCTCGGTGGTTCCATCGCCGCGGGCAAGGCCGACCGCTGGTCGGACATCGACGTCTATGCCGTCATCACCAGTGCGGATTTCGAAAGGGTCTGCGGCGAGACGCCGGGCGTCTTGCGGTCCATCGGTTAGCCGCTCTTCCTCAAGCGGGTGGACATCGGTTTCCCGCTGGACGTCTTCATCTACCCCGACGGCGTCCACGGGGAACTGGGGCTGGGGCGGGTGGCCGACCTCGACGACCTATGCAAGCTACAAGACTGGGCCTGGAGTCCCTGACCGACGACGACGCGCGGCTGGCCGTGGATCGCCTGGCCGCCGCGGTCCTCGATCCTGACCGGTGTGGAGGCTGAGTTGTGGTGGGGAACCGACAACCGAAGCTGACCCTGGATGACGTCCTTGGACTGCGCTACCTGGGACAATGGGAATGGTCGCCGGACGGGCGGGCCATCGCCTTCATCTGGGACGACGGCCTGACCCACGACCTGTGGGTGGCCGACCCGACGGCCACGGGGGTACGCCCCCCGGCGCCTCCGTCCGACCCACCGGGGGCCGTCCGTAAAGTGTCCGCCGCCAAGAAGGCCGTATCCGGCTTCACCTGGCGGCGGGGACAGGCCGGCCTGCTGGAGCTGGCTTACGTCCAGGACGGTGACATCTGGGTGGCCGTCGAAGACGCCGGTGCGCCGCAAGGTGCGGCGGGGCCTGGCCGGCCGCCCGCCTTCGCGACCCGCCCGCTTATCACGGCCAAGGGCAAGCACTCCTCGCCGGCCTGGTCGCCCGACGGCTGCCGGCTTGGTTATGTCTACAACGAAGCCGTCTGGCTCCACGAGCCGGAGCGCGGCCTCACCCGCGAGCTGGTCGTGCCCGGGCGCCTGCGGATGGGCTTCGGGGGGAGCACGGCCGCCTTCGAATGGGCGCCGGCCGCCGCGACAGCCGCCGAGGCGCCTGTCGCGGCGGACGCGGTCGGGGCGCTGATCGGCTGTACCTTCCCCGATGAAAGTAAGACGCCCCAGGCCGCTGTCATCGACCCCGATGCCGGCGACCGGGGCAAGGTCCTCTGGCGCAGCGCCGCCGGGGACGGGGCAACCTTCGTCGCCTGGCTTGACGTCCAGACGGCCGTCTACGCCACCCCGGCCCCCCGCAACCTGTCGGCCGACCTGCACCTCCTGAGCCTGCCCGAGGCCAAGTCCACGCTGATCCGGCACGTCGAGACGGACGGGCACGGGCCGGTCTCCGACCTGCAGTTCGTGCCGACCCCTGACGGGCGCCGGGCCATCCTGACCCTGGAGGACGACGGCTTCCTCCACCTGTATCTCTGGGACCGCGGGACCGGCGAGGTGCGGCAACTGACGACCGGCCGCTGCGAGGACTTTGGCCACGCCGGCGACCGGCCGGCCTGGTCGCCCGACGGGCGGCGGGTCGTCTATGCCTCCAACCGCGACGCGGCGGGGGAGAGGCACCTCTGGCTTCTGGACCCGGAGGACGGCCACCAGGACCGGATCGCCGGGCCGCACCCCGAACTCCCGGCCACCGACGTCCAGCCCAAATGGTCGCCGGACGGCTCGCGCCTGGCCTTCGTCCATTGCGACCCATACCGGAACATGGACCTCTGGGTGATGCCCGCCCCCGGCGGCGCCCCGTCCACGTCGAAGGCCGAGCCCGCCAAGGCCGCCGGCGCCCTGCCTGCGCCCGGTGCCTCGCCCATCCAACTGACCTTCTCCATGTCCCCGGCCTGGGCCGAGCCAGGGGCCATCCTCGCCCGCGAGGAGGTCACCTTCAAGGGCGCCCAGGACTGGGACATCCATGGCTACGTCTTCCGCGCGCCCGGCCTCGACACCTCGGGCCGGGTCCGCCACCCGGCCATCGTCTGGGTCCACGGCGGCCCCATCCGCCAGATGCGGGCCACCTTCAATCCCATGCGCTCCTACGCCCTCTTCGACGCCCTCAACTACTACCTGGCCCAGCAGGGCTACGTCGTCATCAGCCTCAACTACCGCGGGGGCACCGGCTACGGCCGCGCCTTCCGCACCGGCCTGTACCACAAGATGGGCGTGGACGACGTCCTCGACGTGGTCTCGGCCGGCCGCTACCTCAAGTCGCTGCCCCACGTCGACCCGGCCCGGGTGGCCGTCTGGGGCCTGAGCTACGGCGGGTACATGACCCTTCACTGCCTGACCCAGTACCCCGACGAGTTCGCGATGGGCGTGAACATCGCCGGCATCTGGGACTACGCCCAGTGGACGCGCTGGGTCGAGCAGCGCTGGGGCCGCTCCGGCGGCATGTTCAAAACCTACCTCGGCGGCGACCCCGGGGAGAGCCCGGACCTCTACCGCCAGGGCTCACCCTGCACCTTCGCCGACGGCCTCAAGGCCCCACTCATCAACGTCCAGGGGACCGAGGACGCCAACGTCGACTTCGGCCAGATGGACCGGATCGTGAAGGACTGCGTCGAGAAGGGGAAGAAGTACGAGGCGTACTACTATCCGGGTGAGGTCCACACCTTCGCCAGCCGCAAGACCTGGGCCGACGCCTTCCCCAAGATCGTCCGGGAGTTCGATAAGTACCTGAAGCCCGGACCCTGACCCGAGACGCACCGCGCCCCACGACGGCCCCCACGACCCGCGAAAGGAGGAGCCACCCATGGCCACCAACACCTTCCCCGACGGCTTCCTCTGGGGCACCGCGACCTCGTCCCATCAGGTCGAAGGGAACAACGTCAACAACGACTGGTGGGAGTGGGAGCAAAAGTCCGGCAACATCAAGAACGGCGACCGCTCCGGGGCCGCCTGTGACGGCTGGAACCGTTACGCCGCAGCCATTGACAAGGGCATCGACGTCCCCGGCTACTTCTACTGGACCTCGACCGACAACTTCGAGTGGTCCGAGGGTTATTACCAACGCTTCGGCATCATCGAAGTCGACTTTGCCACCCAGGCCCGGACGGTGCGGCCGAGTGGGCGGCTGTACGGAGAGATCGCCAGGCAGAACCGGGTGCCGGGCTGAGCCGGGCCCATGGCCGGACGGCAGATACGAAAAGGAGCCCCAGCCTAACCCTTGAACATGCGTGGTCTCCCGGCTACAATAGGATTACGTTGGACAATGTGCCAGTGGGCACCGTGGGGGTGTTGTTCCTTGTCCCGACTGCAGGTTGACCCCATATACCGAAGCTCCGTGTCAGATGCCATTGTTGAACAACTCCGGGAGCGCATACGGAGCGGTATCCTTAAGGAGGGCGACCGCTTACCGCCGGAGCGGGAGCTTTCCGAGATGTTCAGCGTGGGGCGTACGTCAGTCCGAGAGGCCATGAGGGCCTTGATGGCGATGGGGCTGGTTAAGAGAGGACAGGACGGGACTTACGTTAGTCTTCCCAAGCCTTCAGCCGACGGCATGGCCTGGCAACTGCTGGCTCGGCGCGCCACCCTTCGGGAGCTGTTCGAAACTCGGAGAATGTTCGAAGTGGGCCTTGTGGGGTTGGCCGCTCAGCGCGCTACCGCTGAAGACATCGAGGAGCTGGAGGCGGCACTCAAAGTCGACAAGGACGGGTTGGAAAGCTTCATAGATTCAGACATCGCGTTCCACACCGCGCTGGCGTCGGCCGCCAACAATGTGGTGCTTTACGAGCTATACGTAGCTGTAAAGGAAATTGTCTTCAGTTCACACCAAGTCTATCGCTCAGCATGGGAAAACGGACAAGAGGACAAGATGGCGGCCATACTTGATATGGCCCGGAAGGATCATGCGGCCATTCTCAAAGCTGTTCGGGAGCAAGATGAAGAGGCCGCTGAGTGGGCCGTGTCCACTCAC
>JAJZPE010000128.1 GCA_021811325.1 Bacillota bacterium
ATCTTCAGTGCCGCCTCGGCCAGCGTCAACCGGATGGCTCGGTCGAGCTTCGACGAGGCGGTGGTCGCGACGGCCGAGCGTTGGCCGGCCTGGTCTGGTGGGGCCTCCAAGCTCTCCTCACGCTCGCGCTTGGCCCACTCGCGGGCCTCGACCAGGTTGGCCTCATACAGGCGACGTTGCTCGGCCAGGAGGGTCAGGATATGCTCCGGGCGCCGACGATCGGCGAAGAGCAGCTTGATGTAGAGCTCGTCGCGGAGGGGCTTGGTGCGGCCGACCGGCTGGCGGACCCAGTCGGCCAGCGCGTCCAGGCCATCCGAGGTGATGTAGTAGGTCAGCTTTTCGCGGGGACCGCTCCTGGTCTTCTCTTCCGCCTCGACGAGGCCGTCGGCGACAAGCCGGTCCAGGGTCGTGTAGACCTGCCCGAAGTTGAGGGCCCAGTGGGCCCCGGCAGCCGCCTCGAAGCTCTTCTTGAGGTCGTAGCCGTGGGCCGGGCGACGGGCCAGGAGGCCCAGGAGCCCATATTTGACGGACGTTTGCGCCACTCCCTCTCAGGCGATTGACGGGCGACGGGACGGCATCAGGTCCGGATCTGAACGCAAGAAGGGGCTCGCCTTTATCTACCAGTATATACATACTAGTATATAAGGTCAAGCCCCCTGTCTGGGGTCGGATTCCTGTTGGGTCTCGGCAGAGCTCTCACCGGCCGAGATCAGCCACCGCGGACGAAGAACCCTGGCTCACGTCTTCGGTGGCTCACGTCCTCACCACAAGGACCTCAGTCTGCGGTCGCGACAGGTATTCGCAGCCGTCCCGGGTCACCACGACGTCCTCCTCAAGGGTGACCGGCCCGACCTCGGTCGCCACTTCCAGCTCGAGAGTGTAGACCTGCCCTTCCTCGACGAGAGCGTGGGGCGTCCGGCCGTAGCGTTCCCAGCGTGGCCCGAGGAGCCCGGAGCCGTCGTGGGCACTGAGGCCGAGCTGGTGGCCGAGGGCGTGCTTGAACTCGGGGTAGCCCGCACCGACCAGCGCCTGGCGGGCGGCGGCGTCGACGACCCAACCCTCGACGCCGGGCCGGAGGGCCTTCTCCCCGGCCTCGATGGCTCCGCGGACGGCGGCAAAGGCGCGGGCCACCGGCTCCGGCGGCCGCGTCTCGCCCGGACGGGCGAGATACCAGGTCCGCTGGATGTCGGAGCAGTAGTCGTCCTGCTTCACGCCGACGTCGATGGCCAGGGTCTGGCCGGATTCGATGACCGTCTCCGTTGGGCCGACGTGGCCGGCCGGCGACGACGGTCCGGCCGTCATCGTCGGGCAGTACGCGGCGTCCCACGAGGGCCCGACGCCGTGGGCCCTCATCCGCTCCTGGACGAAGGCCTGCATTTGGACCTCGGTCCGCCCGGGGCGCAGGTGGGCGGTGAACTCGTCGATGATGAGTTCGGTCGTCTGGACGGCCGCGGTGATGCGCCGCAACTCCTCGGCCGACTTGCGGCCGCGCAGTGCGGCCACCACGTCCTCGGCCGAGACGAGCCGCCCGGCGTAGGGAGTGCCCTCGAGCAGCCCGAGCAGCTTCAGGTACATCCCATGGGTCAGGCCGTCGGCCGCCGTGTTGCTCTCCGAGTAGTTGATGGCCAGCGTCTTCGGATTCAGGGCATCGAGCAGGCGGACGAGGTGCCCGCGGAGGCTCTCGTCGTAGCCGATGACCTCCGGGTAGTTCCCCAGGGCCTTCAGGGCGTTGACGTCGAGGCGGCCGACGACACAGCCGCGATCCCCGCCCGCCCCCAAAAGGAAGGCCGAGTCCCAGGTGACGCTGGTCCCGGCGATGAGCTTCAGCACCGGCTCGTTGATCTCCGAGGTCTCCCGGCAAAAGGTCAGCCAGGCGTCGATGCCCTTCTTGCATAGGATGGCCGCCGCCTGCTTCAACTTCTCTTCGATGAGTACGCTCTTCGTCTGGGGCATGGGCTCCCTCTCCCTCTCTTTTCGGCCGCCGGGGGCAGCCACTGGTCTCAAGACTTCGGCGGGCGCGGCCGCCGCAGCGAACGCCGGACCGCCCGCCCCGTGGGCGTTTCCACGGTCGTCGTCTCGCGGACGACCTCCCATGGACCATCGGCCAGGAGCCTCAGGACGGCCTCGTCCGCCAGATAGTGGGCTCTGGCGCAGAGGGCCAGGTAGTCCCCCTGGGCGGTCTCGTCGTTGACCTCGCTCACCCACGAGACGATGTTCGAACCTGGCAGCCGCCGCTGGAAGCCGCCCTTCTCGTCCCGCTTAACCGCGGTGAAGTAGACCAGGAGGTCGCGGTGGTAGTCGCTGGGCGGGGCCGGGTACTCCTTGGGCATCCAGGCGTGGCCGTACTTCTCATAGCGGCGTCGCCAGACGCGGTTCCAGGCGCTTATCTCGCCGTCCCGGGCCAGCGCGCCCGCGACCCGCTCGCGCATCGCCGCCGAGAAGGCTTCGCGCCCGGGATAGGCCGGGTCATCGAGGTACGACAGGTAGACGTAGAAGAAAGCGCGGGGCAGCCAGAAGCTCGAGTACGAACGGCAGACGTAGCCGGCAAAGGGCTGGTCCCACTCATGCGAGGGCACCCCGTGCTCGTCGGAGATGACGTCAGGCCGCCAGATGTCCCAGACCAACGGCAGGACCCGCGATTCGCCGAAGGGCGTGCCGGGGTCGCCGTAGGCCCCGGCCACGTCCTGCCCGGCGGCGTTGAACCGGGCGGCGTGCAGCTTCCAGGTCGGGTGCTCCTTCTCCATCCGCTCGTGGAGGGCCACGCCGTCGACGTTCTCGAAGGGGACGACCACCAGGTTGACCCGGCGGCGGAGCTCCGCGCCGCCAGGGCCCGTCAAGAGGTCCTCCGCCAGGCGCAGCGCGGCGTTGCTGCTGGAGACCTCGTTGGCGTGGTGTCTGGCGACGATGACCAGGGTCGGCCGCAGCAGGCGGAGCTTGTTCCGGGAGATGACGCCGGGCCCGGCTCTAACCGGGCGGCCCTCCCCCGTCTCTCGACCGGGGCTCCCCTCCCCCACCTCGACGACCTCCAGGCAGTAGGACGGCCGGCCCTGGAACGAACGGCCCGCGGGCCACACCCGGGCCTGAGGGAAGGAGGCCAGGCGGTCCAGGATGGCCCGGCCCTCCGACAGAGTCAGGACGTGGTCGTAGGGGACGATCGGGTCCCGCGGAGTTCGAGGGTCCCTCGGTTCCAGCGGGTGCCGGTTGGAACCCGCCGGCGAGCCGGGCGCCACCGCCCCTTCGTCGCGCGGCCCCGGCCCGGCGACGACCACTGTCAGCGGCCCGGCGCCGGGCACTGTCAGCCGGCACTCCAGGGCGCAGCCGGCCGGAAGGGCCAGGTCGGCTCCGGAAATCCCGGCCGCCTGGAGGTCACCGGCCATGGCCAGGCGTTCAGCCGCGGCCGTGGCGTCTCCCGGGGCGGCGAAGGCGCAGTCGAAGACGACGCGGCCCGGACGGCCGGCCCCTTCGACCTCGACCCGCTCGATCGTCACCGCGGATGGGGTCAACGGGTTGGCCGGTGGGCGGACCCGCCGGACGAGCCGCGCGCGGACTTCGGGGCCGGCCCCGAGGCGCCTGTGGATCCAGGGCAGGACCGGGCCCGGGGCGCGGAACGGCTGTCCCGTCAGCGACCGTCCGAGGGCGGCGAAGTGGTCAAGGGTGACGAAGTAGACGTCCTCATGGAGCGCCTCCAACGGCGAGAAGCGTTCCTCGCGCAGGCCCAGGGGTTCGTCGGCCTCGGACGCCCAGACCTCGAAGTCCATGACCTCGAAGAAGGGCTGCGGACCGCCGGCCGCCTTGACCTCCGCGGTGACCGCGGGCAGGAAGTCGCGCTGCAGGAAACCCCAGACCCGTTCGAGGTCGGTCTCGATGCGCTGCTCAAAGAGCAGGCGCCCGGCCGACTCGACCCGGAGCCAACCGGTGGTCGGGTGGACGAGTCCCTCCTCCGGGAAAGCATTGAGATAAGGCCGTTCGGCCACCGGCGGGCTGAAGGACGCGCTGTAGGCGGTCGGGGACCCGGGGACCCGCTCCTCGTCACGGTAGGCCGCCACCGTGTATGTCGGGCCCACGGGGGCAAGCGTCTCAGCCATCTCGAAGATGACGTGGTCGGCGGGGATGCCGAGTTCGCGGGCGATGAGGTCGTCCGCCGGGTAGAGCTCCTGCAGCCAGCGGATGGGGAACTCCAACCATTTCCCCGTGCTGGGGCCGGCGGCCGCAGGCGGCTCGCCGCCCTCGGGCCGGATGCAAGGGGCGAAGCGGATGACCACGCGGGCCTCAGCCCCGAGGCCGAGCCGCTTGAGGTCCGGGATGACCACCTCGGACAACCACGACAGGCCGGGTTTGTAGGCGGACAGCACCTCGAGCCGGAAATCCGCCTGGCCATAGCCGCGGGCGGCCAGGTCGCGGGCCATGTCCGCGACGACGCGGCCGCGGATCTCACCGGGCTCGCCGACGCCCGCGCTGACCGCCACCGGGCCTGCCGGGCGCTCCTTGTCCAGCGCCGCCAGGGCGTCGGTCCAGGCGGCCTTCAGGGCGTCGACCTCCCAGGCGGCCTCGAAACGGCCGCTGACGATGGTCTCGTCAAGGGGGGCCACCTCGACCGGGCTTCCGGCCCGCGCCTCGAGGAAGGCCCGCGCCCTGGAGCTCGGGTCGTCGAGACGGACCGTGGCCGCCGCTCCCACGCCGGCCTGCGCCCCGCGCTCGGCGGCCAGGACCGCCGCCGCCCCGGCGACCTGCCCGGCGCCCGACCGCAAGGCCAAGAAATCGACCAGCGACCGGCGGACCGCGGCCAAACCGGAAAACCCCGTCGGGACGGCCTCTTCGCCGGGGGCCCGGAAACTGAGAGCCAGGGCCTTGGCGGCCGCCGCCAACCCCTCGGCGCCCCCGCGCAGGACCAACCCGCGTTCATCGGCCAGGACTTCGCCGGGTCCGGACTCAGTCTCTTCGAAGCGGATGGCCCGCATCCCCTCCGGGGCTTCGGACGTGGCAAAGGCCAGCGGGAGTTCGATCTCGGAGGCTTCGACCCCGAGGCGGCAAGCCACCTCACAGGCGGCAGCGGCCCCGGCCGACGTGGCGTCCTGGTCCAGCAACAGCGCGCAAAGAGGCCGCTCGCCGCCCGGGGCCCCGTCGGCCGCCGGCGGCCCGGAGACGAGGTTCCCCGCCGCGAACGGCTCGGCCAGGTCGATGAACCCCCTCGCGAAGGGCCGCGTCGCCTGAATCAACGGGCTCCCGCTCGAGATGTCCCATGAAACGGTTCCGGTGCCACCGTCCGGGCGCGCCAGAACGGCTTCCACGCGTTGCGCCGGGCCGAGGATGACGGCCAACACCCTCCCCGGCGCATGGCCGGCAACCCCGGTGGGTGAGCCCGTGCCGGCCAGGGTCCGCACGGTCGGGGCGCCATCGTTCGGCGGCCCGAACCCCGGCCAGTCGCGGGCGAGGAACAGGCCGGCCCGCCGGCGTCCCTCGTCGTTCGTCCCACCGGCGACGAGTTCACCGCCGGCGATGGCCACCAGGCCCTGCCCGGCCTCGATCCGGCGGCCAACGACCTGCTTCGCCAATGACTGCAACCGTTCCGGGGACAGGCCGAAGCGCACGACGGTCCGACCCGAGACGCCGGCCTCGCCCCGCCCACCGTCGTCCACGGCCGCCAGCCCCGGCTCGTATCGCACCACGGCGTAACCCAGGCGGGCCGCGAAGTTGGCCGCGGCCACAAAATCGGCCACCGTCCCCCGGCGGTCGATGAGGACCCGGGCGGTGACCGAATCGGGCAGGCCGTCCCCGTCGCGGTCGGCGATCAGGCCGCCGACCTCATACAACCGGCTCAGGCAGTTGAGCCCCACCTCGTCGCCCCCACGTCGTTCGCTCAATAGGCCCCCCGTCAAGAAAGGAGGGCCGGTCATCGCCTCTATTCTCCCCCACCCAGCGTTTCCCTTCCCGGGACAAGGGGCGGGCGGCAGCGCGGAGGCGGGGCCGGCCTTGGGCCGCCGGTGAGCCTCATCCGATTTCCGTCCCCATCTCCCTCTCCAGCGAGTCCAGGAAGGTCTGGTCGTCGGTGAAGCGGCGGGCCTGCTCGAGGCAGTTCTCGATGGTCTCTCGGCGCCCGCCGTGGTCGATCCGGAAGCTCCTGGCGGCGGCGATGAAGTCGCCGGTCTCGATGAACCGCCCGCCGCGGTCGAAGGCCACCCGCTTGGCCCGGGTGACCAGCTCTTCCAGCTCGGCGCCGGAGAACTCGCTGGTCAGGGGGACGACCTCGCGCTTCAGGAAGTCGACCAGGTCGGCCTCGGGGATGGCCAGCGGGACGCGGGTCTTCTGGGCCCCGTCCTTCATCCCCAGGTGGACCAGCAGGATGTCCAGCCTGGCCTGCTCGCCCGGGTACAGGAAGGGGACCTTGTAGTCGAAGCGGCCGGTCCGGGTGAAGGCCTCGTCGAGGTGCTCGGGGACGTTGGTCGTCCCGACGATGATGGCCTCCCGGTCGGGCTTGCCGAGCCACTCGAGGAACTGCGAGAAGACCCGCTTGGTCTCCTCCCCGGCCGAGTCCGAGGTGGCCTCGCCGCGCTTGCCGAAGCGGTCGATCTCGTCGACGAAGACGATCGCCGGGGACATCTTCTCGGCCAGGCGGATAGCGTTCCTGAGATCGGA
>JAJZPE010000129.1 GCA_021811325.1 Bacillota bacterium
GATCGAGGTCATCGTGATGGAACGGATCTTTGTCCAGTTCCTCGATACCCTCAAGGAAGCCTGGAAGAACATCACCGAGATCAAGCCGAAGCTGGAGACGATCGAGTCCAACCCGCTCTTCGCCCAGGTCGTCGGGTCGGCCGAGATGGCCGTCCTGATCACCTTCTCAGCCAAGCTCGGTGAGGCCGTCGGGAGCATCAATTTCTGCCTGCCCTACCTGGTGATCGAGCCGGTCCTGCCGAAGCTCTCGGCCCAGCACTGGTTCTCCACCAGCCAGCGGACGGTCGCCCAGGGCAGCCCGGAGCTCCTGAAGAAGCGTCTCGAGGACGCCGCCATCCCCATCTCGGTGGTCCTCGGCGAGACGACGATAAGCGTCCGCGACCTCATGGGGTTGCAGGCCGGGGACGTCATCCAGCTCGACAACCCCATGACCAGTGATTTGAAAGGGTTCATCGGTAGCCGGGTCAAGTTCCGGGGCCGCCCGGGGACCGTCGGCAGGCGGATGGCGCTCAGCGTCACAGCGCTGGCCGACGGCGAGGAGGAGGACTATGAGTAAGGAAGTTCTGTCCCAGGGTGAGATCGACGCGCTCCTCAAGACGGTCGAGGAGACCGGCGGCGAGCACTTCACGGACACCGAGGAAGAGGCCCTTATCGAGCTGACCAAGCTGGCCCTCGAGTCCGCCGTCGGGGCGATGTCCGCCCTGACCAACCGGGAGCTCGAGTTGGAGCGGCCGGAGATCGGCCTGAACCGGCGGAGCATCGCCGAGAAGAAGATCCCGGCCGGGACCGTCTGCCTCGGCGCCCTCTTCGAGGGGGCCCTCACCGGCCAGGCTCTCTGGAGCACCGAGGGGGCTCTGTCGGCCGTCTTCTGCGACATCCTCCTGGGCGGCGACGGCACCAGCCCGCCGGAGGCCCTCGGCGAGACCCAGTTGAACACGATGAAGGAGGCCTTCCAGAACGGTCTGGACGCTTCGGCCGTGGCCCTCTCCGAGGCCCTCGGCGAGCGGGTCAAGGTCTCCGCCGGGGCCATCAACACCGCCGGGGCGGGCCACGAGGAAGTGCCCTACTTCTCGGACTACGACCCCGACCACATCTTTGTCGAACTCACTGGAAAGCTCAGCCTGCCCGACCTGGCCGAGGGCGAGCTCCGCCTCTTCTACCCGGCGGAACTGGCCCGCGAACTGCTGAAGCGGTTGACGGCGCGGCAGGAAGCCGACTCCGGCGACGAAGCGGCCGTGGGCTCGGACGAGGAACCGGAACCGCCGGCGGAGGTCCCCGGCGGGGCCCCCGAGCCGAAGAAAGAGGCCAGGCCCAAGGCCGCCCCGGCGAAGGCGCCCGGCCGGGTCGTCGGGAGTGCCATCAAGGTGCAGGTCCAGCCGGCCAAGTTCGAAGGCCTGAAGCCGGTGGCGACCGCCCCCGAGCAGCAGAACATCGACCTGATCATGGACGTGCCCCTGCACCTCACGGTGGAACTGGGGCGGACGAGGATGCAGGTCCGGCAGATCCTGGCCCTCGGCGCCGGCGCCGTCATCGAACTCGACAAGCTGGCCGGCGAACCCCTCGACGTCCTGATCAATGGACGGCTCATCGCCAAGGGCGAGGTCGTCATCATTAACGAGAACTTCGGCGTCCGCATCACCGACGTCGTCAGCCAGATCGAAAGGGTGCAGAACCTAAGGTGAACGGCAACGGGCTCAGCCTGGCCTGGCAGATCATCCAGTTCCTGTTCTTCTTCGCCCTCGTCATCGGGCTCGTCTACGCCACCACCAGGCTGGTCGGCAAGCGGCTCGGGGCGACCCGCGGGGGCAAGTTCCTCCACATCGTCGAGGGCGTGCCGCTCGGCCAGAAGTCCGGCCTGTATCTTGTCGAGCTGGCCGGCCGGGTCCTCCTGCTGGGGCTGACCGAGGGCCAGATGAGCATCCTGACCACCTTCGACGGCCCCGAGGCGACCCGCCTCCTGGCCGAGGGCGGCGAGGAAATACCGGTCGAAGAAGCCCCGGTGAACCTGTTCGGCCTGCGGCGCAACCCCTCGGGCAAGACCTTCGCCGAGGAGATGCAGGAGAAGATCGAGCGGTTGCGGGCCATCGGGACCCGCAAGGCCGGCGAGGCCGGCGCCCGGGCCGGGCACGGCGCCAGGCGTGACGAAGGCGGAGACGACGGAACGGAGAGCGACGAGCCTTGACCTTGAAGCTCGGGACGGGCAAGCCCAAGTGCATACTGTCGCGGGGTCGCTCCTTCTGGTTCGGGCTGGCCGTCCTGGTCATCCTCGCGGTCTATGGCGTCTTCGGTGTCGCGACCGCCCTGGCCGCGCCGGCCGGCGGGGTGGGCCTGCCGAGCCTCAACGTCGGCGTGGGGACCGCCCAGAGCCCGGGCCAGGTGGCCACGAGCGTCCAGATCCTGCTCCTCCTGACCGTCCTGTCGCTGGCCCCGGGGATCCTCATCCTGACGACCTCGTTCACCCGGATCGTCATCGTCCTCTCCTTCGTCCGGAGCGCGCTGGCCACCCAGCAGATGCCGCCCAACCAGGTCCTCGTGGGACTGGCCCTCTTCCTGACCTTCTTCGTCATGGCTCCGGTCTTCGGCCAGATCAACCAGGTTGCCGTCCAGCCCTACATGGCCGGCCAGATCAGCCAGCAGGAGGCGTTCAACCGCGGGGTCGTCCCGCTCCGCCAGTTCATGCTGGCCCACACCCGGGCCAAGGACCTGGCGATGTTCGTCGAGTTCTCGGGCCAGAAAGCCCCCGACCGGCCGGAGGACGTCGCCACCTACGTCCTCATCCCGGCCTTCGCCATCAGCGAGCTGAAGACGGCCTTTCAGATGGGCTTCGTCGTCTTCATCCCCTTCATCGTCATCGACATGATCGTCGCCTCGACCCTGATGTCCATGGGCATGCTGATGCTCCCGCCGATGATGATCTCGCTCCCCTTCAAGATCATCCTCTTCGTCCTCGTCGATGGCTGGCACCTGGTGGTCAAGTCGCTCCTCCTGAGTTTTCACTGACGTGAGGTGAACCCGCGTGACCGAGCAATACATCATGGACCTTGGACGCCAGGCGATGACCACGACGATCATCGTCGGCGCGCCGCTCATCGGGATCGGGCTGCTGGTCGGCCTCGTCATCAGCATCTTCCAGGCGACCACCCAGATCAACGAGCAGACCCTGACCTTCGCCCCCAAGATCGCCGCTGTCGCGGTCTCGCTGGTCTTCTTCGGACCCTGGATGCTCCGGACCCTGGCCGACTTCACGACCAAGCTCCTCGAGAGCCTGCCGACGGTCATCCGCTGACCCGACCCGCGTCCCCCGACCATCCCGCCAGACCGGAGTGAACCAAGTGGACCTGACCCAGCTCGTCCTCAACCGAATGGACACTTACCTGCTGGTCCTGGCCCGGACGAGCGGCATCTTCGCCATCGCGCCGTTTCTCGGCAGCCGGTACATCCCGGCGACCGTCCGCGCGGCCCTGGCCCTCCTGATCTCACTCCTCCTGCTGCCGATGGTCCCGGTGAGCAAGGCCGGGGCCGGCGACCTCCTCGGCTACGCCACCGTCCTCCTCACCGAGGCGGCCATCGGTCTGGTCATCGGCTACGCCTCGCTCCTCATCCTCGTCGGCGTCCAGGTGGCCGGCCAGATTCTCGACCTCGACATGGGCTTCTCCATCGTCAACGTGGTCGACCCCCACCTGAACCTCGAATCGCCGCTCATCGGCAACTTTCAGTACCTCCTCGGCCTCCTCTTCTTCCTCACGGTGGACGGCCACTACTGGCTCTTCGCCGCCCTCTCGCAGAGCTTCAAGGCGCTCCCCCTGGGGGCCGCCGGGTTCCTCGGGTCGGGCCTCGCCGCCCAGGGGTCGACGGTCGGCCAGACCCTGGCCACCGGCCTCGTCGACCTCTTCGCCCAGATGTTCATGGTCGCGGTCAAGCTGGCCCTGCCGATCCTCGCCGGGCTCTTCCTGACCACCGTGGCCCTGGGAATCATCGCCCGGACAGTCCCGCAGCTCAATGTGTTCGTCATCGGGCTGCCGGTGAAGACTCTGGTCGGCACGACCCTCCTGGCCGTCATCCTGCCGCTCTACGTCTTCACCCTCGATTCCGCCCTCGGCCGGATGTACACCACGTTCTTCGGCGTCATCGGCGCCCTGAGGTGAGGCGGCCTTGAACCTACAACTGTTCTCACAGGAGCGGACCTTTCCGGCCACCCCGAGGCGGCGGCAGCAGGCCCGCGAGCGCGGGCAGGTCTTCCGTAGCGTCGAGCTGAGTTCGGCGGTCCTCCTCCTGGTTACCTTCGCCGCCATGCGCCTGGCCGTCCCGACGATGGGGCGCTCGATCAGCGCCTACGTCACCGAGAGCCTCTCCAGCCTGCCGACGAAAGACCTCACGGCCATCGAGGTCCGCAACCTCTTCGTCGGCGCCGGCCTGGTCGGCCTGAGGGTCGTCATCCCGGTCCTGGCGGCCGCCTTCGGCGCCGGCATCGCGGTCAACCTGGCTCAGGTGGGGTTCGTCCTCAACGGGCGCGGCCTGACCCCCGACTTCTCGCACCTCAACCCGGTCCAGGGATTCACCCGGCTGTTCTCCCGGCGGGCCTGGGTGGAGCTCGGCAAGACCCTCGCCAAGATGCTCATCGTCGGCTGGGTGACCTACTCGACGGTGCTCCGCGAGACGCAGAACCTGCCGAAGCTCCTCGACATGGGGATGGTCGACACCCTGAAGTGGGTGGGGCTGGTCACCTACTCGGCGGCCATCCGGGCCGGGGTGATGATGCTGGTGATGGCCGGCCTCGACTGGTTCTACCAGTACTGGGAGTATGAGCAGGGCCTGCGGATGACCCGCCAGGAGGTCATCGAGGAGAGCAAGGAGACCGAGGGCCGCCCGGAGGTCAAGGGCAGGATCAGGGAGCGCATGCGACAGATCATGCGCCGCCGGATGATGGCCCAGGTGCCAAAGGCCGACGTGGTCGTCACCAACCCGACCCACTACGCCGTGGCCCTCCGCTACGACCCGCTGAAGATGAAGGCCCCGGTGGTCGTCGCCAAAGGCCAGGGGTACGTGGCCCTCCGGATCAGGGAGATCGCCCAAGCCGCCCGGGTGACCATCGTCGAGAACAAGCCGCTGGCCCAGGCCCTCTACAAGACAGTGGAGATCGGCCAGGGCGTTCCGGAGAAGCTCTACCAGGCCGTCGCCGAAGTGCTGGCCTTCGTCTACAAGCTCAAGGGCAAGATCTGAACGGCCCACGGATGGGCCCAACGTGAGACCAGGGAAGGAGCCCCAAGATGCCCGTCAACGGCGGAACCCTCACCTCAAGGATCTTCAAATACAGCGACGTCTTCGTGGCCGTAGCCGTCATCGCCATGATCGTCATGATGGTCGTCCCGCTGCCGACGGCCCTCCTGGACCTCCTCCTGTCCTTCAACCTGACCTTCTCGCTGGTCGTCGTCCTGGTGACGATGTACACCGCGGAGCCGCTCCAGTTCTCGATCTTCCCCTCGCTGCTCCTGGTGACTACCCTCTTCCGGCTGTCCCTCAACGTCACCTCGGCCCGGCTCGTCCTGCTCAACGGCTACGCCGGCGAGGTCATCCGGACCTTCGGCAGCTTCGTCGTCGGCGGCAACCCGGTCGTCGGCTTCATCGTCTTCCTCATCCTGGTCGTCATCCAGTTCATCGTCATCACCAAGGGCGCCGAGCGCGTGGCCGAAGTGGCCGCCCGCTTCACCCTGGACGCCATGCCCGGCAAGCAGATGAGCATCGACGCCGACCTCAACGCCGGGACCATTACCGACAAGGAGGCCCGGGCCCGCCGCCTGGCCATCGAGCGCGAGGCCGACTTCTACGGGGCCATGGACGGCGCCTCGAAGTTCGTCCGCGGCGACGCCATCGCCGGCATCCTGATCATCGTTATCGACATCATCGGCGGCTTCGTCATCGGCATGGTCCAGCGCGGGATGTCGGCCACCGACGCCCTGAGCACCTACACCCTCCTGACCGTCGGCGAGGGCCTGATCACCCAGATCCCCGCCCTCCTGGTCTCCACGGCCACCGGCATGATCGTCACCCGAGCCGCCTCCGAAGGGGCCATGGGCCAGGACCTGGTGGCTCAACTCCTGGCGCAGCCGCGGGTCCTCCAGATCGCCGGCGGCTTCCTCGGCCTCCTCGGGCTGGTCCCCGGGCTGCCGAAGGTCCCCTTCTTCGCCCTGGCCGGCCTGACCTTCGGGCTCGGGTCCTACATGCAGCGGGCCCTCAAGGTCGACGCGGCCGAGGCCGAGGAGAAGGCCAGGGCCGAGGCGGTCGAGTCGGAGAAGCGGCCGGAGAACGTTCTCAGCCTGCTGCAGATCGACCCGCTGGAGATCGAGCTCGGCTACGGCCTCATCCCGCTGGCCGACCGGACGCAGAACGGCGACCTGGCCGAGCGGGTGGCCGCCATCCGCCGCCAGATGGCCCTCGAACTCGGGCTCGTCGTCCCGCCCATCCGGATCATGGACAACATGCAGCTCCGCCCCAACACCTACCTCATCAAGCTGCGCGGGGTCCAGATCTCCCAGGGCGAGCTGATCCTCGGGCGCTCCCTGGCCATGAACCCGGGCGTCGCCGAGGAGGACCTCGAGGGCAT
>JAJZPE010000130.1 GCA_021811325.1 Bacillota bacterium
ACCGGCGACCTTCCGGTGGGAACAGTAGCTCGACGGTCATCGGTTCACGGCACGACCGGAAGAAGAAGTGACCGCGCCCGCCACCGCCAGGCGCTCGAAACGGGCCGAATTATCGCGCTTCTTGTCTGGTGGCGCGACGCCGCAAACCGTTCAGTGGCTTGCATTTGCTCACACACGCGTGGTATGATAGGAATCGGCGACGGAAGATGAATGAAAAGCCGTCACTGTATCAAAGGCTTCGCGGATACCCTGCCGTGTACGTGGAAGTCCGATAGGTTTTGAGCCAACATCAATACCTAGGGAGTCCGCGCTCCGCCGGTGGACCACATGCCCCCGCCTGAGAAGGCGCCAGGGGACGCGGGAAGTCGGCGGGAGGACACCCACCTGCGTAAGCAGGTTCAAAACACGGGGCGAGCACGGCATGGTGGGGTTCCTATCAATTTGGAACGGCGGCCATCGTTCAGATGGCCGCCGTTTTGTTTTGCCGGCGGGGTCGCTCCTCACGTCCGGCTGTCAGACTCGACGTCGCCTTTGACGCAGGAGTTGCCCTTCGGGCGTCGAAGCAAACCAAATCCAGTCAGCAGGCGAGCCCGATATCGGCTTCCTGGGCGAGTACGAGTCGGACAAGGGGTTGGCGATAAAGAAAAGGAGATGCATGCCCATGACCGAGAATGCCCGGCAAGCCCTGACCATCTTGCGGGACGGCAGCCAGTTCAAGTGGTATGTCATTCCCCTGCTGGCCTTTGTGTTCTACGTCTACACCGTGGAGGCCGAGAAGCGTAATTGGAACCAGGTCCTGGCCGGGCTGGCCTTCTGGGGCATGGACTGGTTCAACGAGATCTGGAACGCGCTGGTGCTGCACTTCACCGGATACGCCCCGGTGTGGGGCGCCCCCGGCAACACGGCCTTCCTCATCCTGGTCGGGTTGAACATCGAGATCATGTTCATGTTCGCCGTCTCCGGCGTGGTCTGGAGCAAGATGCTGCTGCCGAGGAAGGAGGACAGGATCTTCGGCATCCCGAACCGTTGGTTCATCGCCGTGGCCGGGTCGGCGTTCTGCGTGTTCGTCGAGTACCTCCTCAATAGCATCAACGCCCTGACCTGGGACTACCCGTGGTGGAACCGCGGCGCCCCCTGGCTCATCTTCCTATTCGGATACCTGACGTTCTTCGTGGTGGCGTTCTGGGTGCACGACATGAAGTCCATGAAGCAGAAGCTCTTTACCGTCGGGAGCATCTGGGCGTTGGACATCCTGGCCCTGGTGCTGTTCATCCCGGTGCTGCACTGGATTTGAAAAACACATCTCCGACGGCCATGAAGCCATGAAGGGGCGATGACATTGGGCAAGTTCATCGATCTGAGAAGCGACACCGTGACCACTCCGACGCCGGAGATGCGCCGGGCGATGGCTGACGCTGAGGTCGGCGATGACGTCTACGGCGAGGACCCGACCGTCAACCGGCTGCAGGAGCTGGCTGCGGAGAAGGTCGGGAAGGAGGCCGCCCTCTTCGTCACCAGCGGCACGCAGGGCAACCAGTGCGCGGTGATGACCCACACGCAGCGCGGTGACGAGATCATCCTCGAGGCCGAGTCGCACATCTTCTATTACGAGGTCGGCGGCGTGGCCCTCCTGTCGGGCGCCCAGGCCCGGACGATCAAGGGTACGCGCGGTGCCCTCGACCCGAAGGACGTCATGGCGGCCATCCGCGACGACGACCTCCACCACCCGCGGACCTCGCTGGTCTGCCTGGAGAACACCCACAACCGGGCCGGCGGTGCCGTCATCCGCCCCGAGCAGATGAAGGCCGTCTACGATCTGGCCAAGAGCCACGGCCTCAACGTCCACCTTGACGGGGCGCGGATCTTCAACGCCGCCACGGCCCTCGGCCGGCCGGTCACCGACCTCACCCGGAACTGCGACTCGGTCATGTTCTGCCTGTCCAAGGGCCTGTCGGCGCCGGTCGGCTCGATCCTGGCCGGCTCGCGCGAGTTCATCGACCGGGCCCGCAAGAATCGCAAGGTCATGGGCGGCGGCATGCGCCAGTCCGGCGTCATCGCCGCGGCCGGCCTCATCGCCCTGGAGAAGATGGTCGACCGCCTGGCCGAGGACCACGCCAACGCCCAGGTCTTGGCCAAGGGCCTGGCGGCGATGCCCGGCATCGCCCTCGACCCGTCCACTGTCGAGACCAACATCATCTACTTCGACCTGACCCACCCGGATCTGGACGGGATGAGCCTCCCAGCGGCCCTCAAGAAGGAGGGCATCCTGGTCAACCCGTCCCACGGGCGGCGGCTGCGGATGGTCACCCACAAGGACGTCAGCCGCAAGGATGCTGATGCCGCTCTGGTGGTCATATCGAGGGTCATGAAGGCCTAAGACCCGGCTAAAGTCGACCGTCCCTCCCGCCGATAAATGGATTGAAGGAACGGTCCAACGGGACGGACCGGCGCGGCACCACCAACAGAGAGAGGTGGAGCGCGGAGGTGGCCACGGATGGCCGGAAGCGCTGGTTGGGCGGCCGGGAGAGCTCGCGTCTTGCTCCTGGGTCCATAAACCATACGGGCATCCAAAATTCGGCGCCTCCGACGACTGATGGGCGTGGCCATGCGGCCTACCCTTCTGGCGATCGGGGCATTACTTTTGCCATTGCCGTAAGCAGCGACACGGCCATGGGGGAGAGAGGCGATGGCCATGGGGATAGGGCTACCTAAGGTGAGCGTCCTCATACCCACCCGGAACCGGCCTGATTTCTTTGAGGGGGCGCTAACGAGCGCTCTCGCTCAGTCTTACCAGAACCTGGAGATAATCGTCTGTGACAACAGCTCTGACGACCTGACCGAGACCCGGGTCAGGCCTTACCTCGAACGGTTCCCCCAGATCAGCTACCGTCACAACGAGAGCGACCTGGGCATGGTCGGGAACCTCCGCCGGTGTTTGGACTTTTCTTCAGGAGACTATGTCAACTACCTCATGGATGATGATCTTTTCGAGGCCGACAAGATCCGACGGATGATGGCCTTTCTCCTGGCCTACGAAGACGTTAGCTTGGTCACATCCGCCAGACGACTGATCGACAAGGACGGCAGGGCCCTGCCTGTGCAGGCCTTTGCGGCCCCCCTGTTCGGGAAGGACACGATGGTTGACGGGTTTGTCCTGGGCGACTACCTGCTCACCCAGACGACCAACCACATCGGCGAGCCGACCACCGTTCTCTTCCGGAAGGCTGCCCTCGACGAACCGTTCGGGCGCTTTCTTGGGCGGGAATATGGCTGCAACATCGACCTGGCCGCCTGGCTGAAGCTCCTGGCCAAGGGGAAAGCGGTTTACCTGGTCGACCCGCTCAGCAGCTTCCGGGTCCACGAGAGCCAGGAATCCCGGTCCTTGAAGATGACCGTCCTGGGCACCGCGGACTGGGCCCACCAGGTCCTGGCCTCCCGTGAGCTGGGTTTTCTGCGGAAGGAAGCTGACTTTGAGGCGGCCGCGGAACGCTGCCTGGCTATGGCCAGTGAATTGATGCGGGACGCTGGCGACGAGGAGAAGAGGCGCCTGGTGGCGGAGAGTGACCTGGTGCGGCTTTCCGCAGACCTCCTCGGGGCTCTGAACGCAGTCCGCCATAAGAAGGGAGGCTGCGCGGCTGACGGGCAACCCCTTGTTTCGGTCATCATCCCGACCTTCAACAAGTGGGCCTACACCTCCAAGTGCCTGCAAAAGCTGGCCCAGAACACGAGCGACGTCCCCTATGAGACGATTGTGGTAGACAACGCCTCGACCGACCCCACGCGAGAGTCGCTGACCCGGCTGGGCCAACCCTTGAGGACCAAGCTCAACGATTCCAATCTGGGCTTCGCCAAGGCCTGCAACCAGGGCGCGGCCATGGCCAGGGGCAAATACCTGCTCTTCCTGAACAACGACACGGAGCCGCAGCCCGGTTGGCTTCAGGCCGTGGTCAGGGCGGCCGAGGCCGACCCGTCGGTGGCCGTCGTCGGCAGCAAACTACTCTTCCCCGACGGTACGGTTCAGCACGGCGGGGTTGGCTTTGCCTACGCGGAACCGTTCCCAATCAGCCCGTATCACTTGGACTACCGGCAACCCGCCGCCGGGTCTGACGAGGTCCGGGAACTGGAGGCGGTGACCGGGGCGTGCCTGTTGACGCGAGCCGACGTCTTCAACGCCGTGGGGGGCTTCGATGAGGGCTACCTCAACGGCTATGAGGACGTGGATTTCTGCCTCAAGGTCAGGGCCACGGGTGGCCGGATCATCTACACCCCCGACAGCGTCGTCATCCACCACGAATCGGTGAGCGACGGCCGGTTCCTGAAAGCGTTGGAGAACATCGAGCTGCTCCACCGGCGCTGGATGGGGAGGTTCACCGGTTTCAACCGCGACACGCATACGGGCGCGGCGCCTGGCGGGACTGACCCGAACCGGCCGGGCGTGAGCATCGTCACGGTCACCCGCAACTGTCTCGAGTCCATCGCCATCTTCCTTGAGAACCTGCTCCTGCACACCGGCTGGCAGGACGAGATCATCGTCGTGGACAACGCCTCGACCGACCCGACGCTCCAGTTCATCGAGCTCTTCGTGAGGCGCCACCCGGGCCGGCTGAAGGTCGTCAAGCTCGAGGACAACCGCGGGTTCCCGGCGGCGGCCAACATTGGGCTGGGGAAGGCCCACAAGGACTTCGTCGTCCTGGTCCACCCCGACGTCCAGGTCAACCCGGGCTGGCTCGACCGCCTCCTGGCTCACCTGAGGAGCAACCCCGCGCTGGGGGCGGTGGGCCCGGTCGCGGAGCGGGCCGGAGGGGCGCAGGACTTGAAGCGCTATGCGAAGCTTGAGCACCCGCAACCACCCGCCGCCATCTCGGCCGCGCTGGCCGGGCACTTCGGGCGCCGCGGGGTTGAGAGTCCCAGCCTGGAAGGGTTCTGCCTGATGCTCCGGCGCAAGCACCTGAAGAGCGCGGGCTACCTGGACCCCGACCTCTTCGCCCACTGGGACCTGGACCTGTCGTTGCGCCTACGCCGCCAGGGCCTGCGGCTGATGGCGGCGGTCGACGTCTTTGTCGGCCATTTCCGCAGCGACGTCCCGCGGCGACCGGAAGCCGGCCTGAAGTACCTTGTCCAGCAGAGCGCCAACGCCTTGTACGACAAGCTGTACCGGGAACACGGGGGCCAGGTGCCCGACAGCGTGACCCTCTGGGGCGTCGACGAATTCAAGCCGCAGACCGGCCTGACGAGCATCGTCATCCCGGTCCGCGACCAGCTCGAGTTGACCCGGCTCTGCCTGGCCTCCATCTATGCAAACACGCCCCGCGACTTCGAGGTGGTGCTCGTCGACAACGGCTCCAGGGAAGACGTCGGCGCCCTGGCCGCGGAGATCGCCCAGAAGCGCGGCCACCTGCGCTACGTGCGGAACGAGGACAACCAGGGCTTCGCCTACGCCTGCAACCAGGGGCTGGCCCAGGCCCGTGGCGAGTATGTCGTCTTCCTCAACAATGATACCATCGTCACCCCCGGCTGGCTAAGCCGGCAACTCGCCCTTTTCGCCGAGGATCCGTCCATCGGGGCCGTCGGGCCGGTGAGCAACCGTGCCTCCGGGTGCCAGCAGGTCGACGAGGTGGCCTACACTGACTCGAAGAGCCTCCTCGCCTTCGCCGAGGGGTGGCGCCGGCAGAACACCGGGCAGTTCACCCGGACCGACCGGGTCATCGGCCTGTGCCTGGTGGTCAGGCGCGAGGTCCTGGAGAAGGTGGGCGGCTTCGACACGACCTTTGGCATCGGCAACTTCGAAGACGATGACTTCTGCCTGCGGCTGCTCCGGGCCGGGTACAACCTGGCCGTCGCCAGGGACGTCTTCATCCACCACCACGGCAGCGCGACCTTCAAAGCCCTTGGGGTCGACTATGCGGCCTTGATGGAGGAGAACTGGCGGCACTTCTGCCACAAGTGGGGCCACCAGGGGCCGTTGAGTCAGGGCCTGCCCTACCGGCAGACGGCCCTGGCCCGGCCGTTCGACCCGGCTTGGGACCACGTCCCGTGGCGCTATGAGGAGGTCTTCCATCCCGGCGCCGCCCCGCTGGCCCTGCAGGACCCCCGGCCGATCAGGTTGTTGTGCATCCCCGATTGGTCCGGCTCAGCCTGGCGCGAGGTGGTCGGGGCGTACCTCAAGACCTTCCGGGCCGCCGACCCGGTGACCCTCCTCGTCAGGATTGAGCCTCCCTTGCCCGCGTTGATCGACCAAGCGTGGGCCGAGGTATCGGCGATTCTCGAGGGACTCGGGCTGGACGAGGAGTCGGCCCCCGACCTGATCTTCGAGACGACGGCCATCCCCAGCCGCTTCCGCGGTTCGCTGTACACCGCGGCCACCGCTTTCGTGCCCTGTCCGGGCGGCCGGGCCGGGCTCTACACTCGCGAAGCTGCGGCCTGCGGCCTGCCGGCCGTGCGCGAACTGACCCGTGAGGCCGTGCTCTGCCTGGACGGTTCCGTCGCCG
>JAJZPE010000131.1 GCA_021811325.1 Bacillota bacterium
ATCCACTGGACGACCGCGTTGACCATGTCCCTGATCATCGACCGGAAGGAGGACGTGGAGAGCGCGCTCGAGACGGCCGAGACCAAGGCCGGCCGGGCTTCCACCGAGCCCAGGGCCTGGACGAGGGCGGCCTGCCCGGGGACCGTCCTGAGGGCGTCGACCATGGCCGCGCGGACGGCCGGGCTCGTATCCGGGGCCTGGAACAGGTCGACCATCACGTCGCGGAAGGCGGCCTTCCCCTCGGTTGTCCGGTACATGGTGACGAAGGCCTCACGGAAGGCGGCCTGGCCCTCCACGGAAGTCATCAGCGACCGCAGGTCCGCCGCGGTCAAGCTGGTCTGGGGAATCGGCTTGCGGGCCAGACAGCCGGCGGCGACAGCCAAGACCAGGACGAGGGCCAGGGCCATCGCCGTCAACAGGGCCAGGCGGCGGGTGGCTCGCAGGCCTCGCATGGGTCGCTTCATGCTGGGCAATTTCAGTCCCTCCTCGCGGAAGTCGGATGCGTCCCTAGTATTGCCCATGGACGGCTTCCGCGAAGTGGCCAAGCGGCCTTGCCGAGCCGGACCCGCGCCCTAGTCGGTGATGACGCAGGTGTTCTCGTCGAAGATCGAGCCGGCGACGTTGCAGACGGGGCGGCACGAAGCGATGTTCCACTCGCCGAAGGCGGTGACCTCGAAGACATAGGGACCATCGGTGGTCTTCACCGGCACGACCACCTCGCCGCGCCAGGACAGCCCGCCGGGCGCGGGTGAGAGCTCGAAAGCCTGTCCCCACGGCGACCGCGCCGTCACCCTCCGGGCGGTCAGGTTGGTGGTGGCCGAGATGACCACCGTCGCACCGGCCTTGGCCGGATCGGGACTGACCGTGGCCGCCACGGAGATCGTCGGCGTGAAGGCGACCGGAGGTGGAGGTGGAGGGGGAGGTGGAGGGGGCGGCGGCGCCGGGGGTGGGGTAGGGGTAGGGGTAGGGCCTGGGGCAGGACCGGCGACCTGGGGCGGGGGACTGGGCGTGACCGCCGCGGTTGACCCCGCCGTGGCGGCCGTCACGGGCGGCTGATAGACCTCGACGGCGTGACCCCGCGTGATGCCGGCCCCGGCATCCGGGGAAAGGACCCCGCCGGCCGCGTCCCTGAGGACGGCCAGGTCCACCTTGCCCGCCCTATCGGCCGTCTGCGCGCCGAGGTCTTTCAGCTGGGTCACGGTGATGGGGGCGTCGACCGGGCCGCTCAGGCTGATTCCTTTGGTGTTGAGATAAGCCACCGCGTCGGTCCCGACGACCTCGACCGGGGCTCCATAGTTGCGGGCCACGATGTTGGCCATCTCGCCGACCGTGATCAGGGCGTTCGGGTCATAGTAGCGGACCTGACCGTCATCCGAGACCTTGCCGACGATGAGGCCGCTCTTGAAGGCATTGTCGATATCATCCCGGTAGTTGTTCGCCAAGACGTCCGAGGCGTCATCGAACTCATCGATGCAGGTCAACGTGCGGAGGGCGAGGCGTTGTCCGGCCTGGACCGGCCCGCCGCCGATGACCTCCACCGCCAAGGTCACGGCCAGGAACACAGCAACGATGCAAGGCCGTAAACGCCGGTGGTGTCGACTCTTCATGGTCTTCACCTCTCCCATCTTCATTCTGACGGAAGTCACCCAGTCCAATCACTTGTAGATGAGCCAGGTCGGGCCGACCCGGCGGAGGGCCATCCGGTCTTCGTCCTCGCTCTCCTCGACCTTCCCGTTGACGTACTCCCGCATCTTCTCCCGGGTAGTCACGCCGGCGAGGAAGAACGACTTGGTGCCGACCCTGCTCTCAAAGGAGAGCAACTCGAACCGGAAACGTGAGCCCAGCGCATAACGGTCAAGGTAGTACCGCTGGTTCTGGGAGATGAGGACCCGGGCCTGTCCCACGCAGGTTGAGAGGAGCGGGGCGAAATCGTATGGTTCGCGGGAGAAGACCTCGACGAACCCACGGACGTGCCGTTCGACGGCCGCGAGCACGGCGGCGTTCTGATGCAGCCCAGACCCGAGAGGCAAGAGCCCTTCACCGACGTGGAGGAAGCGATCGGCCAGGGTCAACCCCTCGGCCATGGATAGGGCGGCGTCGGGCCGGACCAGGCCGTCGGGCGCTCCCCGCACCAGTCCCCACCGGAGCGCATCAATGAAGAACGGTTCGGACCAATGGCCGGCCGTGTCCGGCGGATGCCCGGAGCCCGGAGGCGCGCCGCCGGCGGATTGTTGCAGCGCTTCGCTCTCAGGTTCCGCGCGCAGCAGCTTCACCAGAAAGGCGACGGCTTCACCGCGGGTGATAGCGTCGTCGAGGCCGAGAGACCCATCGGGGCGCCCCACTTGGATCGACTCCTGCTGTAAGCTTCCCGGCCAGCCGGTCGTGGACCGACCGGTGCAGGAGACCGCCAGGGTCATGAAAGAGCCACGGGTGAAGATGGCCGGGGACTGGCCGGAGGGAGCTGTGATTCCCGCCGTGACCAATTCCTCGGCGGGACCCGCCGCCCAGTCCGGGAGGGACGACGGTTCGGGGATGGCCAGGGGAGCAGAGCCGACGGGCTCGGGCACGGCAACAGTCGTCCCCGTGCCGGCGGCCAGACCATGAGGACTTCCGGGGGCGCCCAGGAGCAAGCTCAGGGTGAGGGAGGCCAGGAGGAGCCGGTAAGCGAGGAGCCGGCGACCCCATCCGGAGTTGATGCCCATGCGCGTCACCTCCTTTCGTGGCGGCGGGCTTTCGAGGTCACCTCCGGGATTCCTCCAACGGACGGCGGGGGTCATCGGCAATCTTCTTCGACAAGGCCGCCTGGTTGATTCCGCCGCACTCTTAGAGCACATTTGTCGAGATATGCTCAATCGTGGCGAAAAACGTCGAAACCTTCCCTTTGACAGGCCCGTCGACGCGCGATAGAATTAGGTTCGCTGGAAGCCACTGGCAAAGGCGAACTCCAGGGAAAGCCGGCGCAACCAGCCGCCGGGCCAGTCCCGGTCAGGCCTTCCGTCCTCAGCGACATACAACAACGGGCCGGCGAGAGCCATAAAGACCCGGCGCCGAGGGCGGACGAGCGAAGCGGCGCAGCCGGCTTTCCCTAGGGTTCGACAAAAGAGGCGCGGATTGCGGAGCCCGCGCAGAAGACCGCGAGGTGGATCGGGTTGAACCCGAGGCGGTATCTGCTGCTGGCGTTGGCATCCGCGCTTCTTGCGGCCGGGTTGAGCTTCGACATCCTGGCCCGGGCGGACCGGACCGCACCCGTCATCGTGGCGGCGACCGGAATGTCCCGACTGCAGAAGGTGCGAACCGAGGACGTGAAGGTGGTCAACCTTCCGGTCCGGGCTCTTCACCCTCAGGCGGCGGCGCGGCGTGAAGAAGTGGTCGGGAAGTATTCGCTCTCCGATGTCGTTCCGGGCGAACAGGTCCTGAAATCGAAGCTCTCGGGAGAAGAGAAGGACGGCACTTTCCTCAGCCGGCTGGCGCCTAACCAGCGGGCTTTTTTCGTCCCGCTGAGCCTGGCGCGGGCGGCCGGGGGCGCCGTCCGGACCGGAGACCGGATCGACCTCATCTTCGTCGCCAGTGAACAGAAGACAGGCCTGAGTTACAGCCGCACTGTGGCTCAAGGACTCGAAGTCTTGGACGTCCGCAACGAGCGCGGGACGAGCACCAGGGAGGGTCCGTCCGACGCGCTGCCCACGGGGGTCGTCGTCGCCGTGACCGGCGCCCAAGCTGAACTGATCGCCCTGGCGGCCGAGAACGGGCAGCTCTATCTGGCGGTCAACGGTTATGGGGCGGCGGGGACCGGTGGGCCCGGGGCCGGCCAGGAGGACCTCGCCGGTCCGTGACAGGCCCACCGTAGGCCATATTCATGGGGGTGAAGGTATGGTCGTTTCCCGATTGTCGGACTCGCCGGCGCCTGCCTTTGAGCTGTTGCCGGAAGAGACGCCTGAAGAGACCGCGGGCGCCGACATCAGACTGCTTCGCCGGGTCGCCGCACCGGAGGTCCTTCCGTTCCGGCAGAACCGTCGCGGGCCGGCGCCGGAGGTCATCGCTCAGCAGGTCGTGGTCGTCTGCGGCCCGAAGGGCGGGGTGGGGAAGACCTTCGTGGCCTGCAACCTCGCGGCGGCCCTCGCCGAGCGGTCCAAGCTCGAAGTCGGCCTGCTCGACCTGGACCTGGCCGGCGGGGACGCCGGGCTATTCCTGGACCTGTTGGAAGGCCCGAGCCTCCAGGACCTCCTCCCGTCGCTGAAGGAGGGACTCAGCCAGGAACACCTCCAAGGCGGCCTGGTCATCCACCGGCCGACCGGGGCCCGCGTCCTCTTGAGCCCGGCGAGGCCGGAGCTGTCCGAGGCCTTCGGCCTCGATGAGTACCAAGCCCTACTGACGGCGGCCCGCCGAGAATTCCAGATTCTCATCGTCGACACCCCGGGTGCGGCCGACAACGACCTCACCTATGAAGCCTTGGAGACCGCCACGCTGATCCTCCTCGTCACCACCCCGGACACCGCTTCTCTCCGCCGGTGCAAGGTGATGATCGACCTCATGAAGCGCTTGAGCCTGCCGGTCAACGAGCGCCTCAGGGTCATCCTCAACCTGGCCGGCCCGGCCGCCCGGGTCACTCCGGCCGGGGTCCAGGCCTTCCTCGGGCTCAAGCTGCTCGCGGTGATCGGCGAGGACCGCAAGGCCATCGACGCCTCCCTCTTTGAAGGCATCCCCGTCGTCCTGTCCCACCGGCAGCATCCGGCCTCGCTTTCACTGATGAAAGTAGCCAACGAGGTCTGCCCGATCTTTCTCGAGCCGGCCCGGCCGAACCGACTGGCGCGGGCCCTCGCGGTCCGGAGGAGAGGCTGAGTGAGCCCGGGGCTGTTGCGCCGCTTGGAACGGCAGGACCCGACCGCCAGGGAGCCGGCGCCGGTGGTCGAGACGGCGCCGCCCGTCGCGGCCGCCGGGCGGGCCCCGTCGACTCGGGAGACCCAACCCGACCAACCTGAGCGCCCGCGCACCGTGGGAGAGATCATCCGGCACGTCCAGAACCGGGTGCTGAGCGGACACGCGGAACTGCTCGCGGCATCAAGGCACTCGGCGGAGGAACGGCAGAGGCTCAAGGCGGTCATTGCCAGGATGCTCGTCGAGGAGAACCTCGTCGTCCGCAGGCTGACCCGGGACGCCCTGAGCGAGCAGCTGGTCAGCGAAATCGTCGGTTACGGCCCCATCGACCAGTACATCCGCGACCCGGCGGTCACCGAGGTCATGGTCAACGGGCCCGGCCGGGTCTACGTCGAAAGGAAGGGCCGGCTGGAGCGGGTCGAGGCGGGGTTCCGCGACCACGACCATCTCCACGACCTCATCACCAGGGTCGTCGCGCCACTCGGGCGGCGGCTGGACCAGGCTTCACCCTTCGTCGACGCCCGGTTACCTGACGGGTCGCGGGTGAACGCCGTCATCGCGCCACTCTCGCTGGTCGGCCCGGTCCTCACCGTCCGCAAGTTCCCCGAACGGGCCATGACCCTGGAAGACCTCGTCGGGCTCGGCGCCCTCAACCAAGAAATGGCCGGGTTCCTTGAGGCCGCCGTCCGCGCCCGTCTCAACGTCATCATCAGCGGGGGAGCGGGGGCCGGCAAGACGACCCTTCTGAACGCTCTGGCGGGGGCCATCCCCGGACCGTGCGAGCGGATCATCACCATCGAGGACTCAGCCGAACTGAAGCTACCCCAGGAGCATGTGGTCTCCCTGGAGAGCCGGCCGGCCAACACCGAAGGCCGTGGTGAGGTGACCATCCGCCAGCTTCTCAGGAACGCTCTGCGGATGCGACCGGACCGCCTGATCATCGGCGAGTGCCGAGGCGGCGAGGCTTTCGAGTTGCTGCAGGCGATGAACTCCGGGCACAACGGTTCGTTCTCGACGGTTCACGCCAACAGCGCCACCGATGCCCTGGCGCGGGTCGAGAACATGGTCCTGATGGCCGGAGAGGAACTGCCCCACCGGGCCATCATCGACCAGATCCGTTCGGCCGCGGACCTGGTCGTCCACGTCGAACGGTACGCCGACGGCGGTAGGCGCTTGAGTCAGATCGGGTTGGTCGACAAGGAAGCCGGGCCTGACGTCAGCCGCGACCGTGTTGACCTGCGGGCGGTCTTCAGGTTCAACGTCACGGGGGTGACCGGCGAAGGCTCGGTCGACGGATGCTTCGAGGCCTGTCCGGCCGTCGCGCCTGGATGGCTGTCGGCGAAGTTCCGGGCCGCCGGTGAGCCGATGCCGCCGCCACTGGCCAACGAGACCGATCGCCGGGGGGCGGGGGCCGGGTGAACGGGGAGAACCTGATGGCGGCCACGGCGGTACTGGTCGCCGTGATGAGCTTGATGATCGGCCTATCCGTGGGCAAAGGTGGCCAAATCTGGCCCTCCCGACTTAGCCGCGTGAGGACGGCCCGGTCCGGGCCGGCGTCTGATGGCGCGGCC
>JAJZPE010000132.1 GCA_021811325.1 Bacillota bacterium
TCGGTAACCGTGAGGGCACCTACGTCGTGCGTCTGACCATCGTGACCAAGGCGGGAAACAAAGTAGGAGAAAGCACGGCGACGGTCATTGCCAAAAAGGACAAGCCAATCATAGTATCCAGTAACCACTATGTGTCGACGACGGCGGGCAAAGGGATGAGGTACTGGACCGCATGGAGTGATGGGAACGAATGGTGGGAAGGAGACGCAGATCTCCGAGTGAAGGGCAATTCGGGGTCACTCACGTTCACAATTGTCTCGTCCGCGCAGAAACAGCCCGAGTTCAGTATGATCGGGCAGAAAAAAGTGTTCACGTTCACCGACTGGAAAGATAACGGCACTAACGCCAGCTTTACTTACAAGACCCCCGCTGGCCAGGTGTACACATTCCGTTTGCTTCACGGGGCCAATGGGCGATTGACGGGGAGCATGGATGCGCAGGAAATGAAGGTCCAGAACGGAACACTTCCAGGGATGAAAGGATCTCTAGACCTCACTAGCGTGCCGTGAGCCAGGCAGTTCGACCGGGCGTTCCCTGCGCATATATGATGTCGCTCTCCCGACACTCTGGAAAGCCCAGCTAGACATGCAAATGTCGGCTGGGTTTTCTCATTCCCTCGGTGACACCGTCCTGAGACGATTTTAAGAAAAGGGTGTAAACCTTTGCTGCGATACAGGCCTATTAAGGGTAGAATCACATCGAGGCCTGCGAGGGGCGCCGGATGCTGAGGCGTGGATGAATCGGATGTCGTGAGGTTGTGCCAGCTGGGCAGGATGGACGCCTTCGAAAAGCTCAAAAAGATCGGGATCGATGTCGATGCGAAATGGGTTGGCGGCGATGTCGTATCCGAGCCGCTTGGACCCGAAATCGTCTTCATCAATAAGTTCCCCGAAGGGGCCCTTTGGACACTGAAAAAGGGTGAGCCGTTGGTGGCCAACGTACGAGCAGCGGCGAGCGTTGAGTGGCGGGTCTACGACAACGATGCGTCCACCGGTCAAAGCCCCGCGGCCGTGCTGACAGCTGCCCAGAAAGAGCCGGGGACCTGGGTGATCGACTGGCCCGGCACCTCGGTGGACCACTTCTGTGTGAAGCTCTACGTTGAAGTTCGGCCCGGAGTCGCTGATAAGGACCATGTGCTCGAGACAGAGGGCGGAAAGGTCTGGAGGGTGGTGGGTCCGTTCGAAGCCAAGGCCGGCAAGTAGGTCGGCCCATGCCGGGCCGCACTTCGTAAAGAACCCTTATAGCCTGATTGGAACAACCTCCCCCGGTCGGGTGCAGGCCGGTTGATTTCCGGGGTGCACCGGCACCAACCGGCGGCCTGGGGCCACGCCCTGCTCAGAGCCCAGGGCAAAGCCGTTCGGCCACCTCGGACAGGCCCAGTCGCCCGACCTCGGACCGGACCGGGCGCCCGGCCTCGTCGAGCTTCATCAGCTCGTAATACTCCTTCAACATCAGCTCGATGTCCGGGACCGAACCCGCGGCCGGGCCGTCGGCGAGGGGCTCCAAGAACCGCCTCGGCACCCGGTCGTCGGCCCGGGTCATCCCGAAGGCCGAGTTGATCAGGCGCTTGAGGGTCCAGATGCGCCGGCCGGCCGTAAGCAGTTCGGCGATGGTGAATTCGAAGCCGGTCACGGCGTTGAGGGCGGCGACCAGTTCTTCGCCGGTGATGATGGAGCCACCGACGTAGCAGAAGGCCAGGGCGCCGCCGAGGACCTGGCCGGCGTCCTGGGCCCGGACGTGTAGGGCGGCCTTGCCGGCGCTGGTCTGGGCTGATTCGGGCGGCTCGACGCCGAGGTCCGGGATGTAGACCGCGCCCAGCTCGGCGTAGTAGGTCAGGCCGGAGAGGTGCGAGGCCCCGCGGTCGGCGGTGGCGTACTGGAGGGCCACGCCGTGCATGGCTCGCGGGTCGTGGAAGGGCGCTTCGACGCCCTTGACGGTCATCAGGAACTCCTGGGCGTCGGACCCGAGGGTCGCGGCGAAGCGCTCGGAGCCTTCGCCAAGTAGTTTCCCCAGCCCTTCGCGGCGAGCGATCTGCTCGACCAGCTTGCCCGCTGCGCCGGCGTCGCCCCAGCTAAGCGCGAGGCCGCCGGTGTCGGCCGGCCCGATGAGGCCCCGCTCGTAGGCCTCGAAGGCAAAGGCCACCGTGCCACCGCAACTGATGGTGTCGAGTCCCTGGCGGTTGCAGAGCTCGTTCAGCTTGGCCACCGACCGGAGGTCGGTGTTCTGGAGCATGGTCCCGAAGGCGGCCACGGTCTCGTACTCGGGGCCCGGGCCCTGCTCCACCACGTATGGCTGGGCGTCGACGCGGACGACCCGCTTGCAGCTGACCGGACACCCGAAACAGGTCTTCCGCCCGGTCAGGAGGGTGTCGTTGTAGTTGTTGCCGCCGAGGGCCTGCAGCCCTTCCTCCCAGGAGCCCTCGCGCCAGTTCTTGACCGGCACGTCGCCGGTCATCAGGCTCAACTCGATGGCCGAGAGGGTCCCGACTTCGCGGAAGGTCGAGATGGTCAGGCTCTCCTTGCCCCGCTCGAGGACCTGTCGCCGGATGCGGTCGATGGTCTCGCGGTCGGCCACAGCCACCTCGCGGCGGCCGCGGACGACGACGGCCTTCAGCTTCTTGCTCCCCATGACCGCGCCGAGGCCCCCGCGGCCGGCGACATGGCCGCGGTCGTGGACGATGGAGGCAAAACGGACGAGCCGTTCCCCGGCCGGCCCGATGGCCAGGACCCGCCAGCCATCCGGGGCAAAGCGCGCGTGGACCTGATATGTGTCGAGTCCCCAGAGTTCGGAGGCGTCGCGCAGCTCGGCCCGGCCGTCATCGATGGCCAGGTAAACCGGGCGCTCGGCGGCCCCGGTGACGATGACGCCGTCGTACCCGGCGAACTTGAGGTGTGGCCCGAAGAAGCCGCCGACGCTCGATTCGCCCCAGATGCCGCTGAGGGGCGAGCGGGCGACAATGTTGAAACGCGAGGCGGACGGGAGGACCGTCCCGGCCACCGGTCCGGTCATGATGATCAGCTCGTTGTCGGGTCCGAGGGGATCGGGTCGCGCCGGCCCGCCGCTCGCGGGCCTGACGGCCTCGGCGAAGTGGCGGGCGGCCAGGCCGCTGCCGCCGATGAACAGGCGGAGCCACTTTTCATTGAGCGGCACGTCCTCGAGACGGCCGGCGCTCAGATCGACCCGTAGGAGACGGCCCGTGTAGCCCTTGGCCACGGCCGTCACCCCCTATTGGACGAGATCGGACCGGCCGATCTCCTTCAGGTATTGCGGATATAGCTCGAAGGCCGGCTTGATGACCGGGATGAGCTTGATGATGCTCTGGATGGGGCCGACCGCCTTCATCTGTCCCTTGGCGAGAGCGGCCACGAGGTTGACCTTGCCGAGCCAGAACTGGTGGGCGATGTCGGCCTTCATGGTCATCACGACATCCGGCTTGGCGCTGGTCTCGCCCTCGTAGATCGCGTATGGCTGCCCCGGAGGCGGGTTCTTGGCGTCGACGGTGATGGCGCTATCGGGCTCGCTGTAGTTGAAACGAACCGCGATCTTGGAGTCCGCGACCTTCTGAGACAGGGGGTCGGTCATGGCCCGCCGGAAGAGACCGCCGATACATTCGTAGACCTCGGAAGCGTCCTTGAAGACTGCCATTCCTCGTTACCTCCTTCAATTCGGTTCGCCGACCCGGTTCGCCGAGGCGATTCAAAATGTCTTCCTGAACATCACCAACAGCTCTTCAGCCGTGGCCGGGCGCGGGTTGGTGAAGATGGCCCCGTCCATGGCCGCCGCTTCGGCGGCCTCGGCCAGCCCGTCCTCGCGGACGCCGGCGTCCCTAAGGCGCGCCGGCAAGCCGCATTCCTTGGCCAGTGACCTGACGGCCTCGATGACGGCGCGGGCCGTCTCTTCGGCCGGCCCGGCCGGCCGGACCCCGAACGACGGGGCGAGGTCGGCGATGCGGGCGGCGGCGAAGTCCAGGTTGTACTCGAGCCCGGGCGCCAGCAGGATGGAGTTGGCCAGCCCGTGGGGGACGTCGAAGAGCCCGCCGAGGGCGTGGGCCATGGCGTGGACGCAGCCGACGAGGGCGTTGGAAAAGGCCGCCCCGGCGAGGTTGCTGCCGATGAGCATCCAGTAGCGGGCCTCGACGTTGAAGCCTTCGTGAGTGGCCTCGGGCAACCACTCGTTGATGACTTTCACGGCATAAAGCGCCAGGGCGTCGCTGACCGGGTTGGCCGACAGCGAGATGTAGGCCTCGACGGCGTGGGTCAGGGCGTCCATGCCGGTGGAGGCGGTCAGCCCCGGGGGCAGCCCCAGGGTCATCTCTGGGTCCAGCACCGCCAGGTCCGGACCCAGGTAGGGGCTGGTGAAGCTGTACTTGACCCTGGCCGCCTGGTCCTTGATGACGGCCATGTTGGTCACTTCGCTGCCGGTCCCGGCGGTGGTCGGCACGGCCACCAACTTGCCAAGGGGTTCGTTGATGAGCCCAAGGCCCTGGTAGTCCATGAGCGCGCCACCCTTGGAGAGGACCATGTTCATGCCCTTGGCCGTGTCGATGACGCTCCCGCCGCCGATGGCCACGAGGACGTTGCCGCCGGCGCCGGAGGCCGCCGCGGCGGCCCGCTCGACCACGCTCACGTCGGAGTTCGGCGGGACGTCCAGGAACTCGCCGGCCACGGCGACGCCGCCGGCGGTCAGGCTGTCCTTCGCCCGGCCGACCAGGCCGAGCTTCTCCAGGGTCCGGTCGGAGACCACGAAGGCCTTCGTGCCGCCGATCCGCGAGACTTGGTCACCCAGTTCGCGGACCAGGCCGGCCGACCCCATCACCCGTGTCCGCATCGAGAAATCAAGGAACTCGGGCAGCATGGTCATACCCCCTCGTCGGACTTCTGTTCGTGCAGGTTTCCGTGGGTGCGGAGAGGTTTCCTGCCCGCCCGGGAAAAGGTGCCGGGTCGGGTCGGCGGGGTCCTCATGGAGACCGGGAGACCGATGGAGAAGGGGAAAGAGACGAAGGGTGAGCTGGATGGGCTGTTGTGGAGCCGGATGAGGTTCAGGTCGCTCCCGCAGATCGACGACGACCTGGTCTCCTACCACGGCACTCGGTGGAGGATTGCCCGTATTTGGCCGGCGGCATCTACTCATTCCACGGCCACTGGCGGGATTGGCGCGGACTCTGGGGGTGATGCCGCAAGGCGGCTGAGGATGGGCTTTATCGGCGGGCTGATGTCGTCGGGCAGGGCGTCGGGCGGGAAGAAGCGGACCTCCAAGCCCTCCTGGTCGCGGGGCAAGACCTGGCCCCGGTAGTCCCGGGCCGTGTAGGCCACGGTGACATTCCAAACCTGGTCCCCGTTGGGGTACTGGTGAAACAGCCCCGGCCCGGAGAAGACGTCGAAGAGGGTCAGCGCGCCGACCTCGAGGCCGGTCTCCTCGAGAGTCTCGCGGCGGGCGGCGTCCTCGAGGGCTTCACCCGGCTCCGCGTAACCACCGGGGACGCCCCAGGCCCCGGAGTCGGCCCGGCGTTGCATCAGCAGGTGGCCATGACGGTCCAGGATGAGCACGCAGGCTCCGGGCAGGATCAGGGGACGGTGCCCGACCAACGCGCGCAGTTCCTCGATGTAGGTCAAGGCAATCCTCCTCGGGGGCGCGCGGCGGCGCTTAGAAAGCGCCGGATTTGAAGCGCACCAGGTCTAGAAGGTGTATTGACCGGGGTCCGGGTACCCCGGCGGAAAGAGGACGCTGAGGACGTGCCTGGCCGCCCGCGGTAGGTCCGGCCAGGTCAAGAGGTCCTCACCGGGCGGCACGCACCCCAGGGCCAACCGGGTGAGCCTGTCCGGGCCGATGCGGACGTTCGGGCGCCAATCGGCCGGCTGGACGGTGACCCCCTCGGGGTCATAGACGAGCAGCGCGTTCTCGCCGCCCAGGTCGAGGCCGATGGTGCCCACCCCGTCCCCGCCGCGGTCGACCCAGCGGGCGGAGAGGGCCGGCTCCAGCGACTTCAGGAGGGTGTAGGGGGCGAGGGCTTTGGCGAAGCCGGCGTTGGGCCTGACTGTGCGGAAGCTCCCCAGCGAGCGCATGGCGGCGCGGGCCAGGCGGCTGTTGGGGCCGGCGACGACGGTGAACTCTCCCCTGCCCCGCTCGGTCGCCCGCCGGCCGAGACCGCCCAGGAGCCGGCCGGCCGCCGCGTCGTCGGCCGCGGCGCTCTTTCCCCCGTGTGCCGCCCCCGCGCGGTGACGCGTACGACTGGTCTCCCTCGGCGATAAGGTCCTCAATCGTGAAGGTAATGGGCTTCACGCTAATCATCCTCCTGCGCGCGGCCGCGGCGGTAGTCTTCGCCGCCCGCCGTCACGGCATTTTCAGCGGCTGCGGACGACTCGCCCGCCGAGTCTCTGTTCGGCCAGAGCACACAGGCTTTCGTAACGGGCCCGGTCGAACGGCGGCAGGGCCGCCAGGGCGGTCT
>JAJZPE010000133.1 GCA_021811325.1 Bacillota bacterium
CACATGAATTCGGGGGTGGGCCAGTTCTTCCGGGGGAATTCCGCGGAGGGCCCGGCACGTCAACTCGTCACCTTGCATCTGGTAGATGGCCGCGTAGCGGTAGTCGCCCAGAGCGTTCAGACGGCTGAGGACCGTATCCAGCGCCTGAATGTCATCCGGCGCGGTGGTGATCAGGGCCGAAACCTCCAGCAGGGTCTCCATGTGGTGGGCGTACTGGGAGAGATTCGCCAGCAGACGGGCGAAACCCCCGACAGTTAGTAAGGGGAGGAAGAAGAAGATGAGGGCCAGGGGATCCTGCCCCCGGTGTTGGGGCGCCAGAATCAGCATCAACAGGCTGTAGCCGTACGAAACAGCAGCGGACAGCGCTTCCAGCTTTGTCTTCGCCAGCCAGTCCGCCATGGGGTAGACTCTCAGCCGCATCCAGAGGAGGAGGTCCACGATGATATTGTTGGCAGCATAGTACCAAGCCAGGTAGGCGAGGATCGGCAGGACGTACTGGTGCAGGGTCGGCGGACCCGGCCAGAACACCGACAGCCTTGCCGCCGCCAGCGCCGACAGGGCAAACTGTGCGGCGTTGAACCAGGTGACCCGCCAATTCCGACCGCGGGCCAGGTTCGCCAGAGCCGTGCCCACGGCGGTCACCCAGACGGCACCAGCCGGGCCATAGAGCAGAAAGGCGCCGTAGGCGATCGGAAAGTCAAAGGAGACGGCCCCTGCCCGAACCCGGGTGGGAAAGTACTCGGCGATGGCAAACAGCAGCACCAAGGTTATCAGCACGTCCGGTTCCTTGGACCACCGGGGACGGGCCAGGGCGACCGTCAGGGTTCCGCCTGCCACCACGGTCCACTGGTAAAGGCCCGTCCAGGTATGTCGAGACCAGTGATGCGGCATATGCTTCCACCCACAAAAGCAGTTTCGCCGCTTGTCGACTGACTCCCTGCACTCCTCCCCGGCTCTGAGAAACACCGGCTCTCGGCCGGTGCCCGTTCGTCATCGTCGCCTCACGACACCCAGTCTGGGCAACAGTCTGGGCAGCTTGTTCAACTCCGCCCGTGGTGCTACAATAAGGAATGTGTTAACTGGACAGCAGCCCCAAATCGACCCCGCGGTCGCGAAACCGACCCCGGGCGACAGGAGGACTCGCGATGTCTTCGAACAGCGCCGCAACACCCTCTCCGCTGGCCGTCTGGATTCGCGCGGTGCGGGCCCCTTTCTTCACCGCGGCCATCATCCCGGTCTTCGTCGGAACGGCGGCGGCCTGGGCCTTGACCCGCCGCTTCGACCTGGCCCTCTTCGCCCTGACGACCATTGGCGCCATGCTCGCTCACGCCGGGGCCAACCTTTCCAACGACTATTTCGACCACCAGAGCGGCAACGACCCGATAAACCGCCACCGCACCGTCTTCAACGGCGGGACCGGCATCATCATCGACGGCCTTCTCACCGCCAAGCAGGTCTACCGGGCGGCCCTCCTCTGCTTCGGGCTCGGCGCCCTGATCGGCCTGTACCTCGCCTGGCGCACCGGCCCGGCCGTGGCCGTCCTGATGCTTCTCGGCTTCCTCATCGGCTATTTCTACACGGCCGACCCGGTCAAGGCGGCCTACCGCGGCTTCGGCGAGATCATCCTCGGGCTGGCCTTCGGTCCGCTCCTCGGCCTCGGCGCCTACTACGTCCAGGCCCGGGTGGTCGACCCGGTCGGTGTCTTCGTCACCGTGCCGGTCGGCTTCCTGGTCACCGCCATCCTCTACGCCAACCAGTTCCCGGACTACGAGGCCGACGCCGCCGCCAAGAAGACCAACCTCGTCGTCCGGTTGGGCACGAAGCGGGCGGTCCCCGGCTACTACCTGCTGATGGCCGCCAACTTCCTCTGGATCCTCCTGATGCCCCTGTGGCCCGGCCTCCCGGCGACGGTCTGGATCGCGGCCCTCAGCCTGCCCCTGGCGCTGAAGGCGGCTTCCATCCTTCGGGTGAAGCACGCCGATCCGCCGGCGCTGGTCCCCGTCTCGGCGATGACGATTCAGGTCCACCTGATAACCGGCCTTCTCCTGACCGCCGGGCTACTTCTCAACCGTGGAGTGATTCGTTGACCAAGGTCCAATCGGGCAAAGACTCCGCCCATATCGGCAAGGACCGCGATTACAGCGGTAAAGAGCTGTACGTCCACAACCTCTTCGCGGCCATCGCCCATCACTACGACGTGATGAACATGGTCATGAGCGGGGGCATGTTACGCCTGTGGCAGAGGGCCTTCGCCGCGCAGACCGGCCTGCGCCCCGGAGGGCGCGCCCTCGATGTCGCCGCCGGCACGGCCGAGCTGTCGCTGGTCATGGCCCGACAGGTCGGCCCGTCCGGGCGGGTCACGGGGATCGACTTCTCGGCCGAGATGCTCGAGGTGGGGCGGGATAAAGTCGGAGCCACCCGCTCCCGGCCCGGCGGCGATCGGCTGGCCCCCATCGAACTCGTCGAGGGCGATGCCATGGCCCTGCCGTTCGCCGTCGACACCTTCGACTGCGCCGGGTCCGGCTTCGCCCTCCGCAACGTCAAGGACATCGAGCGGGTCGTCCGCGAGATGACCAGGGTCGTCCGGCCGGGCGGCCGCGTGGTCGCGCTGGAGCTGTCGAAGCCGTCCAACCCACTCATCCGCGAGCCGTACTACCTTTACTTCTACCACATCGTGCCGCTCCTCGGATGGCTCATCGACCCGAAGACCGAGCGCAACCTGCGGGCCTACGGTTGGCTGCCGAAGTCGCTCGTCCCGTTCCCGACCCAGCAGGGCTTGGCCGACATCTTCCGCCGGGCCGGACTGGTCGAGGTCGGCTTCCGAGGCCTGACCGGCGGCATCGTCAGCGTCCACTACGGCACGAAGCCCAGCTGAGCCAGGCTGATCCGGACGGCCTCGCCGGGCACCCACCGCCGCGCCCACTTCCGGGGAGCGGCGTTTTCCCGTGTCCGGCCCCGACTTTCGTTGGAAATGCCTGGGCAGATTAAGAAAAATAAAGCACAAACTTTCCTGGCTTTGGCAGGAACCTTTCCGGACGTCGGAGAAGGCAAAGTTGTACTTCGCGGTACAAACGCCCTGCATTTTGACCCGCCGGCAGCCGGCGACCGGCCCCACCCACCCCCGCATCCAGCCCGGAACGGAAGCGGTCATCAGTGAGCCTCGTCTGCGTAGGAGTCAACCACCATACAGCCCCCGTCGAAGTCCGCGAGAAGCTGGCCTTCGCCGACCCGGGCGAAGCCTCGGCCGCCCTGTCCAGGGTGTCCGGGGTGGCTGAAGCCGTCGTCGTCTCGACCTGTAACCGGGCCGAGATCTATGCCTTTCTCGAGGACGCCTGCCTCGGGGACGGCCCGGACGCCCAAGCCGTCATCGCCGGGTTCGTGGCCGCCTACCACGACCTGCCCGCCGGCCTCTTCGGCGACTACATCTACGTCCACTACGAACTCGAGGCGGCTCGACACCTCTTAACCGTGGGCGCCGGCCTCGACTCGATGGTCCTCGGCGAGACCCAGATCCTTGGGCAGGTCAAGGACTGCTACCTGGCGGCCAAGGAGAAGGGGGCCACCGGCAAGGTCCTGTCCGAGCTGTTCGAGCGGGCCCTGCGCACCGGCAAGCGCGGCCACTCCGAGACGGCCATCAGCCAGAACGCCGTGTCGGTCGGCTACGCCGCGGTCGAGCTGGCCCGCAAGGTCTTCCACAGCCTCGAGGGACGTCAGACCCTGATCATCGGCGCCGGCAAGATGAGCGAACTCGTCGCCAAGCACCTCGAGTCCGGCGGCCTGCGCCAGGTGGTCGTGGCCAACCGCACCTTCGAGCGCGCCGAGGAGATGGCCGCCCGGTTCGGCGGCCGCCCCGTCCCGTTCGACGCGGTCACCACCGAGTTGGCCCGGGCCGACGTGGTCATCAGCTCGACGAGCGCCCCGGGCTTCGTCCTGACTCCCGAGATGATCCGGGCGGCCATGCGCCAACGCCGCAACCGCCCGCTGTTCCTCATCGACATCGCCGTCCCACGGGACATCGATCCTTCCTGCGGGCACGTTGAGAATGTCTTCCTCTACGACATCGACGACCTCCAGGCCGTGGTCGAGGCCAACCTGGAGGACCGCCGTCGCGAGGCCAAGAAGGTCGAGCGGATAATCGACGAGGAAGTCAGGTCCTTCGGCGCCTGGCTGACCTCCCTCGACGCGGTCCCGCTGATCCGCCTGCTCCGGGCCAAGGCGGAGACCATCCGCCGGGCCGAGCTGGAGAAGGCGCTGGCCAGGCTGCCTGGCCTGACCGAGAAGGAGCGCGGGGTGGTCGAGGCGATGTCCTCGTTGATCATCAACAAGCTCCTCAACGACCCGACCCTCAAGCTCAAAGAGCTGGCGACGTCCGAGGACGGGCGGGTCTACCTGAGGGCGGCCAGCGAGCTCTTCAACCTGAAACCGGGGGAGGAGGGTGAGCGCCGGTGATTCACCTGAGCGGCGGGCTCTACGTCCTCGCCCTCGTCCTCTATGCCGCCGCGGCCGCGGCCTACTTCGGGTACCTGTACTTCCGCCACTGGGAAGGGGCAGCCGCCTGGCTCGGGCGCGCCGCCCTCGTCGCCCACACCCTGACCCTGGGGTTCCGGGTGGTCGAATCGGGGCGCCCGCCTTTCGCCTACCTGTTTGAGGCGACCCTCTTCTTCACCTGGCTCCTGATGGTCAACTACACCTTGCTCGAATCGATCATCGGGCTGAAGGTTGCCGGGGCCTTCGTCACCCCGGTGACCTTCGTGCTGCTCTTCAGCGCGGCGGCGATGCCCCGCGAAGCCTCGGTCATCGACCCGACGCTGGCCGGTGCCTGGGTGGCCGTCCACCTGTCCCTGTCCATCATCGGATACGCCGCCTTCACCATGGCCTTCGTCCTCTCCCTGATGTACCTGCTGCAGGAGAAGCAACTCCGGTCCAAGGCCTTCCGCCTCATCTTCCGCCGTCTGCCTTCCCTGGAGGTCCTCGACACCTGGAGCCACCGCCTGGTGGCCGTCGGCTTGGCCCTCCTGACCCTCGGCATCATCAGCGGTTCCATCTGGGCCGGTCACGCCTGGGGGAGCCACTGGTCGTGGGACCCCAAGGAGACGTGGTCCGTCATCACCTGGGCGGTCTACGGCGCCTATCTGCTCCTGCGGGCCCGCTTCGGCTGGCACGGGCGGAAGGCCGCCTACCTGTCGATCATTGGGTATGTCTTCGTCCTGGTCAACTTCTTTGTCGTCAACCTCTTCCTGAACAGCCTCCATCGGCGGTTGTAGCGGGGGAGGGGCAAGCGCGCTAGGAGGCCCCGCATGTCCGAGTACTACCCGATCAGCCTGAACCTGTCCGGCCGCCGCTGCCTGGTGGTCGGGGGCGGGGCGGTGGCCGCCCGCAAGGTGGCCGCGTTGCTGGAAGCCGGGGCGGCCGTGACCGTGGTCGCCCCGGACGCCGCCCGGGAGGTCCTCGACCTGTCCGCCCGGGGGCGCGTGACCTATGTGCGGCGCGCCTTCGCCCCGGCCGACCTCGGGGGCTGCTTCGTGGCCGTGGCCGCGACCGACGACCCGGCGGTCAACCGGGCCGTGTCCCAGGCCGCAAGGGAGCGGCGCGTGCTGGTCAACGTGGTCGACGACGCGGCCCTCTCGGACTACATCGTCCCGGCCGTCACCCGCCGCGGCAGCCTGTGCATCGCCGTGACCACCGACGGCAAGAGCCCGCTTCTGGCCCGGCGCGTCCGCGAGCGCCTGGAGGCCGACTTCGGGCCAGAGTACGGGCAGTTCCTGGACTGGCTGGGAGAAGCACGGGAGACAATAAAACGAGAAGAGCCGAACGAAAGCCGTCGCCGGGCCATCTTCGCCAGGCTGGTCGACTCGGGGGTCCTGGCCCTCCTTCGGGAAGGCCGGGCGGCCGAGGCCCGCGACGAGTTCGAACGGCTCCTCCGTGAGCCAACGGAGCAGGTGACATGAGCAACCCGCAGAACCACCCGCAGAACCACCCGCAGCCCGCCAGGGCACGGCCGGCTGAGGGGCGGCCCGCCGAGGAGCGCCCGGCGGTCGTCCGCGTCGGGTCGCGCGAGAGCGCCCTGGCCATCAGGCAGACCGAATGGGTCGTGGCCCGCCTGCGCCAGGCCTACCCGGACACGCCCTTCGAAGTCGTCGGCATTAAGACCAAGGGCGACAAGATCCTCGACGTTTCCCTGGCCAAGATCGGCGGCAAGGGGCTCTTCACCAAGGAGATCGAGACGGCCCTCCTGGACGGTCGCATCGACCTGGCCGTCCACAGTCTCAAGGACGTCCCGACGGTCCTCCCCGAGGGGCTGGCGATACTCGCCGTCACCGAGCGCGAGGACCCGCGCGACGTGCTGGTCAGCCTGCGCGGGCACA
>JAJZPE010000134.1 GCA_021811325.1 Bacillota bacterium
GGCGGCCAGGAGGGCCACGGCAAGGGCCACGACAAGAGCAACAAGAACAAGGTCTACGACCTCGAGCTCAGCTACGTCAACGACATCCTGGCCCCGGTGCCCGAGGTCCTGGCCACCTACGACGGGCAGGGCCAGCCGCAAATAGCCCACCCCGCCCGGGACCCCCGTCCCGGGCATTTTCCATCCCGGCCCGGAATAAGGATTCCTGATGGAAGCCCCTGCTTGGCCGGGCCGCGCCCCGGGCCGGCACGGGCCAAACGGGCCGGGAAGGTGGTCGGGCCATGCACGACGAGGCTCCGTACGCGCTGGAAGCGGTCGAGGTCGCGGCTTCGCTCGGGACGGACCTGAGGCGGGGCCTCTCCACCCGCGAGGCCGAACGCCGGCTGGCCGAGGTGGGCCCGAACGCCCTGGAGGAGGCCGACCACATCTCCCCGTGGACCATCTTCCTCGGGCAGTTCAAGGACTTCATGGTCCTCGTCCTCCTCGGGGCCACGGTGGTCTCCTTCCTCCTCGGCGAGACCGGTGACGCCATCGCCATCGTGGCCATCGTCATCATGAACGCCATCCTCGGCTTCGTCCAGGAGTACCGGGCTGAGCGCTCGATGGCCGCCTTGCGCGAACTGACGGCCCCGGCGGCCAGGGTCGTCCGCGACGGCGAGGAGAAGGAGGTCAACGCGGTCGACCTGGTCCCCGGCGACCTCGTCATGGTCGAGGCCGGCGACCGCGTCCCGGCAGACCTCCGCGTCGTCGAGTCGAGCAGCCTGGCGGCCGAGGAGGCGGCCCTGACCGGCGAGTCCCACCCGGTCCGGAAGAACCCGCGTCCGGTCCTCGCCCATCAGCCGAGCCTGGCCGAGCGGAGATGCATGCTCTTCATGGGCTCGATCATCACCCGCGGCCGGGGGCGGGGGGTGGTCACGAAGACCGGGATGGGCACCGAGATGGGGATGATCGCCGGGATGATCCAGGAGGCAGGGGAGGAGGAGACGCCCCTCCAGCGCCGCCTGGAACAGCTCGGCAAGTACATCGTCGCCGCCTGCCTGCTCATCTGTGGGGTCGTCGTGGCCGTCGGGATCCTCCATGGCGAATCGGCCTACCAGATGTTCCTGGCCGGCGTCAGCCTGGCCGTGGCGGCCATCCCCGAGGGGTTGCCGGCCATCGTCACCATCTCGCTGGCCCTCGGGGTGCAACGGATGTCCCGCCGCCGGGCCATCGTCCGCAAGCTCCCGGCCGTCGAGACGCTGGGTTGCGCCACGGTCATCTGTTCCGACAAGACCGGGACCCTGACCGAGAACCAGATGACCGTGCGAAGGTTGACCGTGGGCGGCCGGTCGGTCTATGTCAGCGGCAACGGCTACGCCACCAAGGGGCAGTTCGCCGACGGCGAGCGGCGACGGCTCGACCCGCGCCGCGATGGGGCCCTACGCCTGGCCCTGAGCATTGCCGCGGCCTGCGGCGACGCCCGCCTGGTCCCCGGGGGCATCAAGGGTGACCCGACCGAAGGGGCGCTCTTGGTGGCCGCGGCCAAGGCCGGAATCAGGGTCGAGGACCTCGAGGCCGAGTGGCCCCGCGTGGCCGAGGTACCCTTCGAGTCCGAGCGCCGCCGGATGACCACCTTCCACAAGACCGACGACGGGCTCCTGGTCCTGTGCAAGGGGGCCGCCGACACGGTCATCGACCTCTGCGCGCGGGTCGTCGGGGACGCCGGGGAGCGCCCGCTCTTCGCCGCCGACCGGCTCGAGGCCATGCGGACCAACGAGGAACTGGCCGGCGACGCCCTCCGCGTCCTGGGGCTGGCCTACCGGCGTATCCCGGTCGGCGACCCGCGGGCGGCGGCCGTCCTCGAGGGCCGGGCCGAGTTCGAGGACCTGGTGACCTTCGAACGGGAGATGGTCTTCGCCGGCCTGGCCGGGATGATCGACCCGCCGCGCAAGGAAGTCTACCGGGCCATCCAGACCTGCCGGCGGGCCGGCATCCGGACGGTGATGATCACCGGCGACCACCCGGCCACGGCCCGGGCCATCGCCCAAGAGATAAAGATAATCGAGGACGGCGAGGTCCCGCGGGGGGCCGTCCTCACCGGCCGAGACCTCGACCGCCTGTCAGACCGCGAGCTGGCCAGGGCGGCCCAGACGGCGAGGGTCTACGCCCGCGTCTCACCCCATCACAAGCTCCGCATCGTCAGGGCCCTCAAGCAGAAGGGGCAGGTCGTGGCGATGACCGGCGACGGCGTCAACGACGCCCCGGCGGTCAAGGAGGCCGACATCGGCGTGGCCATGGGCCAGACCGGGACCGACGTGACCAAAGAAGCCTCGGCCATGGTCCTGGCCGACGACAACTTCGCCACCATCGTCGCCGCCGTCGAGGAAGGCCGGGCCATCTACGACAACATCCGCAAGTTCATCCGTTACCTCCTGTCGTGCAACGTCGGGGAGATTCTGACGATGTTCCTGGCCGCCGTGGCCGGCCTGCCCCTGCCGCTCCTGCCCATCCAGATTCTCATGGTCAACCTGGTCACCGACGGGCTACCGGCGATGGCCCTCGGGGTCGAGCCGGCCGAGCCGGACGTGGCCGACCGGCCGCCCCGACCGCCGCAGGAGAGCGTCTTCGCCCGCCGCCTGGCCATCAAGATAACCCTCCGCGGGGCCATCATCGGTCTGGCCACTCTGGGCGTCTTCTGGCTGGCCATGAAGGCCGGGGCGAGCGTCGAACACGCCCGCACGCTGGCCTTCGCCACCCTGGTCTCGAGCCAGCTCATCCACGTCTTCGACTGCCGCTCCGAGCGTCGCTCGGTCCTCAAGTTGGGTCTCTTCAGCAACGGCTTCTTGCTCTTCGCCGTGGCCGTCTCGACGGCGATGATGCTTGGCGCCATCTATCTGCCGGGCATGGAGCATGTCTTCAAGACGGTGGCCCTCGGGCCCGGCGACTGGTTCTGGGTGCTCCTCGCCGCGGCCGGTCCGAACATCTTCGTCAGTCTCCGGCGGGTATTGATTTATCACGGCAAAGAGAGACTATGGTTGCAGGTCGGGCGGAGCGAGAGCCTGGCGCCGCCCGAGGAGGACAATGGTGAGACGTAGGGAATATCATTCAATTAGGTTCGATCCCACCGACTCCCTGGGCCGAGCCCAGGGATTTTGTTTGAGAAAGGGGACCTGAAGCCCAGATGCGATTCGTCAAGCTGCAGGGATCCGGCAACGACTACCTGTTCATCAACGGCTTCGAGGTCAAGATCCCCGAGGAAGAACTGCCTGAACTGGCCAGGCGGATGAGCGAGCGGCACTTCGGCGTCGGGGCCGACGGCATCATCCTCATCCTCCCGTCGAAGAAGGCGGACTTCCGAATGCGGATGTTCGACGCCGACGGGACCGAGGGCGAGATGTGCGGGAACGGCATCCGCGGCTTCGCCAAGTATGTCTACGACCGGAAGCTGGCCGCCGGCAGGAGCCTGGCCATCGAGACCGGCGCCGGGCTCATCCGCACGGAGGTCATCCAGGAAGACCACGGCCGGGCGGTCTCGGTCCGCGTCGACATGGGCCGGCCACGTCTGGCCCGCAGGGACATCCCGATGGCCGGCGGCCAGCCCGACACGCGGGTCGTGGACGAGCCGCTCGAGGTGGCCGGGCGGGTCATGCGCTTCAGCGGCGTCTCGATGGGGAACCCGCACGCCATCTTCGTCGTCGACGACATCAAGGCGGTCGACCTGCCTAAGGTCGGCCCGCTCATCGAGAACCACCCGCTCTTCCCGCGGCGGACCAACGTCGAGTTTGTCCAGGTGATCTCGCCCGACGAACTCATCATGCGGGTTTGGGAGCGCGGTTCTGGCATCACCCTGGCCTGCGGCACAGGGGCCTCGGCCTCGGTGGTCGCCTGCTCGCTGAAGGGACTGACCGGGCGCAAGGCGCTGGTCCACGTGGACGGCGGCGAACTCCTCGTCGAATGGGCCGCCGACGACCACGTCTACTTGACCGGTCCGACGGTCGAGGTCTTCACCGGCGAGTTTCCATATTGAACCCGTTGTCCTATTGGAACACGCCGTCCTAAGAGCGGGGCCGCCCACGGTCCCGCGCGGGAGGTATCATCAGGTGAGAAGGGCCAAACGGATTGCGTCCATCCCCCCATACATCTTCGCCCAGATGGACCAGCGCAAGCAGGAGCTTTTGGCCAAGGGCGTCGACGTCATCGCCCTCGGCGTGGGAGACCCCGACCAGCCCACCCCGGACTGGATCGTCGAGGAGATGGGCCGGGCCATCAAGAAGCCCGCCTATCACCGCTACCCCGACTACCAAGGGGCGGCCTTCTACCGGCGGGCGATGGCCGACTGGTATCGCCGGCGCTTCCAGGCCGAACTGGACCCGAATCGCGAGGTCGTGGCGCTGATCGGCTCGAAGGAGGGTCTGGCCCATCTGATTTGGGCCTTCGTCGACCCAGGGGACGTCGTCCTGATCCCCGACCCGGCCTACCCGGTCTACCGCACCCACACCCTTCTGGCCGGCGGAGACCCGTACCTGATGCCCCTCCTGCCGGAGAACGACTTCCTGCCCGACCTGGACGCCATCCCCGAGGACGTCGCCAGGCGGGCGAAGATCCTCTTCATCAACTACCCGAACAACCCCACGTCGGCCGTGGCCGACCTCGACTTCTTCCGCCGCGCGGTGGACTTCGCCCGGCGCCACGACATCCTCCTCTGCCACGACAACGCCTATGCCGAGATGACCTTCGACGGTTACGTCGCCCCGAGCATCCTCGCCGTCGACGGGGCCAAAGACGTGGCCGTCGAGTTCTACAGCTTCTCCAAGCCGTTCAACATGACCGGCTGGCGGATCGCCGCCATGGTCGGGAACGCCGATGCGGTCTCGGCCCTGGGCATCATCAAGACCAACACCGACTCGGGTCAGTTCACGGCCGTCCAGGAAGCGGCTGCGGCCGCCTTCGACCACGACCCGGCGGCTTTCTTCGCCAAGATGAACCGGCTCTACACCGGCCGGCGCGACGTCTTCATCGACGGGATGAACGCCCTCGGCTGGCAGATGGAGAAGACCAAGGGCACCTTCTACGTCTGGGTCCCGATCCCGCCGGGGCAGACCTCCGGCGGCTTCTCTCAGGTGTGCCTGGACAAGGCCGGGGTCGTGGTCACCCCAGGCGTCGCCTACGGCCCCCACGGCGAGGGGTTCGTTCGGGTAGCCCTGACCGTCGACGAGAAGCGGCTCAAAGAGGCCGTCGACCGCCTGGAGGCGGCGGGAGTCAGGTACCGCTAAAGCGGGGAGGAGCATGGACGGACAGGAGCGGCGGTCCATCATCCACGTGGATATGGACGCCTTCTTCGCCTCCGTCGAGCAGTTGGACAACCCCGCCCTGCGGGGCCGGCCGGTCATCGTCGGCGGCAGCCCGCGGGCCCGCGGGGTCGTCAGCACCGCGTCCTACGAGGCCCGCCGGTTCGGGGTCAGGTCGGCCATGCCCACCGGGCGGGCCCTGGCCTTGTGCCCGTCCGCCGTCCTATTGACCCCGCGGATGCAGCGTTACGTGGACATCTCGAAGCAGGTCCGGCGGGTCCTCCGGGACTACACCGACCTCATCGAGCCGGTGTCCCTGGACGAGGCCTTCCTGGACGTGACCGCGGCCGTCGACCGCACCGGGCGGACGGCGACGGTCATGGCCCGCGAGATCAAGGACCGCGTTGCCCGCGAGACGGGGCTGACCGCTTCGGTCGGCGTGGCCCCCAACAAGCTCCTGGCCAAGCTGGCCTCGGATCTGAAGAAGCCGGACGGTTTCGTCGTCCTCGACGAGGCGGCGGCCGAGCGGCTGTTGCCCGAGATGCCCGTCCGCCAGCTCTGGGGGATCGGGGCGAAGACCGAGCTGAGCCTCCACCGCATCGGGGTCTTCACCATCGGCGACCTCCGGCGGATGGATGAGGGCCTCCTTTCCAGGCTCTTCGGGCGCCGCGCGGAGGAGTTGGCTCTGCTGGCCCGGGGCATCGACCACCGGCCGGTCGAACCGCGCCAGGAGGTCAAGTCCGTCGGCGCAGAGACCACCTTCCCGGACGACGTCCGTGACCGCGAGCGACTGGCGGCAGCCATCGGCGGGTTCGCCGACGAGGTCGCCGACCGCCTCCGGGAGCACCGTCTCCTGGCCCGAACGGTGACGGTCAAGGTCCGGCTGGCCGATTTCACCAACCTGACCAGGAGCCAGACGCTGCAAAGCCCGACCGACGAGGAAGATGTCCTCCGGGCGGCCGCGGTCATTCTCCTCGAGCGGGCCGTGCCCGGGGGACGGCCGGTCCGCCTGATCGGTCTGGCCGTCTCGAACTTCCTCCGCCCCGGGGACTACTATCAGGCCGGCCTGCCCTTCTGACCGGGGGGGGGGGGGAGGG
>JAJZPE010000135.1 GCA_021811325.1 Bacillota bacterium
CCCCCTGGGCCCTTTCCCGGCTGGGGAAAAGGCCGCGCTCGACGAGGAGGACGTCCAGCCGGACTCGCTCTCTGCCTTTCATGCCCGCTCCCGCCCGCCGCCGTTGCCGGTGGCGGCGGTCTGCATCTCGTCGGCCTCGCCCCGGCGTTCCGGGAACATGGCCTCGGCCACGCGGGCGATGCCCTCAGGTGTCAGGCCATAGCGCTCCCTGAGGAGGGCCGGCTTTCCGGCCGGCACGAACTCGTCGGGGATGCCGAGCATCTTCAGGGTCACGGCCCTTGCCTCCGCCCCACCGCCAATCGCTGCGCCTCCGGCGGCCAGGGCTTCGGCCACGGCGCTCCCGAACCCGCCGGTCAGGGCGTGTTCCTCGACCGTCAGGATGCGGCCGCAACGCCGCGCCCAGGTCAGAATGAGGTCATGGTCGAGGGGCTTGACGAAGCGGGCGTTGATGACCGCCGCCTCGATGCCCCGCGCGGCCAGGGCTTCGGCCGCCCGTAGCGAGGGATGGACCGTGTTCCCCAGGGCGACGATGACGAGGTCCTGTCCCTCACGGAGGACCTCGCCCTTGCCCACCGGCAGGGTCCGCGGTGGTCCGTCCAGCGTGACCCCGGGGGCCTGGCCGCGTGGATAGCGCACGACCGCCGGGCCGTCGAGGGATAGCGCCGTCTTCAACATGTGGCGCAGCTCATCCTCGTCCTTGGGGGACATCAGGACGGCCCCGGGAGCCGCCCGGAGGATGGCGATGTCGAACACGCCCTGGTGGGTCGGCCCGTCTTCGCCGACGATGCCGGCCCGGTCGACGGCCACGACCACGGGCAGACCCGGCAGCGCCACGTCGTGGATGAACTGGTCGGTCGCCCGCTGCAAGAAGGTCGAATAGACGGCGAAGACCGGGCGCATCCCCTGGGCCGCCAGGCCGGCGGCGAAGGTCATGGCGTGCTCCTCGGCGATGCCGACGTCGAAGAAGCGCTCGGGGAAAGTGCGGGCCATCAGTTCCGTGCCTGTCCCATCGGGCATGGCCGCCGTGATGGCCACCACCCGCTGGTCGTCCCCCGCCAGCTCGACGAGGGTCTTGGCGAAGACCTCGGAGTAGGTCGGGGCGCCGTTGGACTTCAGGCGCTCGCCGGTGTCCGGGTCGAACGGGCCGGGCCCGTGGAAGGCGTAGGGATTATCCTCGGCCGGGGCGTAACCGCGGCCTTTCTGGGTGACCACGTGGACCAGGACCGGCCCGTGGAAATCCCGCGCGTCCTGGAGGACGCGTTCGAGGACGTCGAGGTCGTGCCCGTCGACCGGCCCGAGGTAAGTGAAGCCCAGTTCCTCGAAGAGCATCCCCGGCACGAGGAGGTACTTCAAGCTGTTCTTGACCCGCTCGGCGAAACGCGCGAGCCCTTCGCCGACCACCGGGACCCGCCGCAGGAGGCCCTCGATGTCCGCCTTGAAGCGCCAGTAGTGCGGGCTGACGCGCATCTTCCGCAGGTAGTCCGAGAGGGCGCCGACGTTAGGGGCGATCGACATCCGGTTGTCGTTCAGCACGACGACCAGGTGGGTCCCGTCGTGGCCGGCGTGGTTCAGGGCCTCGAAGGCCATGCCGCCGGTCATCGCCCCGTCGCCGATGACCGCCACGACTTCGTGCTTCTCGCCTTTGAGGTCACGGGCCTTGGCTATCCCGAAGGCGGCCGAGACCGAAGTGCTGGCGTGGCCGGTATCGAACTGGTCGTGGGGGCTCTCCTCCCGCCTCGGGAACCCCGAGAGGCCTCCGTATTGCCGCAACGTCGAAAACTCCTCCCGGCGTCCGGTGAGGAGTTTGTGGGCGTAACACTGGTGCCCGACGTCGAAGATGATCTTGTCCAGCGGGCTGTCGAACACCCGGTGCAGGGCGATGGTCAACTCGACCACACCCAGGCTCGGGGCGATGTGCCCGCCGGTGCGCGACACCGTATCGACTATCGCCGCCCGGACCTCGGCCGCCAAATCCGGCAGCCTTTCCGGGGGCAGGGCCCGCACGTCGGCCGGCCCGTTGATTTTCTCCAGCAGTCCCGTCTCCTAGTTCCTCCCGTTCTTACGGTCCGCCGCGGGCCGCGTCCGTGGCGGTTCGGCCAGGATCGCCCAACCCAGGCGCTCCTCCAGCCAATACAGGAACCGGCCCACGGCATAGGTGATGGCGAAGCTGTCATCGATGGCGACACCCTTGCCGGCGGCTTTCCCGCCGACGATCAAGGCCGCGATGAGGGACAAGAAGGCCACGCTGATGAGGGTCTCGCTAAGCGACGGGCCGATGACCGCCAGACGAACGAGAATAGCGGCGCCCGCGGCCCCGCTGATGGTCCCCGAAATGTCCCCGACCACGTCGTTGGAAAACGCGACCACCTTCTCGGCGTTCCGGATCAGCCGGATGGCCTGAATCGCGCCGGGCATCCGCTTGGCGGCCAGGGCGTGGAACGGCTTTTCCTTGGCCACCGCCACGGCGATGCCGATGATGTCGAATCCGATGTTCAGGAGGACGATCAGGAGCAGGACGGCGAAGGCTAGGACCAGGTTCATGTGCCGCATGACACTCTCAGAAGCGAGGGTGATCGGCACGCCGAGCGCAAAACCGATGAGCCCGAATTGCAGGCCTCGAATCAGGTTCCGTCGTTGGTGGTCGCCGTCCTTATTATTCCCCAACCGTTACATCACCCGAGCTAAGACCCGTTTTCCGAGACCGGCGAAGGTCCCGGTCGGGCCCCGGATTAGAAAAAGAGAGCCAAACTTGTGAACCGGCCCGCCCCTGGTTCGGGCAGGCCCATGCAAATAGGCCGGTAGGTGGTGGCGATGCGGGTAAATGTTGTGGCTTGAGGTCCAGCAGGCTTTCCCTGACTGCGCACCGCGGCGTCGCCGCCCCGGCGGTTTCCCTTTACGTCAGTCCGGCCGCGTCACCGACGGCCGTGCTAGATTGCCACTTAGGCCACACTGTAATCCCCGCTGCGCCTCCGTCCAAGAACAGCCTAGGAGTTTTCCTCGACAGTCCGTCCGCACCTTAGCCTTTTTTGCCGAACAGGTTTCGAGCGGCTGCGTCGCCCGGCGTGGGCCCACGCACGAGCGAACGGGACCCGCCATCCGCCTGTTCCGCTCAAGGCAGGCTACACTGCACACAAAGCCTGACCGAAGCTCTGGCCCCGCATACAGGTACAACTCCAAGCCGTAATGCACTGGCTAGGTGCAGGCACCACGTGCTTGGGCCTCCGCGAAGGCAGGGTCTACGCCTACATGCCGTTGTAGATCGCCCCATCCTTCTTATCTCCCAGCAACAACCCCCGACTGGGCGTCGGAAGCCATCACCAGGAACTTCATCGATGTGCCTATCGGCGGCTTTTTAGGCCCGCCCTAGGGCGCGGCGGCGCTGACTAGGATACTGTACCACCTACCGAAAACGATATTTACCTTTCAAGAGCCTGAAATAGCTGGCGTTGCCACCAGCGTTCAGGGTTTCATTATAACATGACTGAAAAACCGGGGCAACGACGCGCAAAACGGTTGGACGTCGCCGTCGGCCCCGCAAAGCCGCCCACGGCCGTTGGCGTCGCGTTGAAGGCGGCCGCATCGACTGAGGCCGACGATAGGGCGACGTGACATCGCGGCGCTCAGGATACGGACGGTCTCCTGGCAACCACCGGCAAGACGTCAAGACTGGTCGAGCGGCTCTGGTGGCGCTTTCACAACTTGGCTTGCAGCCAATCGAGCGTTTCTTTGAGTGCGTTCAGGCGGTGACCGCGCGAGGCCAAGGCGCTCAAGGGTTGACGCGCGGCGTCGACCACGGCGCGGGCCTTCCCCGCCGCCTCGCCGGCCGGCGTCAGACCGAGGACGCCCGTGCCCCGCCCCGCGTCCTGGGCCGCGTCCTGCAGGTCGTCGACAATCTGATAAGCCAGTCCGAAGGTCTCCCCGAAATCGCTCAGGAGACGAACGCTCTCCGGGTCGGCGCCCGCCAGGTGGCCTCCCATGGAAGCGGCCGCCCGGAAAAGCGCGCCGGTCTTGTGGCGGTGAATGGTCAGAAGGGCGGCCTCGTCCGGATGCGGCCACTCGAACTCGAGGGCCTGCCCGCCGACCATGCCGCGGCTTCCCGCAGCCACCCCGAGTTCGGCCGCGGCGGCCAGGGCGGCGGCCGGCCCGACCAGGCCGGGCTGGACCCGGGCCATGAGTTCGAAGGCCAAGTTCAGGAGGGCGTCTCCGGCCAGGATGGCCGTGGCCTCGTCGAACGCCCGGTGGCAACTGGGCCGCCCGCGCCGAAGGTCGTCGTCGTCCATGGCCGGCAGGTCGTCGTGGATGAGGGAGTAAGCGTGGATGCACTCGAGGGCGCCGGCCGAGGGCATGGCCGACGCCGGCTCGAGGCCGAAGCCCCGGGCCGTCGCCAGCAGGATGAAGGGACGGATGCGCTTCCCCGGCGCCAGGGCGCTGTAGCGCATGGCCTCGTGCAGGCGGCGCGGGGGTTCGTCGGCCCGCGGCAGGTAGCCATCGAGAGCCCGGTCGACCTCGGCCGCCGTGGCCTTCATCAGGGCGGCGAAGCCGTCTCCGGACTCACCCACGGTCGCGCTCACCCTCGCCCGCCGGCTCTTCGACCGCGAAGGGCTTCGTCTTCAGCTCGCCGTCCTCGCTCTGGAGGAGGACCTCAATGCGCTTCTCGGCCTCATCCAGCTTGCCCGTGCACATCTTGGCCAGCCCCACGCCCTCCTGGAAGAGGTCGAGGGCCTCGTCCAGAGTCGGTCGGCCGCTCTCCAGGTCGGAGACGATCTTCTCCAACCGCTCGATGGCCTTCTCGAAAGGCATGTCCGGCAGCTTGACCTTTTTCATCGCGGCTCCTCCTCGTTGTCCTCGGCGTCTTCGCCCTTGCGGCCGGTCCCGCTTCGGGCGGGTCCGGAGTAGGAAAACAGGTCGTACGGTGCTGTCGTTTCTATCGGGTGCGGGCCTGGGACCCCTCTCGCTTCGCGGGTCCCCTTGGTCTCGCGGTCTCCCCCGTCCCTCAGGTCCTCGACGCGGCAGATGGCCTCGCCACGGAAGAGGATGACCTCGACCCGCTCGTCCCGGGTCAGCTCGCCGACGTTGCGGACGACCCGGCCGTCCGGCAAGGTCCGGCAGATGCTGTAACCCCTGGCCAATGTCGCCAGCGGCGACAGGGCGTCGAGCCGGGCGACGACGTGGTCGCGGTCGGCCCGCTTGAAGTCGAGGACGTGCCGGCTGCTCTGGAGCAGTTGGCGCAGGCGCCGGGCGACATCTTCGCGGGCCCGGTCCAGCCGGTCCTGCGGCCGCCGCAGGACGGACCGCTGGCTCAAACGTTCGAGCACGCGCCGCTTCGCCTCGAGGTGCGACCGAAGGCCCGAGCGCAAGTGGGACCGGAGGATGCGCAGGCGCGAATCGAGTTCGCGCCGGTCCGGGAAGACGATCTCGGCGGCGTTCGATGGCGTGGCCGCCCGGCGGTCGGCGCAGAAGTCGGCGATGGTCGTGTCGGTCTCGTGGCCGATGCCGGTGACCACCGGCACCGGCGAGTCGCCGACGGCCCTGGCCACGGCCTCGTCGTTGAAGGCCCACAGCTCCTCGATGGACCCGCCGCCACGGGCCAGGATGATGACGTCCACCGACTCCAGGCGGTTGGCCAGGCGAATGGCCCGGACGATGTCGGCCGGCGCCTGGCTCCCCTGCACCTGCGTCGGGACGATGGTCACCCAGGCCTGCGGGAAACGCTTGGTCGTCACCTTGACGATGTCCCTGAGGGCGGCCGCCGCCGGCGACGTGACCACGGCGACGCGCCGCGGCAGGAACGGGAGCGGCCGTTTGCGGGCCTCAGCGAAAAGGCCCTCGGCGGCCAGCTTCTTCTTGAGGTCCTCGAAGGCTTGGTGCAGCCCGCCAAGGCCATCAGGCTGCAGGACTTCCGCATAGAGTTGGTAGGTCCCGTCGCGCTCGTAGACCCCGACCGCGCCGCCGGCGATGACCTGCATCCCGTTCTGGGGATGGTACGGCAGCTTCTCCGCCCAGCGCCGGAACATCACGCACTTGATCTGGGTGGTCTCGTCGCGGGTCGAGTATGGCCGGTCGCCTTCGGTGGCCCGGTCCTTCAGGGTGAAGTAGGCGTGCCCCGAGGGGTACAGTTTGAAGTTGGAGATCTCCCCGCGGACGAGGACGCTCTGCAGCCACGGCTCGCCCTCGATGAGGCGCTTGAGGCGGGCCGTGAGCTCGCTGACGGTGAGGACCTCGGCCTGGGGAACGGTCTGGCTCATGCGTTCGTTCCTCCCGCCTTGCATTTCGCCCACCTCCGGCCGATAACCTTTTCGCTCCCGCCCGGGGCCGAGCATTTCCGCGGGCGGCCAGGAATGGG
>JAJZPE010000013.1 GCA_021811325.1 Bacillota bacterium
CTTGCATGAACATCGATGCTCTCTCTTAACATGGATAAGGCTATCTGACTCCATGGGTCCCTGAAGTCTTGGAATAAGATTGCTGGGGACATCAACCCGGACAGGTTGAGATTAGCTTGGTATTTCAGGGCATTAAGGGCGTATTGGTGGATGTCAGATTGTGAAATGAAGCGACCACGCGTAAGCCCCGGTTGGTAATACGGGTAACCGGGGAGGTAACCATCTCTGCAAGAAGGTATCGTAGTGGCGTAGAATTGGGGATCAAAGAGGATCGCGATGTTGCCCCCGAACTCACCGCGAAGAAGGTCAATGTAATCGTACATTTTGGAGGGCTCCTCATCCTTTGGGCTAAGAACGAGACCACCCAAGACCCCTTCGCGAAGTGCGGTTTGGATCTTGTCTGACTTCCCGTAGCCGTGCTGGGCCAAGACCGTCACGCCAGATTCCCCCCAACGTCAGACATTAACACTTGACAGCGCCTGGCAGAGCACGTCGCAGTTGCGGTAGCGAAGGTGTGGCTTTTTCGCCAAGAGCCTCACAATGATCTGTTCTAATGCAGCGGGAATCTCAGGCCTATAATGCTTTGGAGATAGGGGATTGGATCCAAGCATTGCCTGAGTTGCCTCCAAGGTCGTCATGCCCGGCCTCCAGAATGGGTGTTGTCTTGTAGCTGCTTCATACAGGACAATTCCCAGTTGGAAAAGGTCCGACCTAAAATCAAGCAGACGTTTACGCACCAAGTCGGTTTGTTCAGGTGAAAAGTATCTTTGGGTGCCCGGTATGAACCCGTAGGATGTCAGGGATTGGTCTGCTAAATCTAGGGCAAAGCCCATGTCTAGCAAAACAAAATCCCCCGTTCCATTGCGACGCATGATGTTGTTGGGCTTGATGTCGCGGTGAACCTTCTGCAGACTCCATAAGGCCGCTATGGCATTGGTGACGTCCTTCCCCAGGCGAACTAGCTCGCCTAAGGAGAGCGCACCGTCCTCGTGGATGATTCTCCCGAGATCCCGTCCATCAATCCACTCTTCGCTAAAGAGCACCAGACTCTGAGCACCGAGACTCGCCCTCGTTAGTCCAATTGGGCCCAGTTTGATCAGGCTCGGACAATCGCACTGACCTATTATGGCTACTTCACGCCTGGCTCGCTCCGCGACCTCGTCGAAAAAAGCCTCGCTGCCGTCATTTGGCCCTTGGTCCTTAGGCTCAGGACTTGCCAGCATGACCTTAATGGCACAACGGACACCCGAAGCGGTGCAAGGGAATACCAGTTTCTGTCCCCCTTTCTGCGGGTGACCGACGGCGGTGACGCCTGGCACAAGGGTTCCAATGTCGGACTCTGTAACGATTGGTAGGGCCATGGCTCAAACCCCCATAAGAACCGGTGAGGAGTACTGCCTGCCGGTCATTGGCACTTAGCTAGTGATTCCACATCCTCGGGGCACACCCTTCTCTATCTCGGGTCATGGAGGCCATATTGACCACCCCCAGCAGCCTGGCGAATTACTGCCTGTGGCGGAAGTGGTCTAGAGCCATATCTAACATCATCAACTCGCGATTGGCCCGCTCGCCAAAGTCCTCGCCCGTCGCGGCGAACCAGCGCAGTTCGAGGAGGGCGTGGACGATTCGCACCAGGTTCCAGGCCCGCGCGGAGTCGCTGTACAGGGCGCCCCAGTTCGATGGAAGGGCGTCGAAGTAAGCCCGCCTGACCTCGGCCGGTGGGTCGGTCGGGTCGCCCATCCGTTCGGCCACGTCGAGGAGGGCGACCAAGTCGACCAACCCCGGGCCGAGCGCGGCCGAGGACCAGTCGATGAGGGTCAGCCGGCCATCGTCGGACAGAAAGAGGTTGCCGTTGTGGCAGTCCCCGTGGATCAGGGTGACCGGCAAGTGGCGGACCTCCTGGACAAGCTTGGTCCACACGCCCCGCGTCAGCTCCTCGACTTCGCCCAAGAGGGGCAGGTCGATGCCCGCATGGATGCCCTCGCCGGCGCGCCGGCGGGTCTCCGCGAGGGCCACGGTGGCGAGGCCGGGGAGAAGGGCGTTCAGGTCTTCCACGGCGGACATGAATGGCCGCGCCCCCGCGTCCCGTAGCCAGCCGGCGGCGCGTGCGTGAAAGGACGCCAGGGCCCGGCCGGCGGTCAGATAATGGCCGGAGCCTCTGAAGTCGGCGAGGCGTGTCCCCGCGGCCTCGTCGATGACCAGCCATTCGCCGCTGCCGTCCTTCGCGAAGTCGGCCCGGGGGGCCGGGAACCCGGGGCGGTCGGCCGCGAAGCGATAGACGGCGTGCTCCCGGTCGCCGCCGGACCTGGCCAATTTGCAGTAAAGAGTGACCGCGCGGCCGTCGCGCTCCCCTTCGACCCGGATGATCCGGGATTCACTCCAGTCCCTCAGCTCCGTCGCCTTACTCACGCGGACCGACAGGTGCCTCAGGAAATCCACTCCGTCACCTCGTCTCACGCCTTCCGCTGCCGGGCGGCCGATGACTCACCTGGCCAGTTATGACTGCCATTGACCGTCACCTGCTTCTGATGCGGGTTTCCGTCCGCGGACGGGACCTCCAGGACCACGGCCCAGCTTTTCCCTCGTTTGCGAATGTGCCCTCTCACGAGAAGGTGAAGGTGGGGCAGGACGTTGCCCTGATCTCGTCGCCAACGGTTGAACCCAATGCCCCCATGGGCATTATCCCGTCCGTCCTGACCGTCGGCAATGTTGCGCGCTACTGGGCCGGTGACATGGTGGCGGCAATTGCAGCAGCCCACGGTTCGAGCGGCGGGGCGCTGGCGGGGGCGGACGGAAGAGTCGTCGGCATACTGGTCGCCGAAACGGGGGAAGGAACAGGACTGTTCGCGGCCGTCCCGGTAAGTGTGCTGGCTGCCTTCCTCGCCAGCCGCTAGGCCCGGCGAGGCCCCCTTCCGGAACTGAAGGTTCTCACAGCCCGAGTGGGTTTCCTCCCCGACTTGACCGGGCTGCCCGACCCGGTGTACTCTATCCCCAGAAGCCCCCAACTCGTAACCAGGAGGAGGTGTCCGCATGGTCAGCACCAAGTCCAGCGACAACATGCGTCTCACCCCGCCCGAGCCTGGTTGGGGCCCATTGGCCTGATGGCATAGACCGCCAGGCTGAGGTCCCATCATCCATGCCAGGCCGGACCGCGGGGTGGACCCGCGGTCTTCGTGTCTCCGGGCGCCGAACGCCCAGCGCCGAGCGCTCAGCGCCGGACACGCCCATCACCTGCTCCCGACGGAGGAGGCCTGGCATGACCAGACGCTATCAGAACGCGGCCGACGTGCTGCCCCCGCGGCTCCTGGCGGCGGTCCAGCGACACGCGGCCGGGACCCAGCTCTACGTGCCCATGGCGGAACGCCTCGGGTGGGGCGAGCGGAGCGGGGCCAGGCACGCCCTGACTCTGCGTAACGACCGCATCCGTCAACGCCACCATGACGGCGCTTCCACCGAGGTCCTCATGGCCGAGTTCCACCTGAGCCACGATTCCATCCGCAAGATCCTGGCCCGGGGGGCCGCCGGAAAGAATGCTTCGACCAGTTCTCGGGGCTGACGCGGCCGCCGAACCGTGATAGACTAAGGGTGCGGTTGGCCAACCCGCAAAAATCCGTCAAAGGAAAGGGGGTGACGTTGCGTGGTCGACTCCACGCCCGTCATCCCCGGAGGGCGCTGAGCCCTCGGGGATGGCATGGCAGAAGGGGCAGGCGATGCGCCTGCCCCTTTCGAATTCACCTATTCTGCGGGAATGATTATCTTATCCGACCTGAGACGAGGTGGGGATGGACCTATGGCGGAACAAGAATTCCAGGCCAAGCTCGAACGCCAGGGCGCCGCGGGCACCTGGACCATGCTGGTGGTCCCGTTCGACGTGTCGAAGGTCTTCGGCACCAAGGCCCGTCTGGCGGTGAAGGGCACCATCTGGAGCCCGACACCGAGGCCCGGACGGTGCAGGTCCCCGAGGGCCTCTCGGCGGCGCTGGACCGGAACTTCAAGGCCAAGGCGGTCTTTGAGCAGTTCGCCTACTCCCACCAGAAAGCCTACGTCGACTGGATCGAGGATTCGAAGAAAGAAGAGACGAGGGCCAGGCGCATTGACAAAGCGATAGAACTGTTGGCCGAAGGCAAGCGCCTGAAGTAGCGGGGGGGGCGGGGGTTACCCACTCAGGCCCAGGGCCCCGACCAGCTCGCGCAGGAAGAGATCGGCGTCTGTGACCAGCCCGAGGGCCTGGAAGGTGCCGCGGTCGGCCAGCTTGGTGACGGCGGCCGGGTTGATGTCGACGACGACCGTCTTGACCGAGGCCGGGAGCATGTTTCCGGTGGCGATGGAGTGGAGCATGGTCGCAATCATCAGGGCCATCTCCACGCCATGCAGCGCCGACCGCATCCGCCGCTGGGCCTCGCCCATGTCCGTGATGACGTCCGGGAGCGGGCCGTCGTCGCGCACCGAGCCGGCCAGGACGACCTCGACGCCGTGCTTGATGCACTCGTACATGAGCCCCTCGCGGAGGAGGCCACTGTCGACCGCGGCCCGCAGCGAACCCACCCGGCGGATGGCGTTGATGGCCGCCATGTGGTGGACATGCCCGCCCTCGACCGGCCGGCCGTTGTCAAGGGCCACGCCCAGGGACGTGCCGAAGAGGACCGACTCCACGTCATGCGTGGCGATGGCGTTGCCGCCGAAGAGGACCTGCACGTAGCCGGCCCGGACCAGGCGGGCGAGGTGCGGCGCGGCCCCGGTGTGGATGATGGCCGGCCCGGCGACGACCAGGACCTTGCCGCCGTGGGCCCGTGTCTCGCGCATCTCCCGGGCAATTTCGGCGATCACGTGACGCTTGGGCTTCTCCGAGGAAACCCCGCTGGCCATAAAGGCGAAGACCTCGCGCTCGCGGCTGCGCTCGAGGGGGACGACCCGGATGCCGTCGTGACCGACGACGACCGGGTCGCCCCGCCTGACCTCGGCCATCGGCACCATGCGGGCCTGGCCGCGCTCCCGGTCGACCAGGATGACCAGGTCCATCTCCGTGCCTCCGACGTCGAGCCAGCGCCCGCCCAGGCGGACCTGGGTCGGGAGGTTGGTGGTCGAGTAGAAGTGGTCCGGCAGGCCGCCGTCGGACGGGGCCGGCTCGGTGGCCACGTCGTGGTCGGAGACGACCACCGCGCCGTGTCCCTGCAGGGCCGCGACGATGGCGTGGAGCTGCTGCTCGCTGCCGGCGGAGATCCTCAGGCGGGCGAACGAAGTCTCGTCCTTGCGCCGCCCGACGCGGATCTCCTCGAGGTCGAACGACCCGCCGAGGTCCATAACGGTGTCGAAGACCCTCGGCAACACCCAGGAGTCGATGATGTGCCCTTCAAGGGTTATCTCTTCACTGAAGCCGTTGCTGGCCAAGGCCCATCCCACCCGCGAATTTTCGACCATCGTATCACGGGCGGGAAAAGCCTGTCAACAAACATCTCGCGCGCCGAGGCGTTCACGCGGTACAAGCCCCGGGCAGGCTATCGTAGGGAAAAAGGAAACGGCGAAGCAAGAGATTGACCGGGAGGTGCAGGCATGGCCGGCGTCTTCGACATCATCGGCCCGGTGATGACCGGGCCGTCTTCATCGCACACAGCCGGGGCGGTTCGGCTTGGGCTCGCCGGGCGGGCCATCATCGGCGGCACGCCCGCCCGGGCCCGGTTGGGCCTCCACGGCTCGTTCGCCCAGACCTACCGCGGTCATGGCACCGACCTGGCCCTCGTCGCCGGCCTCCTGGGGATGAAGCCGGACGACGAGCGCATCCCGTCGGCCCTGCGGCTGGCGGCGGAAGAGGGCCTGGCCGTCACGTTCGAACTGGTCGACCTCGGCGCCGACGTCCACCCGAACACCGCCCGCGTGGTCCTGGCGGCGAAGGACGGCCGGGAGACGACGGTCACCGGCTCATCCGTGGGCGGGGGGCGCATCGTCATCACCCGCATCAACCAGTTCGTCGTGGACTTCTCCGGCGAGTACCACGCGGTCATCCTCTCGTACATCGACCGGCCCGGGGTGGTCGCCGCCGCCAGCTCCCTCCTCGCCGCCGACCGGGTGAACATCGCCGCCATGCGCGTCTCCCGCGAGGCGCGGCATTCCCGGGCGCTGATGATCATCGAGCTGGACCAGCCCGTCACGGCTGAGGCCATGGCCCTCATCGCCGGCATCCCCGGCGTGGACACGGCCCTCTCCGTCCCGCCGATCGCCCTGAGCTGACTGATAAACCCTTGCGGGCCCAGAGACCCATTGAGCATGTGGACAGGAGGAGACCTCCATGCCCTTCAGGACCTTGGCCGAACTGGCGGCCGTCGCCGCCGAGCGCGGCCTGACCATCGGGGCCGTCGTCCGCGAGACCGAGGCCAGAGAGACCGAGACCTCCGAGGCTGAGTTGAACGCCAGGATGGCCCGGAACCTCGAAGTCATGCGCGAAGCGGCGGCCCGCGGCCAGGCCGGGATCAAGTCCCGCAGCGGTCTCACCGGCGGCGACGCCAGGAAGATGGTCGAGGCGGGCGCCACCCGCCTCGTCGCCGGAGAACAGCTTGGCACGGCCATCGTGCGGGCCATCGCCGTCAGCGAGGTCAACGCGGCCATGGGCCGCATCGTCGCCGCCCCGACGGCCGGCTCGGCGGGGGTCCTGCCCGGCGTCCTCCTGACCGTGGCCGAGCGGGTGGGGGCCGGCGATGAGCAGTTGGTCGAGGCCCTCTTCACCGCCGCCGGTGTCGGCCAGGTCATTGCGGCCAAAGCCACCCTGTCCGGGGCTGAGGGTGGGTGCCAGGCCGAGTGCGGCTCGGCGGCCGCCATGGCCGCGGCTGCGGCGGTGCAACTGGCGGGCGGCTCGCCGGCTCAATGCGTGGACGCGGCGGCCATCGCCCTCAAGGGCTCCCTCGGGCTGGTCTGCGACCCGGTGGCCGGGCTGGTCGAGGTGCCCTGCGTCAAGCGCAACGGGCTGTCCGCGGCGACCGCGCTGGCCGCGGCGGACATGGCCCTGGCCGGCGTTAGGAGCGTCATCCCGGCCGACGAGGTCATTGTGGCCATGGGCGAGGTGGGCCGGGCCCTCCCGGCGGCCCTGCGGGAGACATCTCAGGGCGGCCTGGCAGCCACCCCGACCGGGAAGCGGCTTGCGGCCGAGTTCCTCAGATAGAGACCTTCGGGGCGTGGCTTGTGGAACACGACGAGGCCCCCGCCGATCGGCGGGGGCCTTTGGTATTCCTGCCTGATTAAGCCGTCATCCTCAGGAACTCATCCAGGTCGGCCAGGGCCACGTCGACGGCCTTACGCCAGAAATCCGGCTTGGCCAGGTCGACGCCGAGGTGCCGCGCGGCGAGGTCCTCGACGCGCATCCGCCCGGTGTCGCGGAGCAGGTCGACGTATTGGCCCTCGAATCCCGGGCCGACCTCGAGGGCCCGGGCGTAGACCCCGGCGCTGAAGAGAAAGCCGAAGGTGTAAGGGAAGTTGTAGAACGGCGTCCGGGTGTCATAGAAGTGGAGTTTCGACGCCCAGAAGTGCGGGTGATGGAGATCCAGGGCGCCCTTGAAGGCTTCCTTCTGGGCCTCGGTCATCAGCTCGTTGAGCCGCTGGATGCCAACCACCCCGCGCCGGCGTTTATCGTAGAAGCGCGTCTCGAAGATGAAGCGGGCATGGATGTTCATCAGCAGCGACACGGCCCGCTGCAGCTTGTCCTCGACCAGGACCAGCCGCTCCTCGGCGTTCCGGGCGTTGCGCACGGCGGCGTCGGCGACGATCATCTCGGCAAAGGTCGAGGCCGTCTCGGCCACGTTCATCGAGTACTGCTGGGTCATCGGGGGCAACTGGTTCATCACCGACTGGTGATACCCGTGCCCCAGCTCGTGGGCGACCGTGGCGACGTTGCCCATGGTCCCGGAGAAGGTCACGAAGATGCGCGACTGCTTCATCGCCGGGAAGCTGGTGCAGAAGCCACCCATCCGCTTGCCCGGCCGGTCCTCGGCTTCGATCCAGCGGCCGACGAAGGCCTTCGTAGCGAACTCGGCCATCCGCGGGCTGAAGCGGCCGAACTGCTCGACGATGAACCCTGCGGCCTCGTCGTAGCTGAGCTTGCCCTCGGTCTTGCCGACCGGGGCGGCGACATCCTGCCACCCCAGCTGGTCCAGCCCGAGGAGCTTCTTCTTCCGCTGCAGGAAGGTGACCAGGCGGTCCTTGCTCTCGGCGACGACTTCCCACATCGCGTCCAGAGTCTCGGCCGACATGCGGTTGATCGTCAGGGGCTCCTTCAAGACCGACTCCCAGCCGCGGTGCCGATAGAGGTTGAGCCGGTGGCCGGCCAGGCGGTTGAGGGCCAAGGCGCAGAAGTCGGCCTCGCCGGCCCAAGCCTCCTCCCACCGCTCCATCAGCCGGGCGCGGAATTTCGGGTCGGGGTCGGACAGCCGGTTCGAAGCCTGCCCCGGTGACATCCGCACGATCTTCCCGTCGTCCTCGACGGTGATGGTCATCCGGCCGGTGGCCACGTCATAGAGCTCCGCCCATCCGTGGTAACCATCCACGGAGAGGTCGTTGACCAGGGTCTCCTGGTCCGGCGGGAGCATGTCGCGGGCCCGCTGCCGGCGCTCGTCGAGGTTGAAGGCCAGGGACCTGAGGGCCTCGCTCTTCAGGAGTTCGTCCCAGTACAGGTCGGGCACGTCCAGCATCTGCTGGTCGAGCCGGGTCAGGACCGAGGCGAAGCCCGCCCTCAGTTGGCTGACGCGCGCGGCGACGACCCGGGCGTATTTGTCGCCGACGTCCTGGGCGTTGAGGCATGATGTGAAGGCGCCCGCCTGGCGCAGGCGAACCATGGCGTCCTGGACTCGGTCCAATCGCGCGGCCCAGCCGGCGGCGCCGGTCGGCGCCCCGGCCGCGACTTCGCCGGCCAGCTCCCTGACGTCGGCCTCGAGCCGGTCGAGATAGGCCGCGAATTCCGGCGAGTGACTCCCGCCGGGGAAGATACCGTCCAGGTCCCAGGTCTGATTGAGGTTTTTGAGCAAGGTCGCACCCACCTCCAACGGTGTGATTACGAATCACGGGGCGGATACATTGAGCCCCGGCGCAGTCTGATTTCGGCGCGCCGGCGGGAAATCCTGGGCGCCGGACGTGGCTGCGGACAACGATAGGCCCACAAAAAGCGGATGCGGGCGTCCATGCCCGCATCCGCTCCGCGTCCCCGGCCCTAACCCTGCTCGTTCTTGAAGGTCTGGCAGCAGGTCTCGTCCTTGCTCGACGCCGGAGTCTCCGTCAACTGGTCGATCTTCGACGTCGGCGCGAACCCGCCGGCTTCATCGCTCTGGATGATGATGTGGGAGGCGTTGCAGAGGTTCTTCTGCTCCCAGTACTTGCATGAACTGACCGTGCAGCTTACTTCGGGCATTGGCACCCTCCTCTGGCCATGAAGATTTAACCGCAATGATTAACATGCGCCGCGGCGGTGGCGCTATCCTGGTAAACTCAAGGCAATCCAGGCCGGCGGAGGGCGGCGCCGTCCTTTCCGGACAAAGAAAGCGGGCCCGGAGGAATCCGGGCCCGCTCAGTGCGACCTCAGAAGCTCGAAGCGGCCATCGGTTCACCGCACCGTGCTCAGGGCTTCGGGGCCTTGAGGCTGCGGTCCGTGTTTGTCCAGGTGATCTTCCGGCCGGCGGCCTTCTCAGCCTTCATCCATTTAATGACCTCGTCGCGGATGACGACCTGGGTGTCCTTGCCGTTCTTGCCGCCGGCAAAGGCCTTGTAGCCGTCGCCACCGGTGAACATGAAGCTGTTCGTGGCGACCTTGTAAGTCTTGGCCATGTCGAGCGGGGTGCCGTCGCTGAGGGTGATCTCGTAGACGCGCGACCCGGCCGACTGGGCGGGGTCATACTTGAACTTGATGCCCGACACCTGGACCACGCCGGTGGAGCTGGCCCCTTGCTCGACGGCTTCCTTGACCTGGGCGCCGGTCATGTCCACCGTGCACAGGGTATTGCTGAACGGGTCAACCTCCCAGAGCTTGCCGACGGTGATGTCGCCGGCCGGGATGTTCGTGCGGATGCCGCCCGGGTTGGTCAGGGCGATGTCCGCGCCCGAGACCTGCCGCATGACGTCGGTGATGAGGTCACCGAGGGCCGACGGCTGGGTCCGGGTGTTGTCGAGGTTGACGTCGGTGGTGTTGACGACTTCGTTGATGAGCGGCGCGACTTCCTGGTTGTAGGCGTCGACCTTGGCCTGGAGGGCTGAGTCGTAGGTCACGCCGTCTTGGTAGGTGGGGATGGTCTGGACCTTGGAGTTCAGGACCTGGTGGGTGAGGCCGTCGATGGTCAGGACAATCTCACCGAGGGCGCGGCCCTGGTAGTACGCCTCGACCACCGGGACGCCGTTGATCTTGCCCGCCACCGTTTTATGGCTATGACCGCCGATGATGGCATCGACGCTGCCGACGGTCTGCGCCATGGTCGCCAGTTCACCGCTGATGGCGCCGGTCTTCGAGTCCTGCGAACCGCCGACGTGGCTGAGCACGACGACGATGTCCGCGCCCATGTACCTGAGCTGCGGGGCCAGGATGTTGACGATCATCGCCGGATCCTTGAAATCGAGGTCCTTGACGTTCTCGGCGACGACGATGTTCGGGGTATCAGCGGTGATGACGCCGATGACCCCGATCTTCAGGCCTTCCTTCTCGAAGATGGCATACGGCTTGGCCCAGTCGGGGCGATCGGTCGTGCCCTTCTTGAAGACGTTGGCCGCCAAGACCGGGAACTTGGCCTGGGCGACGCGCTCCTTGATGGTGTCGACGCCCCAGTCGAACTCATGGTTGCCGAGCTCCATGACGTCATAGCCCTCGGCGTTCATCAGGTCGATGACCGGCTTGCCCTTGCTCAGCGTGGAGACCGGGGTGCCCTGCAGGGCGTCGCCGGCGTCCATCAGCAGCGTGCCCGTGGGGTTCTTGGCCTTCTCGCGCGAGATGTAGGCCGCGACGACCGAGGAGCCGCCCCAGTAGGAGCCGCTCGAGGTCTTCTGGTCGTTGATGTTGATCCGGCCATGGAAGTCGTTGGTGGTCAGCAGGGTGATCTCGGGGTAACGCGCCCGGGCCAGTAGCGTGGCGGCTTCAGCGCGGGTCACGAGACCCTTCGGCTGCAGGGTGTGGTCCGGCTTGCCGGTGACCCAACCCTTCGCGATGGCCACCGTGTAGGCGGTCTTGGCCGCCGACGAGAGGTCGCCGGCGTCGCCGTATCCGGAGAGGGTGACGGTCGCGTTCGAGGAGGTCGCGCCGGACGCCTTGACCAGGGCCTCGACGGCCTGCTCGCGGGTCAGGGCCCCGTTGCCGGCCGAGGCCGGGATGGCATAGTTGTACGCCTTGTCAAGGGCCTTGTAGAACTCGAGGACCGAGATGTTCTTGTCCGGCTGGAAGGTGCTGTCCGGGTAGCGGTCCATGACCTGGTACTTGACCACCCGGTCGATGGCGCTCTTGGCCCAGTTGTTGAGCCAGTCGGGGACGAGCTGCCAGTTGTTGTCGGTGACCGGGTTGATTTTACCTTTCTCCTTGACATAGTCGGCGATGAGGTTGCGGACCTCGTCGGACGACTTGTAGAAGATGGTCCCGTTCTTGATCCCGGTGCCGCCGGTGGCCCGGTAGTTGTTGACGGCCACCCTGTACTTGGCGTTCATGTCCACCGGCCGGCCGTGGTAGGTCAGGTCGATGATGCGGCTGCCGACGGGCTTCGTGATGTCGACCTTGTAGCTGAGGCCGGAATACATGTCGTAGTTGTAGTCCCTGACGCTGGAGTTGATGATTGGCGCGAAGTCGGCGCCGTAGTTGTACTGGTTGTAGTACTGCGCCGACCACTCCATGGCGTCCTTCAGCTGCCGGCCCGTAACCTCAACGCCGTAGAGCGTGTTCTCGTACCAGTACAGGCCGGCGACCTGCCGCATGGTCACCGGGCCGGCCGGGATGACCGCGTTGGAGTTGAAGAAGGCGGCGAGGGAGATGTCGGTCCCGGCGTATTTCATCTGGACCGCGTTGATAAGGTCGACGATGGCGGTGTCCTTGAGCCGCGCGTCCTTGTTGGCGAAGTCGCCGGTGGCCGTCCCGAGCGGGGAGTCCATCCAGGCGTTGGCCTTCTCGTGATAGGACTTGGCCAGGTTGAGGACATCTTGGTCGGCCGCCACGGAGGCCTCGATGGTCTCGTTGCTGCTGGTCTTGGAAACGACCTTCCACGGATGAGCCGCGTCGCCCGTGGCTTCGAAGGTCACGTCGATGTGGCTCAGGCGGGTCCCGGCGTTCTTCGGAGCGACCACCAGGACGCTCCCGCCATCGCTGGTCGGGATGGACAGGTTCCCGATATCCTGGTGGGCGTGGCCGGTGACCATGACGTCGATGCCGGGGACCTGGGTGGCCACGGCGTAGACGTGGTTCTCACCGGGGATGGCCTGCGCGATGGGGGCGAAGTCCTTCTTCGGATCGACCTCGAGGCCACTATGGTCGACCACCAGGACCAGGTCGACCTTCTCCTGGTCGCGGAGGATGGGGACGTACTTCTTGGCCGCGTCAACGGCACTGGCGAAGGTCAGGCCGGCGTAGTTCTCCGGCTTCTCCCAGCTCGGAACGCCCTCGGTGGTGAGACCGAGGATGCCGACCTTCACGCCACCGACCGTCTTCACGGTATAAGGCGTGAAGTACGGGGTCCCATCGGCCTTCAGGATGTTGGCCGAAAGGAAGGGGAAGTCGGCTTCGCCCTTGACCTTGTTGAGGATGTTCAGGCCGAAGTTGAACTCGTGATTGCCCACGGTGAATGAGTCATACCCCAAGCTGTTCATTACGACGATCATCGGATCGACCGGGGCGTTGTCGACCACATTATGATAGTAAACCAGCGGCGTGCCCTGGATCAGGTCGCCCGCGTCGACCAGGATGGTGTTCGGGTTGGCGGCCCGGTTTTTCTTGACCAGCGCCGCTATCTTGGCCAGCCCCACGTCATCTTTGGCCGTGTTCTTGAAATAGTCGAACGGGTAGATGTTCCCATGCAGGTCGCTGGTGCCCAGGATGGTCACCTTGACCTGCTCGGCGGCGTAGGCCCGGCCCGGGTTGATCCCCGTCAGGGTGAGGCCGAAGATCAGGGTGACCGTCAGGAGGGTGACCAGCACACGGCTATACCTAGTCTTCATTACGGTCCTCCTCTTCTGTAAATTAGGTGCCCAGACACAATGAGGTCGGGTCACCCGCAATGGGGGCCCGACACTTCCTCCTTCTGGTACCACCACCTTCCGGAAAACATTAGCCAGATTAGTATTAGACACCAGGGGAGGGGATTCCTCCCCGAACGGAAACCCGGGCAGGAAATCCCGCCCGGGTTAAGGCCAGCTAGAATGGGGTCAGGGGAACATTCCCAGGGAAGGCTCTTGGACCGCCTACTTGACCAGCGATCCGACGAAGGGCGGCAGGACGAAGGCGGCCCGGTGGATCTCCGGGGAGTAATACTTGGTCGGCAGTTCCACCCGGCGGAAGTCGGTCGCCGGGTCGCGCTTTTTCGACCCGACGGCGAAGGTCCACATGGCCCCGGGGTAGGTGGGGATGACCGCCCAGTAGAGGCGGGCGACGGGGAAGACCGCGGCCAGGTCCTTCATGACCCGGGCGATGAGCTCGCCGTGGAGGAACGGCGACTCGGATTGGGCGACGAAAATGCCCTCGGGGGTCAGGGCCTCACGGGCGTCGGTGAAGAACTCCTTGGCGAAGAGGCCGACGGCCGGCCCAACCGGGTCGGTCGAATCGCAGACGATGACGTCGTATTCGCCGCGGTGTTCCTTGACGTGCTTCAGCCCGTCACCCACGGCCAGCTGGGCCCGGGGGTCCTTGAGCCCGGCGGCGATGGTCGGCAGGAACTCCTGGCTGCGCCGGATGACGGCCCCGTCGATCTCGGCCAGGACGGCCCGCTCGACCGACGGATGGCGGAGGGCCTCCCGGATGACCCCGCCGTCGCCGCCGCCGACCACCAGGACCTTCTTCGGGTCCGGGTGGGTGGCCAGCGGGATGTGGGCGATCATCTCGTGGTAGACGAACTCGTCTTTCTCGGTGGTCATCACGCAGCCGTCGAGGACGAGCATCCGCCCGTATTGCAGGGTCTCGATGATGGCCAGGTCCTGATACTCGGTCTTCTCGTGGATGATGGTCCGGTCGATCCGGCAACCGAGGCTCAGGTTGGGGGTCTGTCGTTCGGTGAACCAGAGTTCCAAAGGGCGCCACCTCCAGGGTCTATTATCCCGACCGCCGCCGGGCTAGTCAAGCTGCAGCAGGAATTCGTTTCGCGGCGCGGTATTCTGGTATAATATGGCCTAGCAAAGTGCTTGGGGGGTAGGGCTGTGCGGAGACCAATCATCGCGGGCAACTGGAAGATGTCCAAGACCGGGCCGGAGGGGGCCGCCCTGGCCGTCGGGGTGGCCAAGGCCATCGGTGACATCGCCGGACGCCGGGCCGACGTCGTCCTGTGCCCGCCGTTCACCGCCCTCCAGGCCGTCGCCGGCGCGCTCGCCGGGAGCGCGGTCAAGCTCGGCGCACAGAACGTGCACTGGGAGAAGGAAGGTCCTTACACCGGTGAAGTATCCCCGGCCATGCTCAGGGCCATCGGTTGCGCCTACGCCATCGTCGGTCACTCCGAGCGGCGCCAGTACTTCGGCGAGACCGACGAAGGGGTCAACAAGCGGACCCGCGCGGCCGTCGGCTTCGGCCTGACGCCCATCGTCTGTGTCGGCGAGCGGCTCGAAGAGCGCAAGGCCGGCCGGACCGGCGAGGTCGTCACCAGGCAGGTCCGGGCGGCCCTGGCCGGCCTTACGCCCGAAGAGGTCCGCCAGCTCGTCATGGCCTACGAGCCCGTGTGGGCCATCGGCACCGGCGTGGCGGCCACCGCCGGCGACGCCCAGGAGGTCGCCGGGCTCATCCGCAAGCTGCTGGCCGAGACCGCCGGCGGCGACGCCGCAGCGCAGGTCCGCATCCAGTACGGCGGGAGCGTCAAGCCCGAGAACATCGCCGACTTCATGGCCCTCCCCGACGTGGACGGGGCTCTGGTGGGCGGGGCCAGCTTGAAGGCCGACTCCTTCGCCGCCATCGTCACCGCGGGGGCGGCGGCGGAACGCTAGATGGCCGTCCTCATCGTCCTCGACGGCTGGGGGGAGAGCCGGCGCCGCGAGGGCAACGCCATCGCCCTGGCCCGCACACCCACGCTCGATCGCCTCTACGCCGAATACCCGCATAACATCCTCGACGCTTCGGGCGAGGCCGTCGGCCTGACCGAGGGCCAGATGGGCAACTCCGACGTGGGACACCTCAACCTGGGAGCCGGCCGCGTCGTCTGGCAGATGCTCGTCCGCATCGACAAGGCCATCCGCGAGGGGTCGTTCTCTGCGAACACCGTCCTCCGCGAGCCCATCGAGCGGGCCGCCCGGGGCGGGGCCACGCCGGCCTCCGGTTCGGGACCCGCCCTGCACCTGATGGGCCTCCTCTCCGACGGCGGGGTTCACAGCCACATCCGTCATCTCTTCGCCCTCCTGGACCTGGCCGCGCGGGCCGGCGTCCGGGAGGTCTATGTCCATGCCTTCCTCGATGGCCGCGACGTCCCGCCGTCGTCGGCCCTGACCTACATCGAAGAACTTCAGAAGAAGCTGGACGAACTGGGCGCGGGCCCGGCGCCGATGGTCGGGCGGGTGGCCACGGTCATGGGGCGTTACTACGCCATGGACCGGGACACGCGGTGGGACCGTACCCGCAAAGCCTACGAGGCCATGGTCCTCAGGCGCGGTGAGCGGGCGGCCACGGCCGCCGAGGCCGTCGAGAAGGCCTACGCCCGCGAAGAGACCGATGAGTTCGTTGCCCCTACCGTCGTCGACAACCCGGACTCCGCCCGAATCAAGGACGGCGACTCGGTCATCTTCTACAACTTCCGCGCCGACCGGGCCCGCCAGATCAGCCGCGCCCTCCTCGACGAGGACTTCAACGAGTTCATCCGCGAAGACCGGCCGCGCCGGCTGGACATGGCCGGGATGGTCGAGTACGAAGCGGACCTGCCGATGCCGGCCGCCTTCCCGCCGCAGCCGCTGCACAACACGATGGGCCAGTACCTCAGTCGCCTCGGCCGCACCCAGTTGCGCATCGCCGAGACGGAGAAGTACGCCCACGTCACCTTCTTCTTCGACGGCGGCGAGGAACAGGTCTTCCCAGGCGAGGACCGCGTCCTCATCCCGTCGCCCAAGGTCGCCACCTACGACCTGCAGCCGGAGATGAGCGCCCGACCGGTCACCGAGGCGGCGGTCAAGGCCATTGGCGAGCGGAGATACGACTTCATCCTGTTGAACTACGCCAACTGCGACATGGTCGGGCACACCGGCCTCCTCGAGGCGGCCATCAAGGCTGTCGAGGCCGTCGACGAAGGCCTCAGCCGGGTGGTCGCCGCCGTCCGCGAGGCCGGCGATTTCTGCGTGATCGTCGGGGACCACGGCAACGCCGAGGAGATGATCGACCCGGCCACCGGCGGTCCCTTCACGGCCCATACGACCAACCCGGTGCCAATCGTCCTTGTCCACGAGGCCTTCCGCGGACCCCGCGGGGCCGTCGAGCGCGGCGTCCTGGCCGACGTCTCCCCGACGGTCCTCGACCTCATGGACATCCCACAACCGCCCGAGATGACCGGGCGGAGCCTCGTCGTGAGGCCCCGCGCGGTCTGACGGCCACAAGGAGTGCTTGCCCAAGATGGCGACCAACGGAACCAAGATCACCGCGGTCAAGGCCCGGGAAATCCTCGACTCGCGCGGCAACCCCACCGTCGAAGTGGACGTCACCCTGTCCGGCGGGGCGCGGGGCCGCGCCGCCATGCCTTCCGGGGCCTCGACCGGGGCCTACGAGGCCGTCGAGTTGCGCGACGGCGACCCGGCCCGGTACGGCGGGAAGGGCGTCCTCCAGGCCGTGCGAAACGTCAACGAGGTCATCGCCCCGAAGGTCACCGGTCACGACGCCCTCGACCAGAAGGGCCTCGACAAGAAGCTCATCGAGTTCGACGGGACACCGAACAAGGGCCGCCTGGGGGCCAACGCCATCCTCGGCGTCTCCCTGGCCTCGGCCAAGGCCGCCGCGGCCGAGCTGAAACTGCCGCTCTACGCCTACCTCGGCGGCATCACGGCCAAGGTCCTGCCGGTGCCGATGATGAACATCCTCAACGGCGGCAAGCACGCCGATAACAACGTCGACATCCAGGAGTTCATGGTCGTCCCGGCCGGCCTGCCGACGTTCGCCGAGGCCCTCCGGGCGGGGTCCGAGGTCTTTCACGCCCTCAAGTCGGTCCTCAAGAAGAAGGGGCTGAACACGACCGTCGGCGACGAGGGCGGGTTCGCTCCCAACCTTCGCTCCAACCAAGAGGCCCTCGAGAGCATCGTCGAGGCCATCCAGAAGGCCGGCTACAAGCCCGGGGCCGACGTCTTCCTGGCCCTCGACCCGGCGGCCACGGAGTTCTACGAGGACGGGAAATACGTCCTCAAGGGCGAAGGGGTCACCCATTCCCCCGAGGAGATGATCCGGTTCTACTCGGCCTGGGTCGACGCCTACCCGATCGTCTCGATCGAGGACGGGCTGGCCGAGGACGACTGGGACGGCTGGCACCTCCTCACCCAGGCCATCGGCGGGCGGGTGCAACTCGTCGGCGACGACATCTTTGTCACCAACACCGTCCGGTTGCAGAAGGGCATCGAAGCCGGGGTGGCCAACTCCATCCTCATCAAGGTCAACCAGATCGGCACCCTGACCGAGACCCTCCAAGCCATCGACATGGCCAGGAAGGCAGGCTACACGGCCGTGGTCTCGCACCGCTCGGGAGAGACCGAGGACACCACCATCGCCCACCTCGTCGTGGCCTGCGGGACCGGGCAGATCAAGACCGGTGCCCCGTCCCGGACCGACCGCGTGGCCAAGTACAACGAACTCCTGCGGATCGAAGAGGAGCTGGGCGCCAGCGCCGCGTTCCCCGGCCTGGCCGCGTTCAAACGCTCGGTCTGACCGCGCCGAGGTATTTCTGGGCCGGAGTCACGTTCGGATTGTCTATTGCCGTCACTTGTGATAAAATATTTGTTGTCTGTTGGGAGGTGGCAAAGCCTTGTTTAGCAGTCCCGTGCTTTACTACATTATGCTCGGTTTTCACATCATCTTCACGGTCGGGCTCATCGCTGGGGTCCTGCTCCAGTCGGGCCGGGCCGCGGGGTTGTCGGGGGCCATCGCCGGTGGGGCCACGACCCTTTTCGGGAAGAAGAAGGGCCTCGACGAAGTGCTCAGCCGGGTCACCACCGTCTTCGCCATTGCTTTCCTCATCACAGCTCTGCTCCTGACGTTGTTCGACCGTTGACGGCCGGGCGTATCCGCGCCCTGGGTGAGCCGTTTCGCGGTGCTCGCGCGGGGGCGCATACGCTGTATTACCACGCTGAACACGCCCCAACCTCGCCGGTTGGGGTGTTTTGATGTCGGCTCAGTGAACCGGCCGATGGAACCGGCCAATTGATCCAGGGGAGGAACGACATGACCTTCATCAAGGACCAAGCGCTTCTGGACAGGCTGATGTTCATCGCCCCACTGGCCGGCGTCCTGGCCCTGCTCTTCGCGGCCTACCTGGCCTGGAGAGTGGTCCGGGCGCAACCGGGCACGGCCCGGATGCAGGAGATCAGCACGGCCATCCAGGAGGGGGCCATGGCCTTCCTCTTCCGAGAATACCGCACGCTGGCCTTCTTCGTCGTGGCCATGGCCGCCCTGATCGGGCTGGCCGGGGCCCGGAGCCCCGGGCATAGTCTCCCGCCGCAGGCCGCGGTGGCCTTCGTCTTCGGGACCATCTGCTCCGTCGGGGCCGGCTTCATCGGCATGTATGTGGCCACCCGGGCCAACGTCCGGACGGCCAACGCCGCCCACAAGGGCCAGAACGCGGCCCTCAGCATCGCCTTCTCGAGCGGCGCCGTGATGGGGATGGCCGTCGTCGGCCTCGGCCTCGTCGGGCTGGGCGTTGTCTGGGCCATCTTCGGTAACGCCCTCGACCTCAAGAGCCTCTCCATCGTCAACGGCTTCGCCCTGGGGGCCAGCTCCATCGCCCTCTTCGCCCGTGTCGGCGGCGGCATCTACACCAAGGCCGCCGACGTCGGGGCCGACCTGGTCGGCAAGATCGAGGCGGGCATTCCCGAGGACGACCCGCGCAACCCGGCGGTCATCGCCGACAACGTCGGTGACAACGTCGGCGACGTGGCCGGCATGGGGGCCGACCTCTTCGAGTCGTACGTCGGGTCGATCGTCGCCGGCATGGTCATCGGCGCCACCGCCTTCGGCATCCGGGGCATCGTCTTCCCGGTCGTCGTGGCGGCCACCGGCATCATCGCCTCGATCCTCGCCACCTTCCTGGTGCGCGGCGGCGAGCGCTCCAACCCCGTTTCGACCCTGCGCTTGGGCACCTTCGGGGCCTCGGTGCTGGTCATCATGGCCTCGTGGTTCCTGTCGCGCTCGTTCTGGATGACCAGCAACCTCTTCTGGGCCATCACCGCCGGCATCGTCGCCGGCATCGCCATCGGCCTCATTACCGAGTACTTCACCTCGTCCGACCGGCCGCCGGTGCGGGGCATTGCCGAAGCCAGCCAGACAGGACCGGCCACGAACCTCATCACCGGCCTTGCCGTGGGTATGCAGAGCACGGCCCTGCCGGTCATCACCGTGGCCGTGGCCATCCTCGTGGCCTACAAGTTCGGCGGGCTCTACGGCATCGCCCTCGCGGCGGTGGGCATGCTGTCAACGACCGGCATGACCGTGGCCGTCGACGCCTACGGGCCCGTGGCCGACAACGCCGGCGGCATCGCCGAGATGGCCGAACTGGGGAAGTCGGTCCGGCAGGTCACCGATCGCCTCGACGCCGTCGGCAACACCACGGCGGCCATCGCCAAGGGCTTCGCCATCGGTTCGGCCGCCCTGACCGCCCTGGCCCTTTTCTCGGCCTTCGCCACGGCCACGAACCTCTCCGTCCTAAGCCTTCTTGAGCCCCACGTCATCGCCGGGCTCTTCATCGGAGGTATGCTGCCCTATCTCTTCGCTTCCCTGGCCATGCAGGCCGTGGGCCGGGCGGCCAACCAGATGATCAAGGAAGTCCGCCGACAGTTCCGGGAGATCCCCGGGCTGATGGCCGGGAAGGCCCGCCCGGACTACGCCCGCTGCGTCGACATCAGCACCCGGGCGGCCCTCAACCAGATGGTCCTGCCCGGCCTGCTGGCCGTGGCCAGTCCGCTGTTCATCGGCTTCGTCCTCGGCAAGGAAGCCCTCGGCGGGCTTCTGGCGGGGGCCCTGGTGACCGGCTTCCTGGTCGCCGTGCAGATGGCCAACTCCGGCGGGGCCTGGGACAACGCCAAGAAGTACATCGAATCCGGCAAGCTGGGCGGGAAGGGTTCGGAGACGCACAAGGCGGCCGTCGTCGGCGACACGGTCGGTGACCCGTTCAAGGACACCGCCGGTCCGTCGCTGAATATCCTCATCAAGCTGATGACCATCGTCTCGCTGGTCTTCGCGTCCCTCTTCAAGTGAGGCCACGCGCCGATGCCTGAAGAACGCTACGCCATGTGCTTCGGCTGCGGAGATGACAACCGCATCGGGCTGAAGCTGAAGTTCGACTGGGATGGCGACTTCCTGACGACCACCTTCACCCCGCAGGACGTCCACCAGGGCTACCCTGGCGTCTGCCACGGAGGCATCGTCGCCACGGTCCTCGACGAGGTCATGGCCCAGGTCCTCTTCGTCCGCGGCATCCCCGCCGTCACGGCCAAGCTCGAGGTGCGTTACAGCCACGCCGTCCCGGCCGGGCGGCCCACCATTTACCGGGCCCGCCTCGTCCGCGACGCGCGCCGGCTCTATGAGGTCGAGGCCGAGGCGGTGGGGCCGTCCGGAACGCCCTACGCGACCGCCAAGGCCAGTTACCTACCGATTTCCAAGGAGGACATCGAGAAGCTCAATGACCAGGGATGAAGCCTACCAGCTGATGCTGGAGAAGGTCCAGAACCAGAACCTACGGAAGCACATCCTCGCCGTCGAAGCGGTCATGCGGCGGCTGGCCCTTCGGTTCGGGGAAGACCCCGAGCGTTGGGGCCTGGCCGGCCTCCTGCACGACATCGACTATGACACGACCAAGGACGACCCGGCCAGGCACAGCATGGAAGGGGCGGACATGCTGGCGGGGATGGGCCTCGACCTGGACATCGTCGACGCGGTCCGCGTCCACAACGAGCACCACGGGCTGCCGCGGACGACGACGATGGCCAAGGCCCTCCACGCCTGCGACCCGTTGACCGGGTTGATCGTCGCCGCCGCCCTCATCCGGCCGGAGAAGAAGCTGGCCATCGTCGACGTCCCGTTCATCATGAACCGCTTCGGCGAGAAGGGCTTCGCCCGTGGGGCCAACCGCGAGACCATCAAGCACTGCGCCGACCTCGGCCTGTCGTTGGAGGAGTTCATCGGCCTCGGGCTCGAGGCGATGAAGGGCATCTCCGGCGAAATCGGCCTTTAGCGCACGGCGGGGAGGTAAATCGTGGGCGAGCAGGTCAGGAACCGTTCCGGGCGGGGGACCCCGCCAGGCCGGACCGGCCTTGTCACCGGAGAGCTCCGGGTCAGCGCCCGGGGCTTCGCCGTTTTGGAGACGGCGGATGGACTCGAGTTCTTCATCGGGCCGGAGGACGTCCAGGGCGCCCTCCACGGCGACCTCGTCCTGGCCAAGCCACGCCGGGGGCACGCCCGGACCCGAGGTGAGCGCGTCGAGGCGGAGGTCGTACGGGTCCTCGAGCGGCGCGTGCGCCGCGTCATCGGCGTTTTCACGATAGGCCGTCACTTCGGACAGATAACCCCCAACGACGCGAGGTTTCCAGAGTTCATCGTCCCTCGCGGCAAACAGGGCGACGCCCGCCCCGGCGACCAGGTGGTCGGGGAAATCACCCGCTACTCGGACGGCCTGCGGCGGCCCGAGGCCCGGGTGGTCGAGGCCCTCGGAAAGGCCGGCCAACCCGGCGTCGACGTGGCCATCATCATCAAGACCTATGACTTGCCGGAGGAGTTCCCGGAAGACGCTCGGCGCGAGGCGGCCCGCGTCCCGCAGGAGGTCCCGGCCGAAGAAGCCGCATCGCGCCTCGACCTGCGGCACCTCCCCATCGTCACCATCGACGGCGAGGACGCCAAGGACCTCGACGACGCCGTCTCCCTCGAGGAGATTGAAGGGGGCGGCTTTCGGCTGGGCGTGCACATCGCCGACGTGGCCCACTACGTGCATCCCGACCGCCCTCTGGACCGGGAGGCCAGGCACCGCGCCACCAGCGTCTACCTCGTCGACCGGGTCCTGCCGATGCTCCCGCCGGAACTCTCCAACGGCATTTGCAGCCTCAACCCGCGCGTCGACCGGCTCGCCCAGAGCGTCTTCATCGACTTCGACGCGGCCGGGAAGCGGCTCCGCTACGAGTTCGCCGACACGGTCATCCGGACCGCCGAGCGGATGACCTACACGGCCGTGGCCGGCGTCCTGGTCCGGCGCGAGGGCGCCCTGTTGGACCGCTACGCGCCCCTGGTGCCGCTCTTCGAGCGGATGGCCCGGCTGGCGCGCCTCCTGCGCGAGCGCCGGATGGCCCGCGGCGCCATCGACTTCGAGTTCCCCGAGGACAAGGTGGTCCTCGACGACGCCGGGCACCCCGTTGAGGTCCGCCGCTACGAGCGGACCATCGCCGACCAGGCCATCGAGGAGTTCATGCTGGCCGCCAACGAGGCCGTCGCCAGGCACTGCGCGGGCCTGAAGATACCTTTCATGTATCGCGTGCACGAGCGCCCCGACCCCGAGAAGCTCGTGGCCCTCAACGAGTTCCTCTACCCGTTCGGCTTCCAGCTCCGCGACATCGAGGGTCTGCGTCCCGCCGAACTCCAGGCCATCCTGGAGAAAGTGGCCGGCCGGCCCGAGGAGCGGCTCGTCAGCCGGGTCATCCTCCGTTCGCTGAAGCAGGCGCGGTACAGCGCCGACAACGCCGGCCACTTCGCCCTGGCGACGCGGTATTACACCCATTTCACCTCGCCCATCCGGCGCTACCCAGACCTCGTCGTCCACCGCCTCCTCAGGGAGTCCCGGCGGGCCGGGGGCGCCTTGACGCCTGTGCGCGAGGGTCTGTGGCGGGAGGCCCTGCCGGATATCGCCGAGCACTCCTCCCGGCGCGAGCGCCTGGCCGACGAGGCCGATCGGGCCTCGGTCGACGTCAAGAAGTGCGAGTACATGGCCGACCGGCTCGGCGAGACCTACGACGGCATCATCTCCGGCGTCACCGGCTACGGTTTCTACGTCGAACTGCCCAACACCATCGAGGGCCTCGTCCACGTCCGCGAACTCGCCGACGACTACTACGTCCTGGACGAGAAGAAATACGCCCTCATCGGACAGACGACGGGGCGGAGCTACCGGCTGGGGGACCGGGTCGACATCTTCGTGATCGCGGCCGACCCGATGACCCGGCGCATCGACTTCGGGCTCGGGCCGATGCGGCCCGCATTTGACAGCTCGGGCTCGTAAAGGTATAATGAAATTCCGGTTATTAGGTCAAAGAACACGACCCTCGTTCGCCAACGAGGGCCGTCGCGTCAGTCGGCGCCTGTTGTCGTGAAAGGCGGCGCCGCGCCAATGAGGGATGGCCATGTCCGAGCCACAACAAGAAATCAAGGTCGTCGCCGAGAACCGCAAAGCCTGGCACGACTATTTCATCGACGAGACCTTCGAGGCCGGACTGGCCCTGACCGGGACGGAGGTCAAGTCGTTGCGCGCCGGCAAGGCCAATCTGCGTGACAGCTACGCGGGCCTCGAAAAGAACGAACTGTTCCTGTATAATATGCACATAAGCCCGTACGAAATGGGCAACCGCTTCAACCACGACCCGCTCCGGACGCGCAAGCTCCTGATGCACCGCAGCGAGATCAAGCGCTTGGCCTCGCGGGTCCGCGAGAAGGGTTTCACCCTGGTGGCCCTGCGCCTGTACTTCAAGCGCGGCCGGGCCAAGGTCGAGTTGGGCCTGGCCAGGGGCAAGAAGCTCTATGACAAGCGGGCTCAGATCGCTGAACGGGACGCCAGGCGCGACACCGAGCGGGAGTTGCGCGGGCGTGACCGCGCCCGCTGAAACAAATCCCGCGTTTCAACGACTAACACTCTTGGGGGCGAATCAGTTTCGACGGGGGTAGGAGGGGCAAGAGCAGCGAGCCGAGGTCCCGTGCCTCGTTAAACCGCGGGAACCGTTTAACTGCCAACGAATACGCTTTAGCTGCTTAAGAACAGCTACGCCTGATTGACCTCGCCTGCGTGGTCGGTCAGAGGCGCCATTTAGAGTAGGCTACCTGTAGGACCCGGGCTCGGGGTCCGGCAGGGAACTAAGAGAGCTAGTCGCTGCGGACTCGCGCCGGTGGGCGTCCGCGGCGGCGAAACTGAACTGCCGGCTACGCTCGTAGAGACTGTTGTCAATTCACCTTCGGACCGGAGTGCAACTCTCCGCGCCTCCACAAACGTTGAGGGTCGGCCATACTAATGGCCGGCCCTCTTCGATTCCTCGCGGTCGCCGCCATGCCCGCGCCCATGCCCGCGCCCTCAGGCCGCCGGCGCCGACCCGCCTCTTCGGCCGTGGCTCCTTCGAGACCCGAAAGGAAAACCGCGGGCCCCGTTGAAGTATAGGAGACTGTCGTTCGACGCCAAAGGAGGCTGCCCTTTAGATGCCGTATGAGGGGCTCGAGATCATCGACTTCCACGTCCACCTGCCCGTGTGGGGCCGCCGTCCGCGGGACCCGGCGCGTCCGGCGGGTGACCAGCCCAGGAAGCGCGACCTGAACCAGGAGTACTCGCTGGAGCGACGGGCCGTATGGCGCAAGGAATGGGGTTTTCCCGACCCGGAGGATGCGGGCGTCGTCACCGAGGACCAGATGACCGCCCGTTGGGCGGCCGAGGTCGACAAGCACGGCCTGAAAAGCGTCGTCCTCGTCACCGGCGGCGGGAATGAAAAGCTGGCCGAACTCGTCAAGCCATATCGGGACAAGCTCGTCCCCTTCGCCCATCACGACCTGGCCGCGCCGGACGCCCTCGATCAGCTTCGGAAGGCCGTCGAGGAGTTCGGCTTCAGGGGTTACAAGGTCATCGCCCCGACCCTGTCCATCGACTCCTTCGACCGGCCGGAGCTCGAGCCCCTGTGGACCTACATGGAGGAGAAGCAGCTGCCGTTCCTGGTCCACTTCGGCTGGCTCGGCACGGGCGGCGGCATTGTCGAGCACCCGCTGATCAACCCGTTGAAAATCTTCCCGGTGGCCCACCATCACCCGGCCCTGCCCATCGTCGTCGCCCACTTCGGGTGCGGGTACTTCGGCGAACTCCTTCAGCTGTGCTGGAGCTGCCCGAGCGTCTACGCCGACACCTCCGGGTCGAACCAGTGGACCCGCTGGATGCCTTACCCCCTAGACCTCGAGACCCTCTTCCGCAAGACCTACGAGACCATCGGCTCCAAGCGGATAGTCTTCGGGACCGATTCGAGCTGGTTCCCGCGCGGCTTCTCCGTGCGTTACCTGGAGGAGCAGGTCCGCGCCTGCCGCTGGGTCGGCATGAAGGACGAGGACATCGCCGACGTCTTTGGCGGGAACGCCGCGAGACTGCTCGGAAGCGGATAGACGCCCTGGCCCCGGGCCACCGCCCGGGGCCGCGTTTCGGCCATGGGTCGGTTGCAGGTATGTTTTCCCGAGGCCTCAAACCCGCGAAAAACGCAGGAGATGGTCGAACTAAGTAGAATGACGGAAACGGAGACTTTTCCAGCACAACCAGGGGAGGCCCAATGAGCCCTTTGAGCAAGGTCTTCGAACGCATCTGCAACCGTCAAAACGTTACCCGGCGCTGGTTCGCCGCCTTCTTGGTGGCGGCGGTCCTTGGCGCCACGCTGCTCTCCGGAGTTGGCCCGGCGGCCGCGGCTGCCCGGGTCAAGCTCATCATCAACGGGGCCGTGGTCCCCAGCGACGTCGCCCCAACGGTCTCCAAAGGCCGAGTCATGGTGCCGTTGCGCGTGGTCACCGAGTACTTCGGGGCCACCGTCGGCTATGACGCCAAGACGCGGACCGCCACCGTCGCCCTCAACGGCACGAACATCTCCCTGAAGATCGGGGACCGCCGGGCCTACATCAATAAGAGTCCGGTGACCCTGGACGTGCCGGCGACCGCCGTCGGCGGCCGGACCATCGTCCCGCTGCGCTTCATCGGCGAGGCTCTCGGGGCCACCGTCGACTGGGACCCGAAGGCCTATGCCGTCAACATCCGCCGGGACGGCACGATCACCGGGGTGACCTTCGACAAGGGCGTGGGCGCGGCCACGGTGACCATCGCCATCAAGGGCGGCACCACCGGGTTCTCGACCACCGTGGCCAAGGACCCGGACCGGCTGATCATCGACCTCAAGGGAACCGTCCTCGGGCTGCCCAGAGACACCTACGACTTCAACGACCCGTCTCTGACCCGCGTCCGGACCGGCGTCTTCTCGTCCGAACCGAACATCTCCCGGGTCATTCTCGACTTCCCTGAGGCCACCCCGGCCAGGGTGACCGCCGACGACCACAACACGGCCGTCAAGGTCACCTTCGGTTACAAGGTGACCAGCATCGGGATGCAGACCAGGGGGCAGGAAAAGGTCATCGTCATCGGCACCACCGGGCCGGTCAAGTGCGAGACGACGACCCTCCAGAACCCGGACCGCGCGGTCATCGACGTCAAGGGGGCCACCGTTTCGGCGTCCCTCACTCAGCCGGCGGTGACCGTCGACGACGCCACCGTCAGCCAGTTGCGGGTGGGCCAGTTCTCGGCGGACCCGCAGGTCGTCCGGGTCGTCGCCGACCTCAAGAAGCCGACCGGCATCGGCGTCGAGGCCAAGGACCAGGAGGCCATCGGGCACTTCCTGGCGATGGTCAACAAACTTTCATATGAGAAAGCGACCGGCGCCGGACGCCTGACCCTGGAAGTCAGCCAGGGCGTCAGTTGGACGGCTTCACGCCTGGCCTCTCCGAACCGCCTCGTCCTCAGCGTGCCCTTCGCCACCGCGTCCAACCTGGGCCCGGACATCGTCCCCGGCGACGGCCTGGTGCGCGACATTTCCTGGGCGGTGCTGCCCGACAATCCGTCGACCGTCCGCCTGACCATCGAGAGCCAGACCATGCTGGACTATACGGCCACGAACTCCCCCGACGGCAAGCAGGTGACGCTCACCCTGACCCCGTCGAGCCTGGTCGGGAAGCTCGTCGTCGTCGACCCGGGCCACGGCGGGCCGGACCCCGGCGCCCGCGGGCCGAGCGGCACCCTGGAGAAGGACATCGACCTGGCCATCGCCCTCTACCTGCGGGACTACCTCATCGCCGCGGGGGCCAGGGTGCTCATGATCCGCACCCAGGACATCGACGTCGGCCTGTACGAACGGCCGGCCATCGCCAACGCCAACCACGCCGACCTGTTCATCTCCGTCCACAACAACGCCACTGAATACGACCGCCAGTCGGGGACCGAGACCTACTACACGAACACCAACCCACTCAGCCGGGCGCTGGCCGACGCGGTCCACCACTCCGTGATAACCTCCCTGGGGACCATCGACCGCGGCGTGCGGACCGAGCCGTTCGTCGTCATTCGCGAGACCAAAGCCCCGTCGGTGCTGGTGGAAGGGCTCTACCTGTCCAACCCCAGCGACGAGAAGCGGCTGAAAGACCCGGCCTTCCAGAAGTCGCTGGCCGAGGCCATTTGGAAGGGAGTCGCCGACTTCTACGCAGGCAAGGATTGACAGGCTGGGTCCGGACTTGCTATGATTACTAAGGCAACTTAGGGGGCCGAAATATTAGGGTGCATGGGGGTGAGCGGCTTGCCGAAGGCTCATGATGAGCAGATCAACGAACTCGAAGAACTGCTTCGCCAGGTCGCCATAATCATCCGGAAGCGCGGCCGGGACATCCTCCAAGACTTCGACGTCACTCCGCCGCAGTTCAACGCCCTCCTGGCCCTGGACCACCACGGCCAACTGACCATGGGTGAACTCTGCGACCATCTCTATCTGGCCTGCTCCACGGCGACGGACCTGGTCGACCGGATGGAGCGCAACGCCCTCATCGAACGCGAGCGGGACGCCAGCGACCGCCGGGTGATAAGGCTGAAGATCAAGGGGCGCGGCCGGGAGATAATCGCCCAGGTGCTCGTGGCCCGCCGTAAGTACCTGGCCACGGTGATGGAATCGATCGGCGAGGACGAAAAGGGACGTTTAATCCAGGCCATGGAGCAGATATACTTACTCATGACGAAAGACGTGGGACCCGGTCCCGCGGTCAAAGACCGAACCAGCTGAGAGGATAGTCTGAGGCCTTTCGCGGCCGACCGGGCGGTCGGCCCGTTTTGTTTTGGAGCGGGCCAAGCCAGGGAGGCGTAATCATGGACGGACGACCTATCGGGGTCTTTGATTCGGGTGTCGGCGGCCTGGCCGTCGCCCGCGAGGTCGCCCGGCAGGCCCCCGAGGAGCCCTTCGTTTATCTGGCCGACTCCGGCCGCTTCCCATACGGGCCGCGCCCCCTGGCTGTGGTCAGGCGCTTCACCGGCCAGGCCGTCCGGTTCTTCAACGGGCAGGGTGTCAAGCTCATCATCATCGCCTGCAACACGGCCACGGCCGCGGCCCTGGTGGAGGTCTCGAGCGTTTCGCCCGTCCCCGTGGTCGGGGTGATCGACCCCGGCTCGCGGGCCGCCCTGGCGGCCCATCGCGGGTCCGGCCCCCTGGCCGTCCTGGGGACCAAAGCGACGATTGAAAGCGGGGCCTACCCGCGCGCCCTGCGGGGGTTGGGCTTCGCCGACGAGCCGGCCGGCCTGGCCTGCCCGGATTTCGTCATGGCCGCCGAAAACGGCGAGGTCGAAGGTCCGCCGGTCGAGCGGATGGTCGCCTCCGCCCTCGGGCCGCTGCTGGACCGGCGACCGTCCACGGTCATCCTCGGCTGTACCCATTTCGCGCCCTTGTCGCGGGTCATCTCGCTGGCCTTCGGGCCGGGCGTGGCGATCGTCGACCCGGCCGAGGAGACCGCCCGTGAGGCCCTGGCCATCCTGCGCGAAAGAGGGCTCGAGGCGCCGCCGGCCGGCCAAGGCGCTGCGGGCAACCGGGCAAGCGGGGCGGGCCAAGGCGCCGCGGGCGGCAGATATCGCTTCTTCACCAGCGGCGACCCGGAGCGCTTTCGGACGGTGGGCAGCCGGCTCTTCGGCCGGCCCATCAACCGCGTCGAGCCGATCGACCTGGAACGCTACTAGCGGGGGTGTTGTCATTGCCACGACCGGACGGCCGCCGTCCCGACCAGCTTCGGCCGCTCAAAATCACGCGCCACTTCCTGACCCACCCGGAGGGGTCGGTCCTCGTCGAGAGCGGTGACACCAAGGTCATCTGCACCGCCAGCCTCGAGGACAAGGTCCCGCCTTTTCTCAAGGGCTCCGGGAAGGGTTGGGTCACGGCCGAGTACGGGATGCTGCCGCGCTCGACCCAGAACCGGCAGACGCGCGCCTACGTCCAGGGCCACCCGGGCGGCCGCGCCTTCGAGATCCAGAGGCTCATCGGCCGTTCCCTGCGGGCCGTGACCGAGCTTGCCGCCCTCGGCGAGCGGACCATCTGGCTCGACTGCGACGTCATCCAGGCCGATGGGGGCACCCGGACGGCCGGCATCAACGGGGCTTTCGTGGCCCTCATCGATTGCCTCGCCTTCATGCGGCAAAAGGACCTGCTGACGGGCATTCCCGTCCACGACTTCCTGGCCGCGATCAGCGCCGGCATCGTCGACGGCCGGCCCATCCTGGACCTCTGCTACGCCGAAGACTCCGCGGCGGACGTGGACATGAACCTCGTCTTCACCGGGGCCGGGCGGCTGGTCGAGATCCAGGGGACCGGCGAGGAGGCCACCTTCAGCGGCGAGGAGCTGGACAAGCTGCTGGCTTTGGCCCGGGCCGGGGCGCGGGAGATCATCGCCGTCCAGAAGGAAGTCCTCGGCGGACTGGCCGACGAGGTCGGGCGCCTCAAACTCGGGGCGGGCCCGCGCGAGACCGCGGCCACGAGCCTTGCTGAGGGGCCCAACTCCGGCGACAACGGGCCTGTTTACGGCGACAACGGGCCTGGCTCCAGCGACAACGGGCCTGGCTCCAGCCGGGGTGACGCATGAGGAAGCTCGTCCTGGCCACCCGCAACGCCGGGAAGGAGCATGAGCTGAAAGCCTTGCTGGGGGGGCTGCCCCTGGAAGTGGTCAGCCTACGCGACTACCCGGACGTGCCTGAACTCGTCGAGGACGGCGACACCTTCGCCGCTAACGCGGCCGCTAAGGCCAGGCAGGCGGCCGCTTTCACGGGCGAAATGGCCCTCGCCGACGACTCGGGGCTCGAGGTCGACGCCCTGGCCGGCCGGCCCGGTGTCCATTCGGCCCGCTTCGCCGGGCCGAGAGCGACCGACGCCGACCGCAACGCCAAGCTCCTGCAGATGCTCGAAGGTGTCCCGGCCGAGCGGCGTACGGCCCGCTTCAAGGCGGCCATGGCCGTGGCCTGGCCGGGCGGGGGTTGCGGCCTGCCCGGGCTGCTCGAGGTCGAGGAGGCCTGCGAGGGCCTTATCACCGAAGCCCCGCGGGGCGACGGCGGCCACGGCTTCGACCCGGTCTTCCTCTACGGACCGGCCGGCCGGACGTTCGCCGAGATGACCATCGACGAGAAAAACGAAGTCAGCCATCGCGGCCGCGCCGCGCGGGCCATCCGCGGCCTACTGCTGGCCCGGACGCGTTCCTGAGGGACGCATGCTCGACCGGGTGTTTGCTCGACGGGTGTTTTGACGCTGGCGCGCTTTTCGGCTATACTTTGAGTTGACCTTTAGCGCAACCTTCGAACGAAAACTGAAGACCGGGGTGTAGCGCAGCTTGGTTTAGCGCGCCTGCTTTGGGAGCAGGAGGCCGTGGGTTCAAATCCCACCACCCCGACAAGAAGAAGGCCAGCTCCAATAGCGGATTTGGGGCTGGCCTTCGGCTTCTGCCACGGCGAACGTGGGCAACGCCGAAGATTGTTGACACCAACATCCTGATTGACGCAGGATCATGAGGGTTCTTCAAGAAGGCTTGTTTCAGAGGCGGCCGGTCGTGCCGAGCACCGTCGTCGTCGAGCCCTGGAGGATGATTGATTTTGAGGACACGGACACACCGTAGGTTTTCCAGGTACTGCCGAGGGCTTGCGTGACCGCGGCTTCAGGTGAAAACAAAAACCCGGAGATAAGAGGATTTGCTGGTATTTGACTAGAAATAATTCACGAAATCAAAGAGAGAGCCGCGCTGAGGCATCCATGTCGAAATCAGCAACTGAATAAGGTTTTCACCACTAGGGGAGCCCTCAAGGCTGAGACAAGGGATTCGATGTCCCTTGACCCTTGAACCTGACCTGGATAATACCAGCGTAGGAAAGTGGTGGCTTGCTTAGACTAAGCCGCTTCTTTCCGCGTGTTCTGGGAGAAGCGGTTCTTTTTTGTGGCGACCTGGTTAGGCCGTGTCCAGTCGTATTGGACCGCCGGAGGGAGGTGCTTGAAGATGTACTCAATACCCCGGGTTCTGACTATAGCCGGTTCGGACAGCGGAGGAGGAGCCGGGATCCAGGCAGACCTCAAGGCTTTTACGGTGTTGGGGGTTTACGGCATGAGCGCGGTGACAGCCGTAACAGCGCAGAACACGTTAGGCGTATATGCCGTGCATAACCTGCCCCCAGATGTAGTTGGTGCTCAGATTGATGTTGTGGTCAGCGATATCGGGGTTGATGCGCTGAAAACAGGGATGTTGTCGACCCCCGACCTCGTAAGCATCGTAGGCCAGAAAGTCGTTCAGTACAGACTCGAGAACCTTGTAGTTGATCCCGTAATGGTCGCCAAGGGAGGGACAGCGCTCCTCGACCAAGATGCCCGGGTGACGCTGAGAGACGTCCTTCTCCCCCTGGCCCTGGTGGTGACTCCGAACGTTCCGGAAGCGGAAGCCCTGGCCGAGATGGAGGTCCGGGACGTCATGGAAATGAAGGAGGCTGCCAGGCGGGTCGTGCGACTGGGTGCCAGGACCGTCGTCATCAAGGGCGGTCATCTAGCACCTTTCGGGGCTCTCGTGAACCAGACCGTCGACATTTTTTACGATGGAACAAGATTCACCGAGTTCTGGGGGCCTCGTTTCCAGACCAAGAACACCCACGGGACCGGTTGCACCTTCTCCGCGGTTATTGCGGCCGAGCTGGCCAGGGGTGCGAGTGTGGAAGATGCTGTACGGAAAGCGAAAGAGTTTATTACTGCAGGTATCGAGCATTCGCTGGAACTAGGCTCGGGCCATGGGCCGACGAATCCATGGGCTGGCGCACGTTGGACGCAGCCAGCGTGGCATTCACCGGGTGTAAACCAAGACCAACGCCATAAGACAGGAAGAAAGGGCAACAGGAAAGCGGCACAATAGAAGGGTGGTTAGAACGATGGAAACAGCCGGCGAAAAGGCGGCTTCGGTATTAGAGAGACTTAGGAAAGAGAAGCCGCTCGTTCACCACATCACGAATATTGTGGTCGCCAATATCACGGCCAACGCCACCTTGGCGGCAGGCGCCCTTCCGGTGATGGCGTTTGCTGTCGATGAGGTGGCTGACCTGGCTTCAACATCGAATGCCCTGGTATTGAACATGGGCACACCCGCCCCGGAAACCGTGGAGGCGATGATCGTCGCCGGTAGGGCTGCGAATAGCAGGGGAATCCCCGTGATATTTGACCCTGTGGGGGTGGGAGCAACGCCTTACCGTAACCGGACTGCCGAGAGAATACTCGAGCATGTGAAAGTGTCCGCGGTGCGCGGGAATGCCTCAGAGGTGGCATTTCTATCTGGAGTCGGCACAAAGATCAGAGGGGTTGAGGCAATAGAACAGGATCTACCACCCGCCGAGCTGTCCCCCCTTGCATCCAGGCACCTTGGGACTGTGGTTGCCGTCACCGGCCCGAGGGATTACATCAGCGACGGCCGGAGACTAGCAGTGGTCGAGAATGGTCATGCCATGATGGCTGGCATAACGGGAAGCGGCTGCGTCTCTACAGCAGTCGTAGCGGCCTTTTGCGCGGTGGAACCTGATACCGTGGTCGCTTCGGCTTCCGCCCTTGCCTACCTCGGGGTAGCAGGGCAATTGGCGGCGGAGGCAAGCCACGGTCCCGGATCATTTCAGATGAACTGGCTGGATAACCTTGCCAACCTCTCGCCTCGAGAGCTTGCTGGACTAGCCTCGATTTCATGGACAGAGTTGGCCTGAGAGCCCTGAGAGCCCTGAAAGACCAGAAGAACCTTGAAAGACAAGAAGAACAGAAAACTCACGAAGAGCAAATTCCGTGAGGGGGGGCAGTACTGTGGAGGATGCACGGGCAGGAGTATTTCGCCAAGCCCTTGAGATATACGTGATCACTGACTCCCGCCTGTCTATGGGGCGAAGCACCATCGAAGTGGTCCGCCAGGCAATTGCCGGGGGTGCCCGTCTCATCCAGTTGCGAGAAAAAAACGGTACCGATCGGGAACTGGTGGTCATTGGGCAGGCGGTCCGCGAGATAACCAAGGCCGCCGGTGCGTTTTTACTGGTCAATGACCGCGTCGACATAGCTCAAGTTATCGGGGCCGACGGAGTTCACCTCGGACAGGATGACATTCCAGTTGCCCTGGCCCGGAAGATCCTGGGTCCCAAAAAGATCATCGGCGTCTCAGTGGAGACAGGGGCTGAGGCGCGGGCCGCCGAGGAAGCTGGCGCCGACTATGTGGCTACCGGGCCAATCTTCCCCACGACCACGAAACCTGATGCGGGAGAACCTTACGGGACAGGTCTCATAGGCCGGATCAAGTCGGCGACGTCACTGCCGGTCGTGGCCATTGGGGGGATTAACGCCGGGAATTTAGCCTACGTTGTCCGGGCCGGAGCCGATGGAGCGGCCATGATAGGCGCGGTGGTTGGTCAACCGGACATTGCCGGGGCTGTCCGTGAATTGAGGCAGAAGTTCCACCATGTTTAGAAAGCAAGCAGCTGTACCAGAGGCACCGGGGAGGAGATTGGCTGAATGGAAGGGCGAGATAAGGTCCGGGATTTAGTGCTCATGGGGTTTCTAATCGCCATTGGTACACTATCCGCACACCTGGTGTCGATCCCGGTCGGCGGTGCGAGACTGTTTAGATCGGA